>NZ_JACJPC010000070.1:0-44721 GCF_014695875.1 Leptolyngbya sp. FACHB-541 | reverse complement strand
CACCTCACTTTTACGCTCACCACGCTTTACTGCATCAATCGCTTTGCGACGAAGGTCATAACTGTAGGGGGCTGACATTGGCACTCCTAAACGCTTATCTATCTCTAAAATAATGTCCTAGCTTAATTGCGTAAAGCTATAGCAACTAGGGTTCGCTTGCGTCAGTCCCGAGGAAAATCGTCGGACTCTTTAGGAGGGATGGGTGATCGCTGTGCTGCTTTTATCTAGACCAAAACAATAAGCCCCAACCTAGCGGTCAGGGCTTTATTTTCGTATGTGCTGACCTTATAAAGCGTGGTCAGCGGTTTTGATATGGATATATCATCCTGCTTCCTCTTGCTCTGGCATAGTCGGAAACCTACCCATCTTGATGGGTAGAAACAGGCAGACGTGATCTTCTGCATCGGAGCACAATATCTAACCCAGCCTTAGCTCGACAGATTGAAGCAGGATTGACAGCCAGGGAGGAGGCACCAACAGGACCAGACAGTGATACAGCGGGGCGATCGCGCTAAACGGCGGCTGATTGAGGCAAACCTGCGTCTGGTTATTTCCATCACCAAGAAGTATCAGAATCGGGGCTTAGAACTGCTGGACTTGATTCAGGAAGGGGCTTGGGGCTTGACCGGGTTGCTGAGAAGTTTGACCCAGCCAAAGGCTTCAAGTTCAGTACTTACGCTTACTGGTGAATTCGGCAGACGGTGACAGGGGCGATTACCCCAAAGGGGGAGCTGCTTTGTATCGCCACTCAGAGCCGGACGATTTGCGTCCCGGTTCACATCGTTGAAAAGCTGAATAAGGTCAAGAAGACCAGGCAGCAGCTAACAGCAGAGTTAGGCAGAATGCCAACCACAGATGAAGCGGCGATCGCCGTCCAGAGTTTGTCCTAAACAAGGGCTTAGAGGGTATCTGCCTCTGGCTGGTCTACCTTTGGCATTTCAGTTGCGCCATGCTCGGTGATGAGGTAATCGGCATCTGCCGTATCTAACCTGATCCTCACTGAGTTAGCGTCATCTACTCCCTCTAATTCACTCTCGGAACTGCTTCTCTCCAGGGCGGCGATCGCCTCCGGGTCGCCCTGCTGTGCTAACACAGTCAGCAAGTTGATGACGGTCTGGTTAACGGATTTAGATACTGGTTCTGACATGATTCAACCTTCGTGCAGTAATTGACCCAAGATTCTACTGCATCGCTGCATCATTGCCCATACTTTTCACTCCACAGGCGATCGCCCAGGGGTTAAAGGTTCTTATGACGCTCGCATCAGTCCAAAACCTGGTCACGAGATGTCACATAGAATGACCATTTTGGCTATGGCGATCATCCTCTTCAAGGTGTAATGAACCCACCTCCTGACCCGTCAGCGATTATTATGTAGCCTTGGAAGAGATCGCCCGTAAACCGGAAGAGATTGCGGCAGGACACGTACAAAATCCTGCAAGATTGCCTTCAAAGCCCCATTTTTCGTTTGCCTCTAAGGCTGAAATGACAGAAAACGGAAAATACTGAAACCACTTCAAAACAAAGCTTTCAATTTCGTATTGCAGGACTTTGCATGTGTCCTGTCACAATCCCTACTTCGAGGTCATCAAAGATGGAGACAGGCAGGGCGATCATTGTACGTTTGCTCATTTCAGGCAGCATAGATCCTTCAGCAAATATTAGCTCCTTCGTGCTAAAAAAAGATTGATTGCATCTTATTAGCACTAATACTATGCTATTAATGCTGATTATATGCTATTCCTCTGTGTGAGACTAAGTTCTATGAACAAGCCGATCTCTCCCGCCCGCTTCCCTGCTGAACGAACTGCTGGAAGATCTACCACCACCCAAATTTCGACTAGGACAGTATGTGCGCTGGTGCTGTATGCCCAGCCACGACTACGGGAGAATGTTGGGATTGTGTATGGCAGTGGGGCAAGCGTGAAGGTGCGGGGGTATCACTATGCGATCGCCCTGGATACTTCTAGTCCATCCTATGCAGATGGCATTACCTCTGATTGGGGGGCTGAGGATGACTTGGAACCAATTGACCTTAAAGAACCGTAGGTAGCGGAGGAATTATTGTGAGACGAAGCCCCTCCCGCAGACAGTGGGAACTCTTTCAGCTTTATTCCACCTGCCCTCCTCCTTTGCACCCAATGGTTTTTACACAGTTTTGGGAGGTGAGCTACAAGGAATTGGAGACTCTCACCGGTGCCTCACTTAGTACGATCGAGCATTGGTTTAGTGGAGGAAGAAGCCGTCGAGAACCTTCCGATGCTATCTGTCGCCGACTGGCAGAGATTCATCTGCTGTGGTCAAATAGCGATCGGATTAAACCGAGCCTGATTCAGAATTGGTGTCGGTTGCAAAAACAGTGAAGAAGTACGATAGTAGGCTGCGCTCACATTAACTGCGTCTATTGCAGAAAACAGTTTATGGCAACGCATCGTTATAGAGCGCCATACCTACGAAAAGACCGAGAAGGGGTTTGAACCATGCAGAGTAGAGACTGAACTTATAGGGCGATCAGCAACTGTCATTTTGACAGAGCTTGCTTTCTATTTGATGGTTTTTGCCTTTTCAATTAGAGGGTTAGTTGAATGTAATTAATCATGTTCACTGATTTACCATCGCCTCTGTCCCATGATCTTGCTTGGTTGATCATCGTGCCTAAACGTGTAGAATTCTGTCAACCTTCATTCCATTTTGGTGAGAGAGTAAAATTTTGTCAGGGACAAGGCAAGGATCGATCCTGGGAAACAGGACGGATCACAGGAATGAAGTTTTCTCAGCAGGAAACTTGGATTTACTTCGTGGAACTAGATAAAGATAGTCCGCTCTCTATATGTGGCGTTCAAGAACTGTTTGCCAAAGAAAACGAATTAAAACTGGTTCGCGATTCATCTTCCCTTAGAGAAAGAATTCGGTTTAATCAGCAATGGTTTCACACTAAGCGAGCAGCTGCTATGTTGGGAATTTCTGAGGAACAGCTTCGTAAGCTGCGCCGTAACGAATTGTTCAAAAGCAACTATCATTATCGAGATACAAGCATCCCAGGAGCAGGACGACCTTACTGGCAGTGGCATGTAGAACGTTGTGCGGAAGCACTAGAAGCCTCACCGAAAAAATGTCGCACCATCAAAGGCAAAAGGTAAGGTATTGTCCCTACTTTTGAGTCTCCGCTCAAAATTAAGAAAAAATTAGATAAATTTAGCGGATCGGTCGTTGAAAGTCTTGTTCTAGCGTGAGTCTTACTCATATTTCAACTATGAGTAAGAGCTATTTTCTTCATGGTGTAATTTCCCAACAAATGTCTAAAACCCATGAAGGCTCTTCGTTATGGAGATTTAAGAGGAAGCTGGCATATTCTTTTTGGCACTTAAATGTAATTAAACATTCTGTAAAATTAAGAAAATTTTAGACTAGTCGAGAAGCGTCTAATCCTGGGATAGCACGAACTTACTGATAAAATTCTAGATACTGTTGTGAATTGCTGAACCAATTCGAAGGAGCTTTCAGGAGTTACTAACCCAGCAACTTTTGATCCAACATAAGAAATCGTGCTTTGACTTCGTTCAGCACTCGCTTGTCCAGTGGGTTGAGCGAAGTCGAAACCCACACCAGTAAGGTATTTTGTTGCCGAGTAAATTTCAAGCCCAGTAAACAGCCCTTCAAAGCTCACTATCTGTCAGTTTGGGTGCTCACAAGCACTATTTTGAAGGATACTTGACATCGAGCTAACATCGGTTCGGACTTACGGATGCACCGTTAACCCAATGCCTCAAACCTCTCCACTGCTTGATGAAACGATTGTTATATAGGATCTAAGCGATCACGCCAATGTGCCTTCAGAGTTTGTTTCTCATTTAGGAGCCATTAAGCAAGTTGCTACGATATCAATAGATCTCATCAATTGCGAATCAGCCTTCTCTGCAAGAAAAACATACTTCCTCGAATGATTTTCTTGATGATTGCAACAATGCTACAAGTGGGGCAAGCTTCACATATTAAAGATATTCAACTGTTGTCCGTCCTCAGTACAATTAGAGTCTGACCTCCGTTTGCCCTCGTTGCGACTGGTTGTTTTCAGCACAACGGTATCAGACTTTGCAGACTAGTGAATTTCAACGGATTGAATTGGGGAGCTAGCTATCTGTATCCTTTGGGGGAGAATCACTCTGAGCAGTCTCTGATCTTATAGTAGAGGGATCAGCTTTAGTCTGATCCTGAACGTATTTCTGCATCAATCGGTCATACTCTTCCTGTTGATCTCTTTTGTTGATCCACTTAAGATAAGTCTTTGTATGGACAGCGAGACTATGTCCCATCTGTCGAGCCGCTAACGCATCTGGTAAGCTAAACTTCATAGTCCTTATTGCCCAAGCATGTCGCAAATCGTAGAGATTGAAAGGAAGATTTGATTTGCATCTCAAGTGCTCCCAACATATTTGTCCGTAGTCTGAATTGATTTCACACGAACGTACTTCTGGTAAGTTGACCTCCCGTAGCTTGAAAAGTTCAACCCATTCAGGGCGAAAGGGCCAAACCTGATGAACACCGGTTTTTCCGCCTGTAATCTCAAGCATTTGCCCTGTTTGAATAAAGTGCTCAAGCTCCAGATGAAACAATTCATGCGGTCTCAACCCATACGTTGCAATCATTCCATAACCCCAACGCCAAGCAGGATCTTCAATCTTGAAAAACCAATCAGCAATTAAATCATCGGATGGTGGGTTACGGGGTGCGGAATTTGAAGATGAATAACTTCCAGCCAAATCAGAGAAGTCAGCTTCAATATCAGCACAAGCAGCTAACAACTTAAAAACTTCAGACGTGCGCTTCCGGGTTGAGCTATTTTTTGGTTGTAACTCGATAATACTTCTCAAAAGCTCTACCGTTAGACTCTCTTCCCCATGCTCCTTTGTAACTTTATTAAGTGAGGTGACATAATTTTTTTTCCAAGAATTATTATCTGTGGCATTACGTTCTTTTGTTAAAAAATACTTTTTCTCTAATAACTCTGTTGCCTTGTTAACTGTTATTAATTCTGTCTTAGCCTCAGCAAAAGACTCAGATTCTTCTGTAAAGATTTCTGGTTTCAAGAATTCCTTGTAGTTAATCCAGTCGAAAGTTCGACTAGACAATGCTCCACCAATTTCCTTTGCTTTCCTTTCTGCCAATTTGACACCTTTAGGATCAGCACCATAAGTTGGAAGCTTATGCTGATGTCGCTTAGTTCCACCAGATCCAGGGATCGGGTCTGCCGTGAAAATCAGATAGATACAGCGCCCAATCCGCTTCATCGTTACCTTGATTCCCGCTGTTTTGTGACGTTTGTTGATAGCGTCAATGTTTGCGTCAATTTGTTCAAGACTTTTCATTGGTTGAAAGGGTAGAAATTAAGAGGGTCCACAGATAAAAACTGAGATAGCCACAGTACTGGGAATGCACTACAAAACTAGACCACCACTTCGATAAAGCTATTCAGCCTTATGTAGCAGAGGGGACAACAGGTAGAACAAACGTCTGGTCAAATTAGCCCTACCTACTCAAGCTATGAAAACTAAATGAAGGCAACGGAGTTTAAGGAGGAAAAGCTCATAAGTAGAAAAATAGTTTTCCTGAAATAGCAGTAAGTTTAAAGGGTAATTTCCCTACTTAGATTTCAGGTTCAACTTGGCAATCTTGAGTGTTCTAACTTCTCCTGGTCTAAATCCGTACACATACAGAAAAGAGAGGCATAAAGCCAGATGCGGCTTCAGCAAGTGACTTTGATGAAGTCACTTCTGTCTTTGAAGTCATCTAAACTCCTGCAACTCATTGGAATTTTTCATCAGGAGTTACCTAATTTATAAAGTTGATAAAGATAAAGGACAGAACTGTTATTACAAATAATTGGCAGCACGATGTAAGGGCAACGAATTCCTGTCACGCTTACAACATCTGTCGTTCAAGTTGTTGAGAAAACTGTCCTTAGGCTTAGTCGTCTCTATACGGATACGATTTCTTGCAGAAAATCGTATCCGCATCACATTCAACTGGCATAGTTCCAAAATACTTTGAGGGAACAAAAAATTCGAGATCAAAAAGGATCAAAAAGGATCAGAATATGAAATTCCCTCTTGGCAACAGGAAATAGTTTTAGGATTTACGCAAGAGACATTCGAACGGATGGGTGCCTGAGTTGCTCAATCAAGTAGTCAGAGAGCATCCCATGCTTAATCTGATAAACCGTTCTACCGTTTGATCAGCAATTGCTCTGAGGCAAGTCCAAACGAGCAAGGCACAAGCAATATGGTTGCGTTGAATCCGAGCTTTGCAGCATTAGACTTGTTGTGAATAAAGTTTTTTAAGGAAAAGAATCTTTCCTTATCACTTCCATCTGAGTTAGGCAACTACCAAATAGAAGTTTTATAGCCCAGTTGCTATCAACATCGAACGATCATCAAAATCAGTCACACGATTTCTGTAAAGATCGCCCACAATTCTGTATCGTTTCACTTCCGCAAACGCATTCTCACATCGTACACGCCGACTGCTTTTCTCCCGATTTTCCTGTTTCTGTTCTTCACTTAGACCGCCTTCTCTCAGTTTCTCATGGGAAATCTCAATGTTGTCATACTCCTTGTGCAAACCCGGATTAAGTATGCCTGCACCTCTCAGATTGGAAATAAGCTTGTTAGTAGTAGCATCTACAGCTTGAAATCATGAAACAGAAGTATGCCTCACGAAGTGTTCGGCTATCCAAATCTGGGTTGGATCGTATAGAAAAGGCAAAAGCGGAGTTAAGCCGAGAGCGGAAAAAAGCAGTGACCATAGAGGTTATTGCTGAAGAGGCTGGTGTATCTGCAGGCACAGTTAAAAGATTCTTGAAAGAAGACGGGATTCGGTTGCAGAATGCATACAAGATCGGGTTAGCTTTAAAGATTTCTAATGATGAGCTTGACACTCTAATTACTAGAGAATGTGCAGCATCAGGAGATGAAGAATCATTAGAGCCTATAGGCGTTGAGCAGAAACTCGTTTTAGCAGCACGTCAACTCTACCGGTTCCAGTTAGAAGGAATCCGAGGTATAACCTCTAACCCTCTACTGAAAAGTATCGGCTCTAGCTTTGACTGGAATGACAGCCTCGTACCTATAGGTTTAGCCAAGTGGAAAAAGGCTCCAAAACAACCTTTGGGGGTTCAGCCTGAAGAAGGCTCTACCTTCTATAGTCCCGCAAACTCCCAAGAAGGACAATTCTCTCCTAAAACCTTCCTTCGCACCACAGTGGAAACATCAAGATCTGGACAACAGGTTCGAGCTATTGTTCTTGGAGAAGCAGGGTCTGGCAAGACTACCTTCTTACAATGGTATGCCCATAGCATCTTTGAGTGCGAGCAAGCTGACATCGTGATTTGGGTGCCTTCCGGTGAGTTAGGGCAGCAATCTCTAGAAGATTACCTGACAACTACATGGCTTAAAAATGCCCTTGCGACGACACAAGTTTCCGTCGAAATGCAGGAGGCTCTGGCAAAATTATTCTCCCGTCATCGTGTTTGGTTGGTGATAGACGACATAGAACAGATGATCTCGCTCTCCAAGAACTTATCGATCAGTTGGATCAGACAAGCCCATATTTTGTTGTCCTGTCGCCTTTCTCACTGGAATAACAACTGGAACCTTCTCTCAAACTACAATGCGTACCAAATTCTCGATCTGAGTACGACTTCTACCACTACGGACGCAATAGATACCTTTATCAACAAATGGTGGAAAGCTAACTCGGAACGCGGACTAAAGTTACAAACTCAGTTGAGGAACCCTAGAAACTCTCGACTCCGAGATTTAATTAGAAACCCGTTGCGCCTCACGCTGCTCTGCCGCCTCTGGGAATTTCAGGAGGGTGAACTTTCCCAAACAAAGGCTGAACTTTTTGCAGAATTCGTCAAAGCATTTTATTACTGGAAGCAAGACCAGTACTGTGTTAGTCAGCAACAGAAAGAAGATTTACACCACGCTCTGGGGCAGTTAGCCCTACAAGCCCTTGAAAAAAATAGTTCAAGGTTCCGCATCCGTCGCGGTTTACTCGAAAGAGTTTTTTCTACAAAACTAGACCTTCTAAAATTGATTATTGACCTTAACTGGCTCAATCCAGTTGGGAACGCCGCAGAAAGGCCATACGAGGAAGTGTACGCATTTTGGCATCCTACTTTCCAGGAATACTTTGCTGCGATCGCGATCAATGCAGAAACACCAGAGGAAGATAGCTGGAGCTTTTTTCTACCAAACTCGCACATCGACTGCCCTGTGAGAACCGAGAGGGGCGCTCACCCATACCGAATTTTTGACCCCAAGTGGAAGGAGGTGTTCCTCCTGTGGCTTGGGCGTAAAGATGTGGAAGCAGTAGAAAAAGAGAAATTAATAGAAAAGCTTTTAGACTTTAATGATGGTTGTGGCGGCTTCTACAATTTACAAGCTTGGTGTTTAGCAGCAGCAGGGATTGCCGAATTTGAACCACAAAATACTGCTGTGTCAGAAAAAATCATAAAGCAATTGCTTGAGTGGGCACTGCATCCCGACCTAACGGAAACTCTTGAAGAAGCGTCCGAAAACATATTGCTCAAGAAGCTGTTAGCAGACTTGTCTTGTGTCCGTAGCCAAGAAATTTTTAAAGAGAGTCTCAGCCATCACTACTCGATCGCTAAAAAGGCAAGACTTGCTCTTAGCGAGACAAATCTTGACCTAGCAGTTCCTATCTTGCTGCAACTACTGGCATCAAATCAGTCTAGAGGTATGCGGTTGAAAATTGTTGAGTTACTTGGTGAAATTGGCAAGAACAACTTAGATGCTGCGATCGCGTTGACGAATTTAGCTCAGACTGATTCTGACGATGAACTCCGCCAAAAAGCTCTGGTTAGTCTATATAAATTCTGCACTGGAACGATAGAAACGGTTGAGGTTATAAGCGAGAGCTTAAAAAACGATGAAGGATCGTATTTATATCAAGCAATTAATAGAATCTTGAGAAGTCAAGGTATTGATCATGAAGTGATCGTAGATAGACTTCAACAAGAACTGCAATGCACTCAAGCTCAAGCCCAAAAAATAATTATTTCTAGAAATCTTTTCAGATTCTCTCCAGATAACCTAGACACAATAAATTTACTCATTCAACATTCTGAACCTAATGATATTAGCCGATTACAACTAGACGATGATTTTGAAAATACAGAGCAATTTACCAATGCTTTATGTTCGTGGCTCAGAAAGCAAAGAACTTGCAGAAACAATGAGGCAATAGAGAAATGTCAGGAGATCGCCTCCCTACTAGGAAAGCTTGATCCTGGTAACACCATTGCTAGAAGCAAATTAGAGAAATTACTACCAACTGCTCCAGATAGATCCCTGCGTCTTTCCATTGCTCGAAGCTTATGTGATGTTAGCCCACGTCATTCCGTAGGAGTCAAAACTTTAATAGAGTTGTTTAGATCTAGCCAAAATGAAGATGAAAGGCTTGATGCTCTTATGCACCTTTTAGTTCTAAATTTGCATAAAGAAGCATTAACAGCTATTAATTCTTGGGATTTAACTACTCTTAGTGAACCTGTACAAGTTAAAATCGCTTGTAATTTAACTGACAGAATTGGTACTGACAATTTAGAAGCACGTAAAATCCTTATTCACTTAATGAATAACTCAAGTTACCCTAGAGTTCAACTTGATATAGCTAAGCACTTTCTCTTGGACAAAAAAACTTCCTCTCAAGCTGTTGATGTAGTTCTCAGTATATTTGAGGTACTAGATGAATTAGAACAAGCCAAATTAATAAATTTTTTTATATCAAATAAGATCAGGAATTCGAGAGCTATAT
Organism: Leptolyngbya sp. FACHB-541; assembly: GCF_014695875.1. Lineage (NCBI taxonomy): Bacteria > Bacillati > Cyanobacteriota > Cyanophyceae > Leptolyngbyales > Leptolyngbyaceae > Leptolyngbya > Leptolyngbya sp. FACHB-541. The sequence continues at coordinate 34,881 of NZ_JACJPC010000070.1, read as the reverse complement.
CAAAATTCAATCAAATATTGAGCAGCACTGACAAGGAAACTTTGCTTGAGGTAAGTATTCTATTCTTTAGTACCTTAGAAGTGAACAGAAATAAAGCCATCAGAAGTTTTAATTACTTACTCGATAATAGCAGCAACTTAATTTGTAAATATCGTGCCATTGTCAATCTGCATTCAAGTCATCTTAAGTCCTCATTAATTATCCCTCTACTTATTAATTGGTTGAATACAGATATATTCTCTGAGGTATTATTTAACATTAATGAATTAATTGGTTCACTAAACGGGATAAGTTTTTCTTTCAACGCACAATTAGAGGTAGAATTTGAGGGTTTTCCTAATCCCAACAATTTACAACCCGAACTGGTTGGGTTGCAAGGATTAAAAGAATTAACAACTCAAGAACATTTTGAACAGGTTGTTAGCAGTATAAGGGGCAATCTGCAACCAGACTCTAACAAAAAGCCCTTCAACTACGCTAGCTGTTATGCGATCGCATTACACTGTGCAGAACAGCTTCCCTACCCAGAATTCTATGATTACTTTGTTAGCTCTTCTAATTGTTCTCAGTAATGTCTTTTCATCCTAACAGGATTCATTCGCCTTTCTAAACCCACAAACGTTACCTTGATTTATATTGTTGCAACACAACCGGTTTATCGGTAGCCATTAAGTTAGCTAGTCACAAAGCGAGTGCTAGAGGAAGGGGAAGAGTCAGAATAGTTGCTGTGGATTTCTAGGATGCCTATACACCTGATTTGCCAGCTCCACCAACCCCTCTCCTGCCAGTTCCATCAGTCGTTCAGGCAAGTTCTCGGTTGCAACAAAGATGCTGCCGTCATCATCCACCACAAACTCTAGAGACTCCGCCGTCACGAGAAAAGGAAACCACTCTCCCTTCACCTGATAAGGAGATTGAACTTGCTCAACATCGACAACACACACTTCCGTTAGCGGAAAAGCAAACAACCCCTCGATCGCCCCTTGCAGCCCTACCTCTGTCACTTCAAACGGCACTTGAGATTGGCTCATCCAGCGCCTTCGCTCCCCCAGGCGCTGCATCTCCCTCGACTGGTTCAACCGCTCCCCCAACTGGGCGATTTCTCTGGCAGGAAACTTTAACGTCCGTCGCACACTCGCTAAGTAAGAATCAAAGTTGAACTGCACACTATCCTCCTGCAATCTCCCCTGCACCTGCTTTTGGACAATGGCGATCGCTGCTTCTAATAAGTTCGCTTCCTGATCGCCTTTCCTCTCCCGTGACAGACTTCGCATTTGTTCGCGCACTAACTCGACTAAGCTCAACTCCAGACCGCTACTGTGCTGCTCGACCTCTCGCTGCATCAAGCAACGGGCGATCGCCACGACGTTTTGCAACACGAACTCTTCCTGAGACAACACCTTCAATCTCATCCGCCCACCTCTGTCAGGTAGCAATAGTATTGGCTCTCGCTGATTAATGCTGTGCCCACCAATATCCCCACGACCGGTTGAGCATCTAATTCAGCACAAGCAGACGTATAAGCTGCCATCCGAATCAACTCTTCCTCAATCACCTGCTTAACCTCAGCAATAGACTGAGTCGTCGCCTTGGACTCCACCAGATAGATCTTGCCGTCGCCCTCCATCACAATATCGGGATAGTCGTGATTGGGGCGGGCAAGCTTGCGGCACCCGTAGAGCCGCTGAATTAAGAATCCCGCAATCCCCTCACCAATCCCTGCCACGGCACTCTTATTCGGAGCTACCACCTTGTTCTCAGTGCGGCTATAGAACAAGGGAAGATAGCCCGGTTCCAAAAAAGCCCCACAGGAGTAAGTAAACCAGTATTGCAGTTCCTCCAGGGGGCGATAGACCAACTGTTCAGAGTACTTAGTGATCATCCGTTTCAAGAGGTTCTCCTCAATCTGCAAGGGAGCAGCTAAGCTGTAGCTCATCGGCTTAACCGCAAGTCGGGACTGCAACTGGAAGCGCATCGTATACCGGCTCGCCGCCGCTTTAGCGAGAGACTGTTCGAGCGAGGAGAGTTGGCAACAGCGACGTTCTAGATGGATTTGAATCGGCATAGGGTGGAGGATGAGAACGGGCGACTAACCCTCACACTAGATTTCCAGACTCCCACAATGCAAACCTTCCCTATCACGGTGAGGGTTCTTTCCCATTGGTTCGCAGCATCGGGCAAAGATGTCGCCTGAGAGCGAGGGGAACTTTGTAATATTTCTCCCAAAGCAAATCCATCTCGGCAAGACGACGTAAATAGAGAGGTTCAGGCGGACGGTAGTTGCCCGACCCGGCAAACCAGCGGTCTACTGTGGGTTGAGAGCAGCCACAGATCTGCGCCATCTGAGCATGAGTGACATCCCACTTGGCATAAAAATCAAGATGGGACATCTGCAGCTGACAGTGGGTGTAGAAGTGGAACAGTCTTAGTTCATGCTGTCCCAAGTTGCGAGGACTCATCGTGGTTCTTCTTCCAAAGCAACAGCAGCAGGCTGAATGAGGGCGAGGGTTGTTAGGGAAATTCTGGCAGGCGAATGTCGTCCTCCCAGGCAAGGTCAGCTTGAACCCAGGCACGAGAGGGGCTAGCAGGGGAGAGGAGAATAAGATATCGCCATGACCAAGCTTTCAGGTGACTGGCTGGAGCATATTGCAACCCAACAATGGTGCCAAAGTCTTGACTGGGTAGAGGATTCCAGCAGACCTGGTCTCCTAGATTGAACTTAGGCGCAGAGGTACTGTGTGGAAACTGCTCGGGTAGAGGTAGAGAGAATTCGGTAAATAAAGTTGAGGTCTCTGCCATAGCAATCTGCTTGTATCAATGGGTGATGACGATGTAGCTACGTAACGATCTCAAAGCTCTGCTGTCATTGAATCGGTAAGCTTTTGTGGTCTTCATTCTTCTTTGGCTTAGATACTCCTATGCGAGCGTATAGTGATGCCCCTTAGCCTTCACGCTTGCCTCATTGCCATACACAATTCCAACGATTCTCCCGTAGTCGAAGCTGGGCACACAACACCTGTACTGTCCTAGTTGAAATTTGGGTGGTGGATCTTCCGGCAACTCGTTCGGGAGGGAAGCGGGCGGGAGAGATCTGTTTGTTCATAGAACTTAGCCTCACACAAAGGAATAGCATATAATCAGCATAAATAGCATAGTATTAGTGCTAATAAGATGCAATCAATCTTTTTTTAGCACGAAGGAGCTAATATTTGCTGGAGGATCTATGCTGCCTGAAATGAGCAAACGTACAACGATCACCCTGCCTGACTCCATCTTTGATGACCTCGAAGTATGGGCAGAAGGCGAGGGAAGACCAACAGCCAACCTCGCTGCATTTCTTGTAGAAATTGCAGTGAAGGAAAAGTTTCGGGAAAAATACCTCCCGAAAAAGGAAAAGGAAAAGTAAGGCTACTAGCGGCTGGAATAATTGTTGAAATTCTGAGCCTTTTTGAGCTTTTTTGATCCTCAAAAACCTATATCTAGGGGGTAGACTCAATAAAATAACGGGAAGGCACTACTAAATAGTTCTTTTGTACTATTGCGTGACGTGCCAGATTCGTAGTTAAAGGTTCGTTATTGATAGGAGTAGGAAGTTGATAAGGAGGGTGCCCAAAAACGTTTGAACCCCCAACTGTTGGTACCAGTCAGGGGTCGCACGAAGTATTCATTGAAGTCACCGAGTTTATGGCACACAAGCGGTGAGGTAAGCGTGGAAAACTTTCTGCCGCTGTGTTGATCGGTATGTAGCCTGGACAAGCCTATTAGGCAAATCCATCGTTGCATGACGAGATTTTGCCATGCAAGTAAATATTAGCATTTTGGGATCAAGTTGCAAGTCCCAGTAAGATTCTTTATGCAATTTTTGCTTGTCTGGTAAGCAACTCCGGTGACTTTTTAACTCGCTACAACCAAAAGTCACTCATCGGAGATTCTTATGAGAAACGTTTTCTCCTTGCTTAATTGGCGGGGAGGCAAATCATGATTGCCTCCCCTGCACAACGCCCTGTTCCACAACGCTTCGAGTTCGTTCGAGAGTGGAACGACGATTTTCTTCAACTTTTTCCCCATCGCGGCGATTACCTCTGGGCAGAACACCCTGAACCCGGTAAGCGCCCTACATGGAAGACCGAAAGTCGGCATCTTTTGAGCGATCGCACGATTAAACAGGGAGCCTATCTATTTGGGGTTCGGTTTGGACCAACCACGAACTATCTGTTATTCGACATTGACATTCGGAGCTATTACCACCCCCGGCAAGATCCCTTTGCTATCTGGAGCATGGTTGAGGCACTGGAACCCCTGGGGCTAGTGAGCTACGTAGCCGTCACGAGTTCCAATAGCGGTGGGCTGCACCTGTACTTCCCATTTGAGGAAGCTCAAACCTCATGGGCGCTCGCCCTGGCTGCCAAAACCCTGCTACAGAACAAAGGGTTCAAGTTTCAGGGCGGACAGCTTGAAATCTTCCCAAACCCCAAACCCTTCTCTGAAGCTCAAATTAACTACAGCGGGCACAGACTGCCACTTCAGCAGGGATCTTATCTACTGAATCAGGAATGGGAGCGAATTTTCACCGCTCAGTCTACTTTTGTCCAGCAGTGGCAGTTTGCAGCGCGTAAGAACTCTGTCTCTCGCCAGGGAGTTGAACGAGTTTTACAAACTGCAGCGCCCAAGCACTACAGCAAGAAGCTCAAGGTTTCTGGGCAGAAATACTACAGCGACCTGTGCAACGACTTACGAGATGGATTCACAGGTCCAGGACAGACCCAACCGCTATTTGCTAAAGCTGCCAATCGTGAACGGGTGTTCTACCACGCCATTCATGGAGGCAGTCCCTTAGAGGGTGAAGCTTTAGCAACCAGAATTGCCGAAGTCATTCGTTCCCTGCCAGGCTTCGACGAATTCTGCGGACACCAGCATGAGGTTGAAGAGCTAGCCAAGTCCTGGGCAAGAGCTGCCGAGCGACGATACTATCCCTACGGCTCAAAGAAGCCAATCCTGGAGAACCAGTCCGACCACCAGCTTCTACCCAAAAAGCCAACCTGGAATCAGCAGCAAGCGCAAGAAGCAAGAGAGCGGATCAAACAAGCAATCGCCGACCTGGTTGAGAAGAACGTCCTACCACCCCAAACCACAGCCCGAAGAAACGCCCTGCGAAGCTACAGAATCGGCAACACAACACTCGATAAAAACCGTGATTTATGGCATCCAGAAAACCTAAACCCCTTACTAGATGAGCAATACCACCCTATCAAGCCGGATTTAGAGAACTCAGATCGCCCAGAATTCTTACCACGAGAGGAATACCACCCTATCGCTCCTAATAAGCTTTTATGCCCGCCTGCCTCTGCGCTTCAAGCGCAGGAGGCAGGTCAGATCGACCTTCTGGCTGTTGGGGGGTCTGGGGGGTTATCCACAGGTGATTTTTCAGACGGTTCTCAACCTACACAGGAGCTACAACCCACTGAATCTGCGGGTGATCCGGTGGTTGAACCAGGACCCTCACTGATTCGGGAGATTCTGAGCAAGCTTGCTGCCAACCGCCAGAGGGCTAAATCCAACCCCTACTCAACCCAACCTCCACCGGATGAAAACTACTTCCGCCAGACGCAGCAGCGGCAGGGCGATCGCCCTTGGGTTCGGGATGAATTCGTTCAGCAATCCCTGGAATTGTCGGAGATTAATCCACCACCTACGTCTGCCCCAGCTGTAGGTGAACAGGGTGCCTCTGTCGGTTCTGCGATGTCAGGGGACTCAACCACTTCTTCATCTCCATCTGTGCAGGCGCTCCTGAGTGCAATCGAGTCTGAGGTTGAACGACTAGGTTGGATTGCAGCCCAGGAAGCGATTTGGGTTGCCCAACATTTTGCCGGGAAGAGACACTCTGAGCTGAGTCTAAGAGAGCTAGTCCTGCTATTGCGACAATTGAAACAGCTACATCAAAACCGCTAAAGGATGGAAAACCTTCAACCCTTGTCTGATTCCTTCTGGCTTGCAGATTCAGTCAATCGGAATTTGCAAAGTACACCTCAGTTGCCCACCGCTTCTGACGTGGTGGTGATTGGTGGAGGCATCTCTGGTGTCAGTGTTGCCTACTGGCTGAGTGAACTGGGTGTCGAGGTGGTGTTATTGGAGAGGCGAGGGCTAGCGGAAGGTGCAACTGGACGAAACGGAGGACATCTAGCACCTGGTACGAACAAAGACTTTGCCGATGCGATCGCCACTCATGGGCTGGAGGAAACGCTCACCATTTGGCGCTTCACCCAAACCGTCGTCCAACTGGTGCATCAGTTTATTGACCAACATCAGGTTGATTGCGACCTCCACTTCAATTCTCTGGCATCGCTGGCACTGACCGCGCTGGAGGTTGAGCAACAACGGCGGTCATTTGAGTTGATGTGGGATTCAGGGTTTGATGTCGAATTCTGGGACAAAGAGCAGGCTATGCATCACACCCAGAGTTCACGTTTTCTGGGAGGACTCCTTTACAAAGAACATGCTCAGGTCTGGGCCACCAAGTTAGTCGTGGCGATCGCCCGTGTCGCGATGCAAAACGGAGCCAATATCCAAACCGGGACACTCGTTGAAGCCGTTGAGCAAAGCCGGAATGGTTTAATAGTTCGCACTCCACAGGGTGAGATTCGAGCAAAATTCGTGGTTCATGCAACCAATGCCTATGTGCGTCATCTGCGCCCTGTCCTGAAGGATCTGATCGTGCCTGTGCGGGGACAGGTCATCGTTACAGAACCCGTACCACCGTTGTGGGATTTTGATTGGATCACTAATCACGGCTACGAATACTGTTTGCAACGTCCTGATGGTCGGATTGTTTTAGGTGGAATGCGATGGCGATCGCCCACCCACGAGTGGAACGTTGAAGACGACAGCCAGATTGAACCTGCCGTTAGCGAAGGACTACGGACATTTTTACCAGATCACTTTGAAGCGTTACGCAATGTCCAAATTGGGCAGGAGTGGACCGGCATCATGGGGTTTAGCCCGGATGATAATCCATTCGTGGGTGAGCTACCGGGCTACCCCGGTGAGTACATCATCGCGGGCTACACCGGACATGGAATGCCGATCGCTTTTGGGGTAGGCAGGGCGATCGCCCAATTAATTACAGGACAGCAGCCCCAATTGCCACTTGCGTTCTCACCTGCTCGATTGTGGCAATTGAAGTAAAAGAATCGATTTCAGGAGTGGGTGCAGGACAAGGTTGGAGCTGTATTCCCCCAGTTTGAACAGAGCGTGTGGGTGGTTCAGACCACGCACCGGAGTACTGAGCGAAGGTCTCCGTCAATGGCAAAGAGTACGGGGAAGAAAAAGGGCGTGGGAGAAAGGAGGCTGAAAAGCAGGCTGCTGAGGATATCCTATCTAAGCTAAGGTCAGGAGTTAACTTAGAGCTAGGGTTAGATTCCAATAGTTTTCGGAATGGCATTTCAACGGGACTCCTCTTTCCAAAAACTATTGGAACTTGACAGCTAGAGTCGTCCAAGCTCAAGTAGAACGATTGTACAGTCGGCGATCGCCATCTCTGTGCTGGGGCGACCAGTAGTCTCTCGAATAAATGCCTCTATCTTTTCGGCATTCCATCCTAGAGGTTTGGTATACCGTGCGATCGCGGCTCTCATCAGTTCGGCAGAAATGGGATACTTGGCGATCGCCTCTCCCAGTAACTCGGGTTCTTCCAACCAGGAGGTGAGGTCAGGGCGGATATACCAGTCAGCTTGGGCTGGGTCGAAGTTTGGTGGTGGAGCAGTGAAGTAAATTGCGTCAAGTTCATCTTCAACCTGGAGCCAGCCAACCTCTTTGGCAAGGAACAGCCATTCCTCTTCGTCTGCCTCCAAGAATCGAGCGTTGTCCTCTGCCCCTTCGCCCAACGGGTTATAGACACCTGCTAGCCAGGCTAAGGTGTGTTGGTCAGGGTTCTTGTGTCTATCTTGCTCTAAGAAGTTTTCGATCTCTTCTCTAATTTCTACGCTGCGCTGTTGGGAGTCAGTCTGCTTCTTCTGGAGTTTCTGGGATGCAGATTTCCGAGAACTACGCTGCTTCGGTTGTACGACTCCAAATCCCCGCGCCATGTTTTTCCCTCCCATCTGTCCGTGAAGCAAAAATACTTCCTCTATCTTCTGAGTATAGAAGCAGGGTTTTGAATAAGGCAGGCTAGAAATCCCTCCCGCACTATAGTTCTGCTTGTTGTTAGCTTTGCCGAACGCTATTCGCTCTGTTCTGGCAGACTTTCTTCGATATCTGAGGCGATTGCCTCTATTTCCATTTCTAACTGCTCAATGGAGGGTAAGTTCTCCTGAAGTTTGCCAGGTAGCTGGTGAGTGGCCACGGCAATCGGTGTATTCAAGTTTCGCAGGGCATACTCTGCCTTTGTCTTTCTCTTAGATTTGCAAAGAATCAGCCCAATTGTTGGATTGTCGGTTTCGTGGCGCATTAGATCATCCACTGCTGACACGTAAAAATTCATTTTGCCAGAGTATTCCGGTTGGAATTCTCCCATCTTCAAATCGATCACAATGAAGCAACGCAGCTTGAGGTGGTAAAAGAGCAAGTCGAGGTAAAAGTCTTCACCATCAACCTCAAGGTGGTACTGGCTGCCCACAAAAGAGAACCCAATGCCAAGTTCTATTAGAAAGTCTCGAATATGTTTGACCAGCGCCTGCTCTAACTCACGCTCTTGTACATCGCCCTGAATCGAGAGAAATTCAAAATTGTACGGATCTTTAGTTAGCTGCTGTGCTAGGTCTGACTGTGGTTTAGGTAATGTGCGATCGAAATTGGTGACAGCCTTACCCTGCCGTCCGAAGAGATTACTTTCAATCTGCCAGACTAGGACATCCCTGCTCCAGCCGTTTTCAATGGTTTTTTCTGCGTACCAGAGCCGTTGCTCTTGAGTCTTTAGCTTGTCGAGAAGAGCAATGTTGTGCCGCCATGGCAATTTACCAACGCTGCGTTGGTAAATTGCCTCATCTGGGTAGGACTCTGCAAAAGCCTTCATATAGCCCAAGTTGGAGCGGGAAAATCCTTTAATCTCTGGAAATTCCTTCCTCAGGTCTTTTGCCAACCGTTCGACAACCCTAGTTCCCCACCCCTCGCTCTGCTGCTGTTCCAAAATCGATCGCCCGATCTGCCAGTACAGGTGGATTAGCTCCTGGTTTACAGCCAGCGCCGCTCTAACTTGAGCGGTCCTAATGCGCTCTTTGAGTCGATTTAGGAAATCATCGTAGTCCTGGGGCAGGGAAAGCCAGCGATCGCTCACGAAAGTAGTACTCTGAAAAGCTGTGGTTCAGTCCTTTATCGTGACATGATCCCAATACATTTGGCTTAAACTTGGCAAGATTTTGAGTGCACCGGAGATACGATTCCTGGCATCATAAAGAGCAAAGAGGTTATCAGAATAGCAATGCTCATTGGCGTTTTAAACAGAAAAGGGGGATGTGGTAAGTCAACGACGGCTGTCCATCTAGCGTACTGGCTATCTCAGAAGCAGCAACGTGTGATTTTAATTGACTCGGATGGTCAGATGAGTTCCAGTCAGTGGCTCAAGAAGCTAAATATGCCTTCTGTTGTAATTGACGATCCCGATGACTTGTTTGACCAGATCGGAAAGCTATCTGAGGCATATGATTCCGTTGTTGTGGATTCTCCTTCTGTTTTGGGGGAGCCAGCTAAGTCTGTATTGCTCAGCGTAGATTTGGCAATTGTCCCAGTTCAGCCTTCTAACTTGGATCTCCTCTCAGCCAAGGATATTGTCCGGCTGGTTCACCAAGCGCAGAAGATTCGGAAGGGTGCACCCAAAGCAGCGATGTTTCTCAGCCGAGCGTCACGGGGAACAGTGCTTATGAGGGAGGCTCAAGAAGCGTTGAGCAAGACTCAAGGGTTTGTGCTGCTGGATTCAGTAATTCACCAACGGCAAGCGATCGCCGATGCACCTGGACAGGCAGCAACAGTTTTTACGATGACGGGAGAAGCTGCAAAAACCGCTGCAAAAGATTATGACAGTTTGTTTGAAGAGGCTATAAGTTATGCCAAGGCGAAATAGTTTGAAGGATGAATGGCAATTTGAGCCTGAGGCTACTTCAGATAAACAGAGCCTTCCAGTTGAATCAATTATTTTACCCGCAAGCCAGCCCCGCCGTTATTTTGACCCTGAAAAACTCCGTCAGCTTACGGAATCGGTTCGGCAACATGGCATTCTTGAACCCATCCTAGTACGCCCCTCCCAGAAAAAGGGATTGTATGAGTTGGTCGCTGGAGAACGGCGGTTTAGAGCAGCTCAGGAGGTGGGGTTATCTTCCGTTCCCGTCACGATTAGGGAGTTGAGTGATGAAGAATCGCTACAGCTTGCCCTGGTTGAGAACTTACAGCGTGAGGATTTAAACCCTGTTGAGGAGACGGAGGGAATTCTGCAATTGCTGGCTCTCAGGCTCAAAATTCCGTCGCTCGACGTTCCCCCTCTCCTTTATAAAATGCGAAATGAGGCGATCGGCACAGTTAATCAAAACGTTTTGATTAACTCAGAAGCTGAATCAGTTCAGGCTGTTTTTACCGAGGTGGGGACGATTACCTGGGAGTCCTTTGTAACTAGCCGACTGCCTCTTCTCCGGTTACCACCGGAGATCCTTGAATCTCTCCAGAGCGGAAAGATTGCCTATACCAAGGCGCAGGCGATCGCCCGTGTGAAGGACGACGACCAACGCAAGGAGCTTTTAGGAGAGGCAATAGCTCAAGATTTATCTCTAAGTCAGATTAAAGATAAGATAGCTATCCTCAAGGCTGCCAAAGTGACTAATGATAGTGAGCCTTCTCTAAGGAGTCAAATTGATGAGGTTTTACGTCAGGCGAAGCAATCCAAGGTATGGGATGATCCCAAAAAACAGCGAAAACTAGAAAAAATATTGGCAGATCTCAAAACTCTGGTTAGTAATACTGATTAATTGTTGCTAGATAGCTGCCTTGATTAGAAGTCATGAGTACCTACAAGGTAAATAAGTGGATGAAAGCAAGTAGAGCAGTGGAGCGCGTAGAAACAAATTGGATTTAGGTAGGGGAACGGTGAAATATAGCATGTCGTTTACAACAGGCACTTTATTTCATCAGGAATCAGTGAAGCTTGCCGAATTGTTCCTGGAGTTTCAGGACTGGAGTCTTGTTCGAACCGTAGTTCTCTCAAAAAATCTTTTACAGTCCCGAACTGTAAACACTTCAAAACGAGTTTGTAGGGAAGTTTGCTCTAGGTTGAGGACTCTTAGCGCAGCGCAGCTTGATTTGCTAGTTCATGGGTCTACCCAAGATCAAGGCTACCTTTTATGGCTAGCTGTTTGCCGCCGTTACAAATTCATTGCAGATTTTGCTGTAGAAATCGTTAGGGAGAAGTATATCAGCTTGCAGTTTGTGCTCAATTATGATGACTTTGACTTCTTTTTCAATAAAAAGTCTGAATGGCATGAGGAATTAGACCAGATTAAGCCAGCAACAAGAACGAAAACACGCCAGACTCTTTTCAAAATGCTTAGAGAGGCAGATCTTCTAACTTCTAACAACATAATCAACGCGGCCCTGCTTAGTCCCCAACTCCTTAACGTTATTTCTCAGGAGAATCGTCAGGATATTTTGGTTTTTCCAGCGTTCGAATCTGACCTTAAAGAATGGGCACAATGAACTTGGTCATAGATAAAAACAACATGAAAGAACGATTTCATCACTTATTCTCTGTTATCTCTGGGAAACGCTTCCTTCAGAAGCAGGGATTGGGTAATGAGGTGCCGTTTTTCATCTGCCCATTCAAGCCTGAAGAATCCGTTGAAATGGAACAGTTGCAAAAGCAACTTGTCAATCGATTGGAACAGTCTGGGGTCAGAGTCCTAGAAATTAATCTCTACGATCTCTCGGTTAAGCTGTTGAAAGAACGGGAGATTTGGGAGCAAATCCTTGATGTGGAGCAGTCTACTTCAAAAGCTGAACTGAAGGAGCTTTTACAGGGTGTCCTTGATCCAGAAACTCATTTGGTTCCTGCTGTTGCAAGCCAGATCAAAAGCACTGAGTTTGATGTGATGTTCATATCAGGAGTGGGACAGGTTTTTCCGTACATCCGTTCCCACAATGTGTTGAACAACCTGCAAAGTACAGCTAAGGAAAAGCCAACCGTTATGTTTTTTCCGGGTGACTACACCCATTCCTTAGAATCTGGTGCATCCCTTGATCTTTTTGGCAGACTACACGACGACAAATACTACCGAGCCTTCAATATCTTTCACTGCGAAGTCTAAGCGGGAAACCCACCATGATGCTAAGCACTATTTTCGAGAAACCTGTCGATCGCCCAATTGAGGGGGTTATCAAGGCAGATGATGAGGTGAGTCTCCGGCTAGAACTTGAGGAATACATCCTAACCCGTGAAGTAGAGAAGCGACTTGAAGCATTTCTAGACGCATACATTGGCTATGAGGGGGCTAATGGGGTATGGCTATCAGGTTTCTTCGGATCTGGCAAGTCTCACCTCCTGAAAATGCTGGCACTGTTGCTGGAGAATCGGGAAATTGAGGGAACGCCTGCGATTGATTGGTTTTTACCGAAGTGCAACCACAATGAAGTCCTTCGGGGCAATTTAAGACGAGCTGTTGCCATTCCATCAAAAAGTATTTTGTTCAATATTGACCAGAAGGCTGATGTAATTAGCAAGACTGAATTCGATGCCTTACTGTCGGTCTTTGTAAAAGTCTTCGATGAAATGTGTGGGTACTATGGCAAGCAAGGACATATTGCCCAGTTTGAGCGCCATCTTGATAGTCGCGGTTTGTACGATGCTTTTAAGGAAGAGTATCAACTTGTTGCAGGTAGACCCTGGCACAGGGGTAGGGAACAAGCACTGCTAGAAGGCAAGAATATTGCAAAAGCGTATTCAAAAGTTACGGGTGATGCAGAGGATTCTGCTGCCGGAATTCTTGATAGATACAGAAGCCAGTACAAAGTGTCTATTGAGGACTTTGCAGAACAGGTAAAGGACTTTGTAGACAAGCAAGCACCCAATTTTCGATTGAACTTTTTTGTTGATGAGGTTGGGCAATACATCGCTGAGAACGTGAAACTGATGACTAATCTGCAAACCATTGCAGAGAGTCTAGCAACTAAGTGTCGAGGGCGGGCCTGGGTAATTGTTACTGCCCAAGAAGACATGGATGCGGTAATTGGGGAGATGGGTCATCAGCAAAGTAACGACTTTACAAAGATCCAAGCTCGGTTTGCAAATCGCATGAAGCTAACCAGCCAGGATGTAGCAGAAGTTATCCAGAAGCGCTTGTTGGCGAAGAATGGGGCGGGTACAACGCTACTTGCGGATGTCTATCGAAATCAAGTCAATAATTTCAAGACTTTGTTTGATTTTGCGGACGGCTCACAAACCTACCGAAACTTTCAGGATCAGGAGCATTTCATCCATAGTTATCCCTTTATCCCTTACCAATTCGCGCTATTTCAGGCAGCCATCAAGTGCCTGTCCCAGCATAACGCCTTTGAAGGTAAACATAGCTCTGTCGGTGAGCGCTCAATGCTAGGTGTCTTTCAAGATGTCGCGATTCGAATTGGTTCTCAGGATCTAGGGCGGCTCGCAACCTTTGACCTTATGTTTGAGGGCATCCGCACCACACTAAAATCAAATATTCAACGCTCCGTTTTACAAGCCGAAAACCATCTTGACAGTCCTTTTGCCATTCGTCTGCTGAAAACACTCTTTTTGGTCAAGTATGTCAAGGAGTTTAAGCCGACGCTGCGAAATTTATGTGTTTTGATGCTGGAGAGCTTTGAACAGGATTTAACCCAATTACGTAAGCGAGTTGAGGAAGCACTCAGCCTTCTAGAGCAGCAGACCTACATTCAGCGCAATGGTGAGATGTATGAGTATTTAACCGATGAGGAGAAAGACGTTGAGCAGGAGATTAAGAACACGGAGGTAGAAGCATCCGACGTTGCTGAGGAGCTAGAAAAGCTCATTTTCGACCACATCATTAAGGCTCGAAAGATTCGTTACGACAATAATGGGCAGGACTACTCGTACTCTCGAAAGCTCGACGATCGCCTTCAAAGTCGAGAGTATGAGTTAGCCATTCATATCATTACCCCTTTCCATGAGCATGCAGACAAAATGTCTGTTTTGCAAATGCAAAGCATGGGACGAGATGAACTGTTGGTGGTGATGCCACCAGACGACCTTCTGGTCAGGGACATCTTAATGTACAAACGGACTGAGAAGTACATTAAGCAGAATATGTCTGTAACCCAGCAGGAAGTAATTAAGCGAATTCTAACGGACAAGGGTTTTTACAACCGGGAACGTTATATCGAACTGCAAAAACTGTTGCAAAGACTGTTGGGTAAAGCAAAGCTTTTTGTTTCTGGCACAGAGCTTGAAATCGGAGGTGAGGATGCTCAAAGCCGTATTGTCAGAGGATTTCACGAACTGATTACAAGAGTGTATCCCAATCTAAGGATGCTACGGGGGGTTGTCTATACTGAGCCTGATATTAGTAACTGCCTCAACCACTCCCAAGAGAGTTTGTTTGGTAGTGATGTTACAAGCTTGGCAGAGTCTGAACAAGAAATAATTGCCTTTATTCAAAGCAATCATCGAGGGGGTGTTCGCACTACTCTGAAATCTTTGCTGGAGCGATTTGAGCGCAAGCCCTACGGATGGTACTACGCTGCAATCCTTTGTAACCTGGCAAAACTCTGCGCCCGAGGCAAAGTAGAACTGCGAACGGATGGAAACCTTCTAGAAGATGAGGATTTGGAACGGGCAATTCGTAACTCCCATGGACATGGCAATGTCGTTCTTGAGCCGCAGGTTGACTTTACGGCATCCCAGGTTCGCAATCTAAAAGATTTTTATGCCGACTTTTTTGACACCCCACCTAGTTCAGGGGAAGCCAAGGCTTTAGGGAAAGAAACAGGTGTGGCATGTCAGGAACTGAAATATTCTTTGACGCCACTAGCATCTCAAGTGTCTCAATACCCATTCCTTAGCGCTCTAACTCCAGTACTCAACACGCTTAAGGATATTTGTGGCAAACCCTATACCTGGTATCTCACTGAGTTACTTCGACAAGAAGATGCCCTTCTTGATTTGAAGGAGAAGGTGATTGATCCAGTTCGCAAGTTCATGAATGGACCGCAGAAGGGGATTTTTGATGATGCTACAAAGTTTGTACAAGCTCAGCAACCAAATTTTGCCTATATCAGTGGTGATGAGTCTGGGCAAGTAGTTGCAGCCTTAGCCGATCCAGAATGCTTCAAGGGAAATCGAATGCAGCAGTTGAAGGCGCTGATCGACTCTCTAGAGTCCACGGTATCAGCCCAAATTGCTCTGGAAATAACTGAGGCACAAACAGCGGCGAATATGTTGAGAAGCCGTTTGTGTAGCATGGATGAGTTTTCTGTTCTTACGCCGCAACAGCAGCAGCAGTTGACCCAACCGTTCGATGCTTTTGAATCTGCGATCGCCCAGCAAAAACTCATCGCTGTAATTCGCGACACGTTACGACAATTTGAGGAAACTGAGTATCCGCAGTTGCTGTCACGAATGACCACTTGGGCACAGTCTGTTCCTTCTCCCGCAGATGATCGAGGAACGACCGATACAACACCCTCTACCTCTTACAGCGGTGCTAGCACCTCAGATGCAAGAACTACAGTCGCAGAACCCAAAATTGAATATGTTTCTAGCAAATCTGTGCGGGTTCCATTTGACAAAGCATGGTTAGCTGACGAAGCAGATGTAGATCGCTATTTAGCTGCTATGCGGGAAGCTTTACTCGCAGAGATTCAGAGTGGGAAGAGGATTCAAATATGATTACAAGACTCGAACTCACAGATTTTACTGTTTTTACGAAACTAGAGGTCGATTTTTCGCCAAAAATCAACTTAATTGTTGGTCATAACGGCACTGGAAAGACACATCTGCTTAAAGCTGCCTATAGCCTTTGTGCAGGTGCAACTATCTTTAAAGACAAGCCAGATGCCAGCAAAGCCGAGATCCAGACAGCGATTACAACCAAATTGCTGCGCCTCTTTACGCCTATAGAGGGAAAACTTGGCAAGCTGCGCCGCTATGGTGCCAAAAAAAATGCTCAAATGCAAGCTCATTTTGCATTGGGTGGGCAATTAAAGCTTTCTTTTCATTCCAATTCGAAAGCATTAACTATTCAAGATAGTACTGATTGCAGTGAATATCAGTCAGCAGCCATTTATATTCCGACGAAAGAAGTTCTTTCCTTGATCAAGGGCATAAGCAATAAAGAGCATGATCCAAGAACTGTCGAGCTTATCTTTGACGCTAGCTACCTTGATCTTGTAGCAAACCTTATGCGTCCCAGCTACGAGGACCCTGAAGCCGAACTTGCCCTTGACCCACGGTTTAGCTCTATAGTTCCCATGTTAGTTAACCTTATAGGAGGAAAATATTGCTGGGAAGGTGGCGACTTTTACTTCCAATCTGGGAGCTATGAAGAGAAAGCTGATCCAGATCGACCCAAAGGTCAACATGCTCAGAGCTATCAGGATTCTACAGTAGCTCGCTTTAAACCGACCAAGGATCCAGTGTACGCCAGCAGTATGACTGCTGAAGGTTTTAGAAAGATCGGGATACTCCATCGATTACTCTGCAACGGAACGTTGAACCCTGGTGTGAGTGGTCCATTGTTCTGGGATGAACCTGAATCTAATCTAAATCCCAAGATGATGAAGCATTTAGTGCAGGTTCTATTGGAGCTATCTCGAAATGGTCAGCAAATTATACTTGCAACGCATGATTATGTTTTGCTCAAATGGTTTGACTTACTAATGGACAAGGGCAAGGAAGATCATGTGAGATTCCATGCACTTTATCGAGATGCTGAATCTCAGGAGATCAGGATAGAAAGCATGGACGATTACAACTTGATCAGTAAATCAGCAATTTCGGATACATTTGCTGAACTTTACGATGCAGATGTAAGAAGAGCATTGGAGTAACAAAAGAATGCAAACATACAAGGCAGAAACCAATGCAGAACTACTTTTCTCTTTTCCTGACGAACTTGAGTGGAGCGAACTTGATAGACAAGGTGTCAAACTACCTGTTCGAATGAAGTTTGTTGATCTCGTTATAGAAAGGGAAAAAGATGTACTACTTGTTGAGATTAAAGATCCATCGCATTCAAAATCTCCTCATAGTGAACGAAATAGTTACTTAAAGCGATTATTGGATAACTCTGTTTTGACGCAAGAATTGACACCCAAAGCTAGGGATTCATACGCCTTTTTGCATCTTATGGAGCAGGATAGTAAACCATTTAAGTATGTTGTCTTAATTGGGCTTGATGCATTCGATGCAAATCATCAGAAAGCAGTTCTCACTGGATTTAAAGATCGGTTATTGGCTGATATTCGCTGTGAAGCCTACGAAGCGTGGAAACGTAAACATATACAAGATTGCCTAGTATTGTCAGTTGATAGCTGGAACGCAATGTTTCCTGAATGGCCCATTAAAAGACTGACTGGAACCGCTGTCTCAGGAGGCATTTAGGCATTATGGACACCTCAAAACTCAAAAAATTCGCTCAGTTTGCCCGTCGTCGGCTGATGGAAGAGGTTGCAGCCAAGTTGAAATTGGTGCTAGATGCCGATAGCTTAGCTCGACGGGAGAATGGAGAAGCGGTACTAAAGCTGGAAGAACAGATTAAAGACTGTGGGCAAGCTTGGTTGGTTGAACGAGTAGCCTACACCTGGTTCAACCGTTTTTGTGCGCTGCGGTTTATGGATGTGAACCGCTACACTCGCATTGGAGTGGTGTCCCCGGCGGAAGGGCAGTTTCAGCCAGAGATTTTGGCGGAAGCGAAGATGGGGCACATTGATGAGGAGATGGTGCCGCAGCCGCTTCGAAAAAAGATTTTTGCGTTGTTGGATGGCTCTGCACCCAGCCCCGATGCCCAGACTGAGGCGTATCGTCTGCTTGTGGTTGCAGCATGTGATGGCTACTACAGGGCAATGCCTTATCTGTTTGAGCGGATTGATGACTACACTGAACTGCTGATGCCAGATGATTTGCTCTCCGGCAACTCCATACTGGCTTATACCCGTGAGGCGATGACTCCGGATGCTTGTGAGGATGTGGAGGTGCTGGGGTGGTTGTACCAGTTCTACATTTCCGAGAAAAAAGATGAGGTGTTTACCGATCTCAAGAAGAAGAAAAAAATCACTCCAGAGAATATTCCAGCAGCCACCCAACTCTTCACGCCCCATTGGATTGTGCGCTACCTGGTAGAAAACTCCTTAGGTCGCTTGTGGCTACTGAACCGTCCCAAATCACGGCTGATTGAGCAGATGGAATATTACATCCAGCCTGAGCAAGCAGAAACGGACTTCTTGCGGATTAACAAACCAGAGGAAATTAAGATTTGCGATCCAGCTTGTGGCTCTGGGCACATGTTGGTTTATGCGTTTGACCTGCTGTACGCCATTTATGAAGAGGAAGGCTACGAGCAGCCGGAAATACCTGAAAAGATTTTGACTTATAACCTGTATGGTATCGAGATTGATGAACGAGCCGGGACACTAGCAGCTTTTGCCCTAACGATGAAGGCAAGAGCTAAACAGCGTCGTTTCTTCCGTAAGCCAATTCAGCCAAATATTTGCATATTAGAAAGCATTCAGTTTGCAGATGGAGAACTGAAGGATTACATGGATTTTATTGGACGAAATCTATTTACGGTTCCGTTACTGGAAACTCTGCATCAATTTAGAGAAGCAGACAATTTGGGGTCTTTAATTCGTCCAGTTGTGGCAGATGTTAGAGATGTTTTGAGACTGTTGGAAGAGAAGGATATTGGGGGGCAGTTGTTGCTCTATCAAATTCATCAGAAGGTATTGAAGGTATTGCAGCAAGCTGATTACCTTAGCCCCAAATATCATATAGTAATTGCCAATCCGCCTTATATGGGTGGAAGTGGAATGAATGAACAACTTGGAGATTGGGCAAAAAAGAATTATCCTGATAGCAAAACTGACTTATTTGCCATGTTCATCGAGCGGAACCTAGACCTCTCTGTAAAGAAAGGTCTAGTAGCTATGATCACTATGCAAAGTTGGATGTTTTTGTCATCTTTCGAGAGGTTAAGACAAGCTTTACTTAACAATCAAGACATCCTGGCTCTTATTCAAATTGGCTATAATAGCTTCCCCGAACTAAACTCTAAAGTTGCTCAAGCTTGCGCCTTTGTATTAAATAACTACCCAAGTGAAGTATTAGGCAGCTATTTGAACCTAAATGATGCGCCACAAGCAGCTGACAAGGAAAAAGTTTTTTTGAGCAGCAAGAAAACCAAGATTTTCCGAGTTAGAAAGCAAGACTTCAGGAAAATTCCTGGCAGCCCGATCGCTTACTGGGTAAGTGAAAAGGTAAGAAAGATTTTTGAAGAATCAGATTCCCTTGGCTCAGTTGGATCACCAACTCATGGCATCGTGACAGGAGATAATGAGAGATTCTTGAAGAATTGGCATGAAGTTTCCCATCATAATATTTGCTTCACAGCTACTAACAGAGAAGAGTCAGTGAAATCTGGGGTTCGATGGTTTCCTGTAAGTAAGGGCGGTTCTTTTAGAAGATGGTTTGGAAACCAAGAGTTCGTTATTGACTGGTTTAACGATGGCTACGAGTTAAGAACTACAAAGCATCACACAGGAAGAATTAGAGCTACTAATTTTAATCTTGACAGGATATTTAAGCCTGGCATTACTTGGTCAACGATAACAAGCAGCTCGTTATCAATGCGATATTTACCAGAGGGAATGATATTTGAAAGTAAGGGATCTGTTTGTTTTTCAGATACAGAAGAACAACGCCTCTTTCTCTTAGCCCTCACAAATACACATGTCATTAATAAATTACTGCTTATAATGTCGCCTACATTGGATTATCATGAAGGTCCTCTTAGCCGCTTGCCGATTGTAACCTTACAGACTTCTCAACCGTCAGAAATTGCTCAAAAATGCCGAGGCTTATCAGAAGAAGATTGGAACTCGTACGAGACTTCTTGGGACTTTGCTAAGTTTCCCCTTCTAATTGTTAATCATTATCAAACCAAATTAATAGATGCTTACTCAGAATTGCGAAAGCACTGGTTAGAGATGACACAAATAATGAAACAGTTAGAAGAAGAAAACAACCGTATCTTCATTGATGCTTATGGACTACAAGATGAGCTGACACCTGAAGTTTCTCTTAACGAAATTACTCTTACCTGCAATCCCTACTACCGCTATGGAAGCGACAAAACAGAAGAGGAGTTAGAAGCCCTCTTGTTAGCCGACACTATGCGTGAGTTCATCTCCTACGCTGTTGGCTGCATGTTTGGTCGATTCTCTCTTAATAAACCCGGTCTTATCCTCGCCAACCAGGGCGAAACGATCGAAGACTACCTCCAGCAAATTCCTAACCCCACGTTTCCCGCTGATGCCGATAACGTCATTCCCATGCTTGATGGCGATTGGTTCCCTGACGACATCTCCGAGCGCTTCCGCAAGTTCCTGCGTGTCACCTTTGGAGAAGAGCACTACACGGAAAATCTCAAATTCCTTGAAAAAGCCATTGGCAAGGACATCCGAAGGTACTTCCTGCGCGACTTCTACAACGATCACATTCGCCGCTACAAAAAACGACCAATCTACTGGCTATTTTCCAGCCCCAAAGGCACCTTCAATGCCCTTATCTACATGCACCGCTACCGTCCAGACACCGTTAGTGTCGTGCTCAACGATTACCTGCGCGAGTTCCGCACTAAGCTAGTATCCCATAGGAGCCATCTAGAAGCGGTAAGCATTAGCACTGCCGCCTCTGCTGCAGAAAAGACCAAAGCCCTAAAGGAAATTGAGTCTCTAAGGAAGGCGATCGATGAGTTGGAGAGCTACGAGCGGGAAGTACTTTATCCTCTGGCAACGGAACGGGTAGAAATCAACCTGGACGATGGGGTTAGGATAAACTACGGCAAGTTTGGTGCAGCTCTGAAAAAAATACCGGGTCTTGAGGCAGTAGAAGATTAGCAATGGCTGGCGAATACGAAAAGGCAATCACCATTGAGAGAGCGGTTCAGCATGTGGTGAACCGTAAGTACCTGCTTCCTGCCATTCAGCGGAAATTCACCTGGAGCAGCTCGCAAATTTGTACCCTCTTTGACTCCATCATGCGGGGGTATCCCATCAACACCTTTATGTTCTGGGAAGTCAAAGACCCTGAAGTCAAAAAGAGCTTCCGCTTTTATCAGTTCTTAGAACGTTACTGTGAGCGATTTGAAGAAAATAATCCAGAATTCAGCACTACTGGGCATGGTGATTTTCATGCGGTGATTGATGGTCAGCAGCGCCTGACCTCGCTATACATTGGCTTGAAGGGCACCTACGCCTACAAACTATCCCGCAAGTGGTGGCCCAAAACGAAGGACGATAGTATTCTTCCCCCCCGCCGTCTCTATCTAAATCTAGCTAATCCGCTAGACGAAGAAGAAAACGAGGAGATGATGGGCTATGAATTCCGCTTTCTGACAGCTTCTCAATGGCAAGCCGACCAAACCAAGCCAGACAAATTCTGGTTTCTGGTTGGCGATATCCTGGACTGGTCGAACGCTGAAGCCGACGATGACATCCTCGATATCGTGATGGATTTTCTGGGAAAGGCAGGACAAACCGAAAACCGTTTTGCCCGCAAGACCTTGACTCGTCTCTACTTTGCGATCCGGCGAGATCAGGTCATCCACTACTACAACGCAACCAACCAAACCATCGATCATGTGCTGGATATCTTCATCCGCACCAACCACGGTGGCACCCCCTTGGCATTTTCTGACTTATTAATGTCGATCGCCATCGCTAATTGGCGGCACGACGCTCGGCAGCAGATTGATGACCTGGTAGATGCAGTGCGGTTCGGCGCAGATATGGAGTTCTCGATCAATCGAGATTTCGTGCTGAAGACAGCCTTGACGCTAACCGATGCCGATGTCCGGTTTAAAGTGAAGAATTTCACCAACGATCAGGTGGGCAAGGTCGAGCAGGAGTGGGAAAACATCAAAGCTTGCATCCTGGCAACTTTCCGCCTCATTCGCTCCTTTGGTCTCAATGATTCATCCTTACGCGCCAAAAATGCAGCGATTCCCATCGCTTACTATCTTTACAAGAAGCATCTCTGGACAGAAATTAATAAGCCTCTAGAGAAATACACCCCTGAACGTAAGGCTATCCGGCAGTGGCTGCATATGTCGCTCTTGAAGGGTGTGTTTGGGGGACAAGCCGATTCGGTCCTCACCAACCTCCGAAAAGTGATCAGAGACCACCTCACTGAGCCACTCTTTCCACTGGCTCACATCGTTGAAGAATACCGTGGGAAAAGTAAAGATCTGCGGTTCGACGACGACTTCATCGATCGCCTGCTCAAAACTCAGAAAGACGACCCTGCTTGCTTCTCAATTTTGGCTTTGATTCAGCCTGATCTGAACTACAACCTGGCTTTAGACAAAGACCATCTGCATCCTGGAATCGCGTTTTCCCCCAACCGACTAGATACGCATGAGTTTTTAACCGATAACGCAGACCTGAGAGCCTTTTACCAGAACCCAGATCACTGGAACAGCATCGTCAATCTACAACTACTAGACGCTTCCAGGAACCGTTCTAAGCTGGATGAACCATTAAAAGACTGGTTTGCGCGGCAGACGGGGCTAACTCTGGCACAGTTACACATTCCGGATGGAACCAGTTTGAACTTCGAGGACTTTCAAACGTTTTTCTGGGCGCGATCGCAGCATTTGAAACAGCTCTTCCAATCTCTTGGAGAGGTGGTTTAATGGAAAATCGGATTGCCCAAGCCTTAACCCGATTATTTGAGCGCCATCGTATTATTTTCTGGTACGACGCTAAACAAGAATTGCGAGCTGACTTTGAGGGTTTGCAATTAGCGGGTATTGAAAAGATCGAACTGACCAACAATGAGTTTGGGGTGAAGTACCGCATTCTGCGAGAGCAGCCGGCACAGAAGTTTTTGCTTTACCGGGAAGGACCTCAACCAGATGACTTGGACAATTGGCTGCTCGATGTCCAACTAGCCCATGGCGAATTCCGCACTGATCAAATAGGACTGTGGCTTTCTGAACTGGAATTGGGACTCGATTTTGCTGATGTGGTGCAGACTCACGCAGAATTTTATCGAGCTATTAAGCGTAAGGATGCTCTGAAGCGGTTGCTTAAACCTGATGATACGTCTGGCATGATTCGGCTAAAGATGCTAGCTGTGTGTGCAGGTTCAGAACCTCGGATTGATTCAGTGCTAGAGAACCTTTTAGCAGAGCTAGCCGACAAGCGGGATGAAAAAATTAAACTAATTCAGCGTTGCAGCCTGGATAAGTTTCTCTGGGAACAGATGAAGCGACACTATGGCTACGATTCCAAGGAACCTGGTATTCAAGACTTCTGCATCGAGCTATTCAAGTCCTGCTATGCCATGGGAACGGATGGACAGGTTCAACTGACCAGTGATGCGATCGTCTTTTTGAAGCGTTGGAAGGACAGCCGCCAATTTGAGGAGTCCTTTGAAACCCTTTCTGGGGAGTGTGCAGAGATCCTTGGGATTGAGCATGATTTAGGCAAGCGGGACTTTCGTGAACTGCTGGAGCTGGATTACTTCCGTTTAATTGATCAAAAGATCGTCAGCGATTTGGTACGTGCGGTAGCTTCAAGAACCGTCTCTAGTGGTGATGTGACTCTTTGGGCGCGCCAACGACGACAAGGACATTGGTATCGTGAGTTTCAGCATCTGTATGAAGCTGTAGATTACGCATCCCAATTTATCCATGCTCTCGATGAAGCGAACCTGACAATGAACTCTCTAACAGACGGCATTGAGCGCTATACCCGTTCTTGGTTTCGCATAGACCAGCTCTATCGCAAGTTTGTTTACCACGTCCGAGGCTCTGGGCAGGCTTCCTTGATGGCTACATTGAGCGACCAAATTGAGAAGCTTTATTCCAATAACTACTTACTAAAGGTGAACGATCGCTGGCAGTCCTTCGTTGATGTTGTAACGAAATGGGAAGCAGCGTCCATTCCTCTACAGAAAAACTTTTTCAAGCGTTGGGTGCAACCCTTTCTAGAGAAAGACAATAAAGTTTACGTCATTATCTCCGATGCTTTCCGGTATGAAATTGGTGATGAGTTATTAAGCCTCATTCGCCAGGAAGATCGGTATGATGCCACGCTAGAACCCGCCCTGTCTATGCTGCCCAGCTATACTCAACTAGGCATGGCGGCTTTACTGCCCAATACAGTATTAACCCTGGCAGACAATCAAACTGGAACTGTAGAAGTCGATGGGCAAAGCTCACAAGGCACTGCTAACCGCATCAAAATCCTTGACCGCTCCAATCCACAACGAGTAACGGCGATCAAGGCAGAAGAACTTATGGCGTTGAATCGAGAAGACTGCCGATCGCTCGTGCGTGATCATAATGTTGTTTATATCTACCACAATCGCATTGATTCCACTGGTAAGCCAGTTACAGAAGACCGGGTATTTGATGCAGTAGAAGAAACCCTTCAAGAGTTGATTCGATTGATTAAGAAGCTGACGGGAGCTAACGCTAGTAATCTACTAGTAACTTCTGATCATGGTTTTATCTATCAGAATCAAGCGATCGAGGAGAGCGACTTTGCCCAGGAAGAAGCAGAAGGTAATCAAATCCTGTTTCGAGATAGACGGTTTGTTCTTGGGAAAGGCTTGAAGGAAAAGACAAGCTTCCGTAAGTTCCAATCATCAGAACTGGGGTTGAGCGGTGATATAGAAGTCTTGATCCCTAAATCCATTAACCGATTGCGTCTTAGGGGTTCAAGTATACGGTTTGTTCACGGTGGGGCATCACTACAAGAAGTCGTGATTCCAGTTGTTCGTATTAATAAGAAGCGACAGAGCGATATTTCTACCGTAGAAGTTGAGATTATCAGAGGTTCAAATTCAGCAATCACTTCTGGGCAAGTGGCTGTTACCCTTTATCAAGCACAACCCGTAACTGACAAAGTGCAGTCGAGGAACCTGCGAGCTGGCATCTATACTCAGTCTGGAGATCTAATCTCTGATTCCCACGACCTAACGTTTGATTTAACTTCAGATAATTCAAGGGAACGGGAGCTGCAAGTTCGGTTTGTGCTAACCCGCAAGGCTGATGATGCTAACGGGCAAGAGGTCATTCTACGACTCGATGAAAAGCTAACAGGCACCTCACATTACAAAGAGTACAAATCACTTCGGTATATGATGCGACGGTCATTTACCAGTGATTTCGATTTTTAGGGACAGGTGAATCATGACTGACCTTGACCAAAAGATAAATACGTTTTTTCCGGGACTCGTTGTTCGGAAAGATCTTGTCAAGACTGTCAAGGGAAATGCGATCGTTCCATCCTATGTCCTGGAATACTTGCTAGGTCAGTATTGTGCGACCAATGACGAAGCCTCTATTCAAACGGGAATAGAAACTGTCAAGGAAATATTACTTAAGCACTATGTACATAGAAACGAGGCTGGACTTATACGCTCCAACATTAAGGAAAGAGGTCGCTACAAAGTTATTGATAAAATCAGCGTTGCCTTAAATGACAAAGCTGATGTCTACGAGGCTGAGTTCGCGAATCTTGGCATTAAGAAAGTGCTGGTTGATTCTGGCACAGTTAAAACTCATCCCAAATTATTGGTCAGCGGGGTCTGGTGTATTGCAGACATCGAATATGAGTTCACCGAAAATACAAATACCAGCCCCTGGATCCTTTCCACACTGAAACCCATCCAGTTATCCCACTTCGATTTTGAGGGTTATGTAGAGGCTCGTAAGCAGTTTACGACAGATGAGTGGATCGATCTGCTCATTCAAAGCATTGGCTTCAATCCAGATTTATTTGGCAAGCGGAGCAAGCTGATGCAGCTGATCCGTCTAATCCCTTTCTGTGAACGCAATTACAACCTGATTGAGCTTGGACCTAAGGGAACCGGTAAGTCCCATATTTACTCTGAGTTTTCACCTCACGGCATCCTGCTCTCTGGTGGTGAAGTCACTGTCCCTAAACTTTTTGTCAACAACGCTTCTGGGAAGGTTGGCTTGGTTGGCTACTGGGATGTCGTAGCCTTTGATGAGTTTGCTGGGAAGCAGAAGCGGGTCGATAAGTCCCTTGTGGACATCATGAAGAACTACATGGCAAACAAGTCTTTCTCGCGTGGTGTCGAAACGTTGGGTGCAGAAGCCTCAATGGTCTTTGTAGGGAACACACAACACAATGTTCCCTACATGCTTAAACATTCTGATCTGTTTGAAGAGTTGCCTAGTAAATTCTACGATTCTGCTTTCCTTGATCGCATTCACTTCTACATTCCTGGATGGGAAGTGGACATCATTCGAGGTGAAATGTTTTCAAGTGGCTATGGATTCGTAGTAGACTACCTCGCTGAGATCCTCCGGGCATTTAGGAGTCGTGATTATTCAGATCGCTACAAAGAGCAGTTCTCCTTATCTTCAGACATTTCTACTCGAGATAAGGATGGAATTAATAAAACCTTTTCCGGCTTGATGAAGATACTCTTTCCACATAATGAAGCTACCACACAGGAGGTTGAGGAACTCCTTAAGTTTGCAATTGAAGGACGGAAGCGGGTTAAAGATCAGCTGATGCGTATTGACTCAACCTACTCACCTGTCCAATTTATTTATTTTGATGGCTCAAACCACTCTAAATCGGTTACCACCTTAGAAGAAGAAGAGTATCCTCACTACTACCACAAGATTGTAGGCGAGGTGAGCATCGAGAACTCTGCGCTTGTTGATACCTCTTTACAGTCAACACCTGTTCCTCAGGAGGCTACTGCACTAACGAATGTTGACCTGAAGGAAAAACATCTCACTTTTCAGGAGAATCAACGGGGCGTTTCTTTTGACACTCTTTTTGCTCCCTACCTATCCGGAGCAAAAAGAATAATTGTTACTGATCCATACATACGTCTCTTTTATCAAGTGCGTAACTTTATGGAGTTCCTTGAAACAATTGTGAAATATAAGGATTTTGAGGAAGAAGTCTCTGTTCACCTAGTTACAGCAGAGGACGACTTCAAAAGTATTCAACAGCAGGAGTACTTTGAAAGAATTCAGGAGTCTTGCAACACGGTAGGCATAAATTTTACATGGACATTTGATAAAAGCGGAACAATACATGCTCGACACATCACAACTGATTGTGGGTGGAAAATTCTTTTAGACCGAGGTTTAGACATCTTCCAACACTACGATATGAACGATACTTTCGCTTTTGCTAATCGACTTCAACAATTCAGAGCATGTAAAGCTTTCGAGATAACCTTTGTTAAGGACCAAGTTTTGAGAGATTAGCTCCTGCTGACTTCCTGCTGACTTTAAGAATATCTACCTTTTTCTGGATGTGTTCTAATTGAGGTTTGCTAAGAAAGTCAAAATCGAAATCAACAAAGAATGACTGAGGACGATCGAAATTAAGCAGCTAAAGCGATCTGCGAAAGCTATGGAGTTGTTGCTAGAGCTATCTTGCTAATACTATAGCCCAGTACAGGAGGACAAAAATAAACCCCAGAACACCTGCTCTAGGTTCATCACTAAGAGGGTGATAGTGATAGCAGTTTTGGCTGCGTTGGAGAGTTTCACCATCCCTCAAGCCAAACTAAAGCGTCCCTTGGCTTTTCCAAATTTGCCTTCAATCTGGTTGTGTACGCTGGCATCAACCAACGTTTGTTAGCATTGCTCAGCGGAGAGTATCGGTCGTTGGACAACTCGGTGGTGGGACATTCAGGCGAATGCCTCGTTTACGACAATAGAACTGATGGTTGCGGATGCGGTTAAATTTGGTCGCTATGCACTTAATACCGGGTAGTGACCAGAATGCTCTTTGAAGCTTCAAGCTATTCTGATTACACTCGTAGAGAGGTGATTGAAGCTGTAAAGGTGCGTGCAAGTGTATTGTAAGAATGATAATCTGCAAAGAAAGGGTGTATTCGGATCAGCACGCACCTTATGTATTTATACTTGCGCTTTAACGTTTATGCCGCCCAGAAATATCAGATCAGCAAACAGTACTCTCTTGAAGAGCCTTGCTCAAGTTCAGAGTTTTGACGACCTTCCTAAAAAGGATAAAGGTACTTTTTTGGACAGGGTGTCAAAGGGTATTGTTGCCACATTTATGAACAAATTTGGTATGGAGGCAGGTAAGGACTATGTTGGTGGCTTGTCAGATAATGCTGAATGCGCCGACTTTATAACGATCAGTCGTAAGGCAGGAAATTTACTCAAATCTACTTTGAAACATAAGAAGAAGCAAAACAAAAAGACAAAGAAGAAAGCTAATTCGTCTGAGGAATTTATTCAGCTAGAATTACCTTTTGATGATGTTGCTTAGTTAGTGTAAAAATGCGAGGTACTGTTTGAACTACAAATATCCTCTTCCTGATGGCAGAATTGTTGAGTTTAAAACCTCGCCAGAGAGTAGGTATATTGCTGTCAGAACTGTTTCGGATGCCATTCGTGCATTGAATCCGTTATGGACAAACAATGGAAAGCCACCTGGGTACATATTCATTTTTCCAGTAAATGAGGTGGCAGGAGAAGCACAGGAGGTTCTAGAAACCTTTAAAAATGAAAATCAGGATGTAGAAATATTGTGGTTTGACTGTCACGCTTTTGAAAATATCTTAGATAGCATAGGATTAAATTCTGAAGAATCTATAATCAGTTTTGTCGAGGAAAATAAAGATGCAATGAATATCCTTGAAAGAGCCCGAAAACGCTCACAGAAGGAATAGATTATATGCCTCAGGTTCTTCACTTTTACAAATTTACAGGCTACTCTGATAGCCTTCTAAAGATTTCAGATTGGGAATCTATCTATAAATCAGTCAAAACTTTATTTGAAGCTCAAAGCCGATTCGATGCGCGTATTGAAGATGTAATATCTCAATGCTTTGAACCCATAGCTTTAAAGAGAGTTAGTGTAACTGAACAGGCTCTTACTGAGAAAGTCGAAAATTTTGATGATGTTATAAACTATATTTTTGATTGCAAAGTTTCCTCTTTCTTCATGGTAAATAGAAATATCTGGAATGCAATAGAGCAAATAATTTCCGCTAAAAAAGCAGAGTTCTCGCAAAGTGAAAAAGATATTTCAAGTTGTTTTAAGGTAGAGCGTGAATTTATAAGCGATTACTTTGAACTGGAAAGTTGTTTTGATAAACACATATTGTTTGTTGATGTATCATAGTACTCCCTATTCGCTCGCGTGTAGCTTAAGCAGATTACTATAGCAGTTGCTGCTACCTAACTCTTCTTGTAGTAGATATGCTCGCCTTTGGGCGCAGGGCTGATCCAGACATTGAGCGGAGCCACACTCCCAAAGTTGCGGATGGCTTGGATGAGTTGAAGGAGGCGATCGCGCTCTAATTCCAGATGAGGACTGACCATTCGATTCTGTCGATTAGGTGGTGAATCGACAGAATTATAGGAGACCTATGAGTTCTGTCGATAAATTAGTTTATCGACAGAACTGAGAACCTCTCTCAGCATTGCCCTCAACTACTCTCCTGCTTTAGGAGAACCTAATTTGGGGTAGATGACGATTCCTGCCATGTCAATAACGGCTCACCAGACTTCAGCCTCTTACCGGGATAAAGCCGATTACCGCTCTCCTCAATCAACTCCAGGTCTTTTAGCCGATGGATGAGATTCCGTTGTGAAACCCCAAGTTCCTCTTGAATGGCTTTCAGGTGGCTCCAGTTCAAGAGATTCCGTCCTTGACGAACTTCCTCAATCTTGAAGCGAGGCATGAGCAAACAGCTAGAGAAATACTGGGCTTGCCACTCGCGCCAATCTTCCTGGGTGCGCTGGGTATTCCGATAAATCACCTGCTCGTCCACAGTGCGGCACAGAAAGATTTGCCTGTCCATTGCCGGAGTCAGTGGCAGCTCACCCTGAGTCATCGTTCCATCGGCTTCACCCTGGTTGACATGCAGCACCCAGTGTCCCACCTCGTGCCCAACAGTTGATTGATAAAGTCCTTCATTCGTGTGCAGTGCCTGGAACTCCAAGTTCAACTCGATCTGTTTCTCGGTTGGGTAGATTTTGGCAGCAATAACGCCGTCACGTTCTGGGTCGAATGACATCCAATTAACCCCAAGGTCAAAGAAGTCAGCCGTCCGTTCAGCCAGGTTTGTCCACCTCTTTGGCATGTAGTCCTGAGCCTGCATCGCTGCAAGCACTTTATCCGCCTGCTGCTCGATTTGACATTTATTCAGTTGTCGATACGGCTTAATCACTCCCACCTAATTAGTCCTCCGACTGCTCTTCCTGTTGCGCCTCTTGCAAAATCCGCTGTGCGATTTCTGGATTATCCCGAATTGTTCTAAGCAAAACTGGCATTTGTTTTTGATGAGTCTTGGCGAGGTCTTGCACTACTTTTGCGTCTTCGGGAGTAATTCGCCCTGCCAGGTAGCTGAGTTCTTCAGCATCCAGTTCAAGGTGATGAGCCAGTGCCCGAATCACATCCTCCTTCGGTGGATAATCAGCGCGATCGTTCTCCAACTTGGATAGGTAAGTGTAATCAACCTCAACCAAACCAGCTAAGTCCCGTTGACTGAACCCCTTGCTCCGTCGAGCCTCTCGAAGCCGTTTACCAAAGGTTTGATCCACTACAACCTCCCTACTGACAGATTGATCATAGCGGGGGTTGACGACAGAAATCAACATGAATTATGTTATGGCAGAAGGTTGACGAGAAAAATCAACCCTAAGACCACTTTACCTAGCGTGCGCTTCATCTGAAGTGTCTGTATATAGAGTTTCACTGGTAATTTTGTACTAATTCTTCTTGAGATACTTAGTGTTAGTAGTCCTTCCTGTCGTGAGGAGATTGCCCCAATGCAGACTGTTTGGAGACCGTTCTTCAGTTACAACCTCTGGTCCCTGTTTGAGCCAGCAATCGGGCAGGAGCAGCGGCACTGCCCCATGAAGCGGGGCTTTCTGAAAGCTCGTGCCAAAGAACCAGAGATTGCACCCCTGATTCAGCAGGAAACGACTTATCAGGAAATTGGGCTGCTTGCACAACAGGGGATTTATGAGTTTCACCAGGACATGGGTCGGTTGACAAGTGACGATGGGGTGCGTCAGGTGGCGGTAATTCTCGATTTAGAGCACAGGAGTCAGGAGGTTCGCGATCGCGTCAATCAGGTCCTGGTCAACTATCGGGCGAACCCGGTACTGTTGGGCAAAAACATTCTTGAGTTGAGCCGGGGAGACGAAGGTTTTCCTGAACCCATCCTGCTGCGTTCGGGAAACCGCGAGTGTAATCTGTTTGCCGCAATCGACTGCATTGTCCTCGAACCAGACGGCACACTGTACATCATCGACTTTAAGACTGGAAAATCCCAGTTTGACCGCCGCCAAGCCTACGTCTACCTGCTGGCTGCCCAGCATCTCTACCCTAACCAGGAGGCGATCGCCTCTTTTTACAACCTGGAATCGCAAACCTGGTCAGATCCAATTCGGGCATCAGCCGTGCAATTGCAGGTATTGGAGATGGATCTGTTTCAATTTGCCCAACGACATCAAAACGACTTGCAGCGCTACAGGGGCAAATCAGCATCGTTTGAACAGATATTCCCGCCCCATCCCGGTTACCAGTGCCAAACTTGCCAATTTCAATCCGTTTGTCAATTTGCCGCTTAGTGGAGCATCCTAACTATGATTGCATTAGCTGCCCAGCCAGTTGTTCAGGATAAGAACTGCCTGAGCGAAATTTTTGTTCTGAGCCATACCGATCTGAACTTGATTAGTTTCCGATTGTCACCCCTGACAGATCGTGAAGATGGGTTGCGGCTGAGCTACCGCTTTTCACGGTACTTCCCAAACGTCATTGTGGTTTGGAAGGAGGGTCTTTTTTATGCCCTGGCGAAGCAGGGACAGACTCTACCAGCGGATGCAGAATGGACGGGGGCGCTGGAATACATCCACCGTGAGATTTGTGAACCTTCTGACCCAGAGTGGCGATTTCAGCGATCGCGGAATCCGCAGGTGACTCCAGATATTATTGCCGCCTTTGCAGAACAGATTTTGGATGTCAGCCAACCGTTTCGACCCAAGACTGTATATTCGGAGCAGAGCATTGAGGTCAAGCGGAGAGCAGACTTTGGGGCAGCGACGGTTGAAATCAACCAAATGATTTATCCGGCGATCGCACTATCTCCCCACAGCCGCATTACGTTTCAGGGGACGTTAGATGGCTTCTTGGCGAATCACCCCTACCGCCAGAACCCTGAGCGGTTGCTGGTTGGGTTGAAGGTTGAAACCCTGGACACCGATAGCACCGCGACTATCGAAGAGATTGTTGGAACGATCGCAGAGCATAAGAATGTTCTACTCACAAAAGCCAGTGGCGCTATCAGTCGTACAGCACTGGAAGAAGCTCCGGCAGATCAGCCAGTGGTGGCTGTGCGCTTTGGGCAAAACAGCAAACGCCTCTACCCCTATGCAATGGCGGCATTGCGACCCTGCGTCACCGCCGAAACCGCCAATCAGTTAGACGTTGATTTTGGAACTCTGCTGGAGCAAACCAAAATATCGTATGCAGATCGTCAGCAACTCCTGAGGGAATACAGCGCAGCCGCAAAGGAAGCACTGCGACCCTACGGCATTCAATTTCTCAAAGCGATTAACGGCAGAGGCAACGGGGACTTGTTCTGGTTACCAGAGCAGCCGATTGAGCAAACTCCAATTCAATTCGGAAACGCTGTGGCAGGACTCTACAGCGGCATCCTACGTGGACTGGCGAGTGGAGGAGTTTATCAGCGGCACCGGGACTATCAAAATGCTTCAGAAAGACCCGTTCGGCTCGCGGTACTAAACCTGCTCAAGCCCGAAGCGCAGGTGAATGGATTTATGCAGCAGGTGCGGCAGCAACTCGATCGCTATAAGTTTCCCAGCTTACAACTCAACTCCAGCACCGAAGCCATTTCAGTGGAGAACTGGAACAGTCCAGAGGGTCGAGCGACGCTGGAGGACAAACTGGATGAGTTGATGACAATCAAGCCGGACATCATGTTTGTCTTCCTGCCCCAAAGCGATCGCAGTTGTGACGATGACGAGAGCGGTAGCCTCTACCACCGGATTTACTCGAAGCTGCTGCGCCGCCAGATCGCTAGTCAGTTCATTTATGAAGAGACACTTCGGAAAGAAACTCGATACGTTTTGAATCAGGTGATGCTGGGAGTGCTGGCGAAATTAGGGAACATTCCTTTTGTTCTCGCAGAACCCTTGCAGGTTGCCGATGTCTTTATTGGGTTAGACGTGGCGCGTTCCAAGAAGCGGCGGTTGTCAGGCAGTATGAATGCTTGTGCCGGAGTCTGCTTGTACGGTAATCGAGGAGAATTTATTCGAGCAAAGTCGGAAGATGCCGCGATCGAGGGAGAAGAAATTCCGCAGCGGTTTCTGGAGGCGCTACTACCAGCCGGTGCATTGAGAGGAAAAACAGTTCTAATCTATCGAGATGGACGTTTCTGCGGCGAAGAGGTTACTCACCTATTGAACTGGGCAGCGGCGATCCAATCTCGGTTCATTCTGGTCGAGTGTCGTAAATCCGGTACGTCAAGGCTTTATAACCTCCCGCGATCGAACTCGGAGGGAGGGCGTAGCATTGCGGCTCCGACTCGCGGACTTGGGTTGAAACTCTCCAGCCATGAAGCCATTCTGGTCACGACCCAGGTCAGTGACAGAATCGGAGTTCCCCGTCCAATTCGCCTAACAGTTCGCCCTGAAGGGCATCCAGCATCAATCGAGCAAATTATGGATGCCACTTTGAAGCTGACCCTACTGCATCATGGTGCCCTGAAGCCACCCCGATTGCCGATGTTGCTGCACGGTGCTGATCGGTTAGCAGATTTACGCCTGAATGGAGTTTATGTACCTGAGTGCGATCGCCAATTTTGGCTCTAGCTCTCCAAAAGTAATTTTGTCGATGGCAATCTGAATCGACGGAAAAATCTTTGATGTTTTGTCCCGGTTAACTCCTCAACGATAAGTTTTTCTTAAGTTTGCTTGGTTTCAAGACTTGGGCTTACGAAAGAATCAGTGTTTGAGGGTGATAGATTAACTTATTGTCCTTTCCTAATGTAGAATGAGCTGAACACCCGTACTGCTTCAGCCGTGAAAATCAACCGCCACGATTAAGCTAAGATCCTCTCGCCACAGGAGATCGCTTGGTTGTTTGATGGCAAGGTGGGGTTGGTTTCAGATCTGAAGCTATTGCGGCTACTGGTTTGGATAGGGAGAGTGGCAGGAATGGAGGCGATCGCCTCCCTATCGTTGCTCTCTTATATAGAGGGGTTACCGACTGAGCGAGATCGAGCGTTGTTTGGCATCTGCCTCTACACGACTGCGCGGGTCAATGAGGCATGTTCGCTGCACACGGCTGATGTGTATGGGACAGATGGGCGGGTGCGCGATCGCATTACCTTTCGGCGGGCAACAACCAAAGGGAAACAGGAGACGCGATCTGTTCCAGTGTCGCCGGAGTTAAGGAAATTGCTGGAAGGGTATCGGATCGATCCGAGACAGATCAGCTTCGCTGCGCGTCCTTACCTCTTTCCAGGGCGCTGGGGGAGAGGACGCATTTGCCCGGAGTCTGCCGATGCTATTTTATACCAATTCTCCAAAGTAAGGCGACAGATGGTATAAAGCTTGTAGAGGGTTCAACGGTAGAATATGGCAGGAGTTTACAAGCTAGAGATTAAAGAGAGTGAGGAAGAGCTCA
>NZ_JACJPC010000007.1:0-5345 GCF_014695875.1 Leptolyngbya sp. FACHB-541 | reverse complement strand
ATTCCCAGTTTAGCTAGGTAAAGACCAAGTCCGTTGAACCGCCGTGGTACGGACCCGTATGCCCGGTGGTGTGGGAGGGGAGGAGGCGTAAGTCCTTCCCCTATCCCGATTGGCGACACAACCAAGTGCTGCTGGACAAGCTGAAAACATTAGAAGAACGCCTTTGGTATGCCCAGAAATCGCTGGAGGGCGGTTGGAGCCGGGACATTCTGGTGATGCAAATCGAAACTGGATTGTATGATCGCCAGGGTGGTGCCATCACGAATTTTGAACGTACCCTGCCCAAACCTCAATCAGACCTGGCGCAGCAGATCGTCAAAGACCCTTACGCGCTGGACTTTTTGACGTTAAGCGATGAGGCACAGGAGCGAGACCTGGAGCGGGGGCTGGTATCGCATATCCGTGATTTCCTAATGGAGTTGGGCACAGGTTTTGCGTTTGTGGGTAGCCAGTACCCGTTGGAAGTCAGCGGCAAGGAATACAGGCTTGACCTGTTGTTTTATCACATTCTCCTGCATCGCTATGTGGTGATTGACCTGAAGATGGGCGAGTTTGAGCCGCAGCACTCTGGGCAAATGAGTTTTTATGTCGCGGCGGTGGATAACATTCTGCGGACGGAGCGAGATGACCCCTCAATCGGCATTATTCTCTGTAAGTCAAAGGACCGCACCACAGTCGAATACGCGCTACAGGGTAGCAATCAACCGATTAGCGTTTCTTCTTATCAGTTTCAGTCTAAATTGCCGCCAGCATTAGAAAAGAGTCTTCCAACCGCAGAGCAATTGGAGATTGCTTTGAACACGGCGATCGCCCAAATTGAAGCAGCTCCAGAGGAGGAGTGAGCTATTCAGGTAAGGAGGGTTTATTTCTATGGAAACTACTTAAGACGTGAAGATCGATTCCGAAATTTATTGGGATGATCAGGCGATCGTCAAAGTAGATATGCTCGCCTTTGAGCGCAGAACTGATCCAAACATTGAGTGGAGCCACACTGCTAGAGTCGCGGATGGCTTGAATGAGTTGAAGGAGGCGATCGCGCTCTGCTTCCAAATGGGAGCTGACCATTTTGTTCTGTCGATTCACATCTAGATCGACAGAATTAAGAGTGAACTGTTCTGTCGATTCAATTTTATAAGCGACAGAACAACTGTTTGTACAGCTAATCATATTGTTAACAAGTCTGGTCCCAGCAATTTTGCTTTTCCTGCTACATCTTGGCGGAGAATTGGAGTCAAAATAGCAAGAAGATCGAAGGCAGTGTAAAAGGCGGTCTGAATAGCGGAGTGGACTAATTTGAACATGCTCTCACTCGGTGAGCAGCAGCTTAACTCTTACCAATTTGCTTAGTTTCTGAGGAGATTTGTGCTTCCGCTTAGCTTCTACCACTGCTAACGGAAAATCACGAGTGTAACAGAGCAAATAGTCTGCAAATTTCTTGCGGCGGCGACGGGTGCGTCCTCCAGTCGTCAAAATACGTCCCGCATCGATTGGATATTGCTCAGTAAAAAGATGTGGCTCCTGCTCCCAGGCTTTTAGCTTAGGCAGAACATAAAGACGACAGGTGTTGGCCTCATTGATCATGCGTCAACCTTGCCCAAAAATCGCTTCAATATCTCGTGAGCCACGTAAAACACGAATTACATCAATTCCACCCTTGATCTCTTTGTAGAACACCACATAATTGCCAATCGGGAAGCTTTGCAGTCCAGGCAGCAACTCATCGCGCTTCCTGCCTAGTCCTGGGTTACGCGCTAATAGTTGTAGCTTCTCCTCAATCCGATCTAAAAACTCATCTGCCCGATCCATGCTGTCGTCTGCGATGTAATCCCAGATGTCAAGCAAATCCAACTCAGCACGGGGACGTTTAACAACGATCGCCATTATTTCGGCTGCCTCTGGCGACGGCGCTGCCGTGCTTTCTCTTTAACTGCCTGCATATCGAGGGGGGTTGCCTCCCCACTGTCCAGACCTGCCTGAATGTCCTGACGTAACTCCTGTAAACGGATTTGCTGAAGCTGCTCCCGCTCCTTCAGCAGACGCAACCCCTCACGGATTACTTCACTAGCAGAGTAATAAAGTCCACTTGAAACCTTCTCCTGGACAAACTGCTCTAGCTCCGGTGTCAAAGACACATTCATGCTTGAGTCCTCCTGTCACTTGGGCTTCTCTATTTTCGCTTTAATAACAGACAATAGCAATTGTTGTTATTTCAGAGATTCAGATTTAAACCGGAAATAGCAAGTGCTAAGGCTGCTTGGCGATCGATCACTGCCTGAAGCATGGAAAGCTGCTGTTCCAGCTCGGCGATCGCCTTCCATCGCTAAATTTTTGCTTTCCAGTTGCGGTACTTCTCGCTACGAGCCTTGCCCAAGTGCAGATTCTTGATGTCAGGGTTCTTGCTACTGAGCTTGTAGTAAATATGTCCCCTTGAGGGGCAGAGCTGATCCATACGTTGATCGGAGCCACACTACCAGAGTCGCGGATGGTTTGAATAAGTTGAAGGAGCCGATCACGCTCAGCTTCCAGGTGGGGCTGCTCATTTTATTCTGTCGATTCGCATCTAGATCGACAGAATAAAATAGGTAAATTTTTCTGTCGATTTAAGGCTCATTCGACATTGAGTGTCACCTAAGATTACGCCAAAATCTTCTGATCGCACCGAAACAACGCTTGATAAATGATGGACGAATCTTTGTTGTCTTCCGTGGTGCGGTGACATCTGGAGTAGTTTTGACAGCCTCGGTCTGTTCTAGCGTGCGGTAGTACCGTGCTTTGGCAGATCTATCTTTACGGTGTCCGGACTCAACTTGTCCAATCGTCCAGGTTTCAGCCTCAATCACCTGCCCACTTCGAATGAAGTAATGAGAGCGGCAAGCAAAATTCCAGTTGCCGATCGATGGCGACAACGAAATCGTCTCTCCGTCAAATGTCATCTTCCAGTCAGTTGGAGTAAAGGGTGTGACCACCTCCTTGCCACAACCACAGCAACAACAGTGAACGGCTGTGGCGTACTCCATAGAAATATAAAGCACGCCTGGTTCCAGGCATTCTGGAATATGTTCAACGAAGTGATGTTCAAGACGGTTATAGCGCATCATGAGCATTCAGAATTAGTCAGGAGGTTACCATCGGTCGTGTACATACAGTGATGCTCCCGCTCCAGATCACGGTAGAATCCCCGAATCTTCTTCCACTTGATCACTGCTAGCGTTGCATTCAGGGCACTTAGGTCAGCAACCTGAATATTGGAAGCATAGACATTATCCTCACCGCCCTCGAAGGAGATCCGCCCCTGGTGAATGTGCTCACGTTTGTCAGGAGTGC
The DNA here is from genome assembly GCF_014695875.1 of Leptolyngbya sp. FACHB-541. Lineage (NCBI taxonomy): Bacteria > Bacillati > Cyanobacteriota > Cyanophyceae > Leptolyngbyales > Leptolyngbyaceae > Leptolyngbya > Leptolyngbya sp. FACHB-541. The sequence continues at coordinate 2,021 of NZ_JACJPC010000007.1, read as the reverse complement.
TGGCAGTGACTCGTAGAATGCCGCCTAGAGATCCGTCAACTAATTCCAGTCCCATGCCCACATCAATGAAAGATACACCCAGTGCTTCTAGCTTCTGAATAATCCTCCGCTTTACTGCACCTCCATCAATGCAGATAAATACAAAGCTAACTCCCTCTAGCAGGTGGAGGTTGTCATCACTAATAGCGACAGCATGTGGCACGATTCCACGATGCATCTTCGAGTACACACCCGCCCAATAATCAACTTTCAGGGGTGCTTCCCGCAACTCCTCGATCGAGGGCGCACTGGGGGCGCGAAAAGCATTGTGTTGGAAGAATCGGTCGGGGTCGAACAGGTGAATCTTCCTCACCGGCGTTTTGGCAACCAAATCGAGCAAATATGATCCTGTCCCCCCTAATCCGATGAGCGCTACTTCTTCAGTAGCAAGGCGTTGGGTGAGGGCACCAATGCCTGCTCGACCAGAAGCTGTATCAATGTAGTTGAAGACGCTTTCTTCTCCTTCATCAGGCACACGAAAAGTTCGTGCGTTCACACCCGGCTGCAAAACCGCTGCTGGTGCAGAGAGGATTGCAGCATAAGTTGTCATTTTGTGATGGTAGTCCGTATAGCCATTTGGCGGCTTGCTTGAGAAAGTGTACTTTGCAGTTACACCGTGCCCGAGATTCACATGATTACTTGAATTCACAATCTGGTGAATCTGGGTACCGTCTGCATTGCAGGGAAACTCACCATCAAAATAAGCGACGTGGTCTCCGGCATATTGAGTCACATCTCCAGCCAAGTTCAGGGGGGAGATGAGTGTTCCAATCTTCACCTGCCGTTGTGCATTCACGTAGGGAACCTCACGCAGGAGCAGAAGCGCGCCCTGGATTTGGATGAAATAGCCCTCATCGCAGAGGCGCTTGAGATCAGTACTATGATTTATCAGTTTGAGTGACATTAAAGATGGTTCCTTGTTTAATTTTGACGATTCCACCAGCACCTAGTTCACCACTGGGAGGTACGGAGGCAGCTTTTCGGTAGGTGATGGAGAAGACGAAGTTTGGATTGTGCGAACCAGGAAAAGCTAATTGCACAATCTGCTCATATGTCACTTCGGAACCTGTCACCACTTTGGGGCGCGAATTCACGATGATCTCAATTTCAAGTGTTGGTCGGAGTGCGGTGATAAAGCGCTCGATACCTGGAGCAGTTAAATTGATCAGATCCTCCGGTGCAACCAATTTATCTTCACCGCCACGAACTTCAAGAAACACCGCCCGATCATGATTAACGTTGGCGAGCTGGTAGAGGGCAGAGCCATTGATGGCTGGTTTACCCCAGGCAATTTGGCGACCATCAAGGGTCAGCTTAAAATCGCGATCGCTGTGGAAGGACACGAATTGCTCAACGCCGCGTCCACGCAAATCGAATGATTTGTCAAGGCGAATATCCTCGAAGTCGCCTGATGGCAAGATTGCGAATAAGCTGTAATCACTTCTTGCATCGAGTCCAGCCGCAGTTAGAATTTGGCGACCCAACGGTACAGGATCTGCTAGCTCAATACTGCGGAAGGTTAAGTTGTCTAAAGCAAACTGAATACGGTAGCTGCGGGCATTCCTTCGATCGCCACCAGTAGGGAGTTCTCCATTCATCGTTCTTATTTCTCTCCTTAGAGCCTAAAGTTAGCTGGCTCTGAAGGGTTAATCGACGGCGTTCTGTCAAACCGGTAAATCAACCCTAAAAATTTTTCGTAGCGTTCCTGCTGGAGTCGAGCCACAGATAAAAAAGGCTGGGCAACTGGGGCAGGTGCGGGCTGAAGTTTCGGTTGGGAAGTGGCCTTGTCGGATGGATTCGATTAAACCCGTTAGCTTATTGCGTCTGTTATCAAGATCTTTTTGCAGTGAGGCAATGGGTTGTACGGTTGGTTCTGTCGCAAAAACTGTTTAAGGACAAACAATCTGTATTGTTTGGATTACTTTAAGCAGTAATTCCAAAGAGTACTTCAATAAACTTGGATTGAGAGACACTACTCCCTT
>NZ_JACJPC010000069.1:0-75160 GCF_014695875.1 Leptolyngbya sp. FACHB-541 | reverse complement strand
ATCCGCTCACACGACTGTTCTACACTCACCGGACGAGGAACTTTAGGAGATGCCTGGAGGCGGTAGTACACCAGTTTATGCACCGTTTTGTACTTCGCCTCAACCCCCAACTGCGTCTCGAACCAATCACAAATTGCTCCGTAGCCATCAAACCCCTCAGGCTCTTGCAACCGCTTTTTCAGACTCGCTTCTGCCCAAGCTGGAATCGCACGGGGGCGACCGCAGGGTTCCTTTTTCTCCAGCATCTCGCTGAGTCCTCCTGCTCGATAGCGCCGTAACCACTTCTGAACACTGACTCGGTTGCGCCCAAGCAATTGCGCTGCTTGCTGTACCGTTGCAGCTTGCTTGCTTTTGAGCAGATACAGCAGTTGTATCCGTTCTTTGCCTGATGCAGTTTTCTGTTCTCTCAGTAACCCTTTGAGGTCTTCCTCACTCTCACCAATCTCTAGCTTGTATACCCCTGCCATCCTTCGTCTTTGAACCCATCAAAAGCTTTATACCATCTGTAGCCTTACTTTGAAGAATTGGTATAAGTTCTCCATCCAATCGCCGAATCACATGGGCTAAGGTAAGATTTTGCGATCGCGTCAATTCTTGCGCTCATGAGTAATAGTCAGGACTAGGAAGCTGTTGGTTAAGTGCCCAGTCACCCATCGCCCGAATTTTGTAATCTACCGGATCGTGTAAAGTAAACGTGCGAAGGTTGCGCCAGTAGCGATCGAACCCATATTTGGAGGCTGTTGAGCGGGTGCCCATCACCTCAAAGATGCGGCTTGTTACATCCAGCCCAACTTTGGTCGCAAGAATTTTGGCAGAGGCGATCGCCACCGCACATTTCCCCCTCTCTTCTGCCGTCAGCTGATCACCCCGTTCCCAAGTTGCTTGAACCTGTTGATTTGCCTGGTCAGTGAGAGCGATCGCCCCCTGCAAATTTACCCACATCTCACCGTAGTGATGTAACGTGTAAGGATCTTGTGTCGCCTGCTCAACCCCAGAAGTCAGCCATGCTCTGCTCTGGGTCCGGGTATATTCTTGAGCCGCTTCCAAAGCCCCTAGTGCAATGCCGAGATAAATGTTGGCAAAAGTGATTTGCGTCAAGCAAGAGCGAATGGTTTTAAACACACCGCTACTTAAATCAGGGCGTAAGATCTCTTCTGGTTGAACGAGTACATTGTCAAAGGTGATACTGCCACTATCGGTTTGCCGCTGACCCATGTTGTCCCAGTCCCTATTTACCGTCACTCCCTCACGAGCAGTGGGAACAATGGCGATCGCAAACCCTTCCACTCCGGGCAGCACAGCACTCACCGGAATCAGGTCAGAATCAACGGAACCCGAACAAAAACTCTTGATGCCATTTAACCGAAAGTGATCTGCCTCTGAGGCAAGTGAGACGCGCCGGTCAAGCGGATTAAACCCATTACACCAGAACCAGTTATTTTCTGCCGTAAGTTTGTAATATCGCTCTTTTTGTTCTGCCGTCCCAAAGATATGTGGAGCAACCACCCCTAGATGGTGATAGGAAAATATATGAGCAATGGAGCTATCTACTTTAGCAAAGTCTCGCGTGATCTGAAGAACTGTTGTCCAGCGATCGCCAATTCCGCCATATTCCTGAGGAATCACCAGCTTCAGCAAACCGCTCTGCCGCAGCTTATCGCGTTCAGCTTGGGGCGTACCTCCCTTTGCATCCCGCTCAACAGCAGTTACAGCAAACTCTTGAGCTAGTGATGTGGCGATCGCTCGGTAGTCCACTGCTTGAGAATTTTGAGAATTTACAGTTTGCTCGACTGCTAGTGACATACTTCCAACGTTGTTCCGTGCAATGGACTGAATCTGTGGTTCAACAACAATCTACAGTAAATTGATGGATTTACCGTATTAGTCCATCATGATTTCACAAGCACCATCAAAAATCAAGTCTTATGGTGCTGGATTGGGATAGCGGTGATGTAATGCTTCAATTTCTGCTAATGTCTCATCACTCAAATCCACTTCCAGGCTGTCTAAATTTTCCTGCAACTGTTCCAAGGTAGTTGCGCCAATAATGGTACTGGTGACAAACCAGCGGCTTCGTACAAAGGCGATTGCCAGCTTTGCAAGAGTTAAATTATGACGCCGAGCAATGTCAGCGTAAGCAGCTACAGCTTCATTTACATTAATTTTGAGATAACGCTGCCCAAACCCCTTAAACAGCGTAATTCTGGCTTTCTCAGGCTGTTCAGAAAGGTACTTCCCAGACAGCATCCCAAACGCCAGCGGACTGTAAGCCAACAGTCCTACATTTTCATAGTGACAGGTTTCTGCTAACGCCCAATCAAACACACGATTGAGCAAATTGTAAGCATTTTGAATTGACACCACTTTGGGCAATCCTAATTGCTTTGCAGCATGACTGAACTGAGAAACTCCCCAGGGCGTTTCATTACTCAAACCGACATGGCGAATCTTGCCTGCTTGAATCAAATCTGCAAATACAGATAGCTGCTCGGCAATGGCTACCGTTTCCCTTTCCTGAGTAGGATCGTACACAGATTGCCCAAACAGTGGAACATAGCGATCGGGCCAGTGAATCTGATACAGGTCAATGTAGTCAGTCTGCAACCGTTTCAAACTTTCATCAACCGCTTGTTTGAGGTTCTCCCGCTCGATCGCCTTTGTCCCGTTGCGGATCCATTTCATGCCTCGACCTGGACCCGCAATTTTAGTGGCAATAATCAGGCGATCGCGTCTCTGTTTCTTTAACCATTCACCGATGTAAGTTTCAGTTGCGCCATAGGTTTCAGCTCGGGGTGGTATGGGATACATCTCCGCTGTGTCAATAAAGTTGACACCCTGGGCGATCGCATAATCCAACTGTTGATGAGCCTGTTCAACAGTGTTCTGCTGTCCGTAGGTCATCGTCCCCAGACAAATCTCAGATACTTTGAGATCCCCTAGCTGCCTGTATTCCATAGCTTTTCCCAATCCTCTCTACAACTGTAAGTGTACTTTCCTCTACTTAAATACCCTACCGCTCAAACTCCAGCAATCGTACTTTGATTGCTGTTGTGAAAGTTGCAGGAGTTACACAGGAGCAGGAGCTAATTTAATAGAGTTTGCTTGGACAGGAGTTTCTATAACTAGGCGGTACAGAAAAGGTGAAGAATAGAAAACAGACGCACTGCTGCGCCTGTAACTTAGGAGAAATAGGAGACGGAAACTAATTTAAAATTTTGAGCTGACCCGGTTTTACCTTCCAACCAAATGCTTTAGATAAACGATTGGAAAGGCTGAATTGTCCAGCAACTTCACCCACTTCTAGGATTTCCTCATCGGATAATCCTTCATCGCGTAACAGTTCCAGGTCATCGGGTGATAAGTCACTGTCCAACCGAGTGAGTTTTACAGCAAAGTCTAGAATGGCATGTTCGCGATTGGTTAAGTGGGCTGTGCGATACTCACTGGCAACAGCATTGGTGAGTGCGCGATCGCCCGTCACTGATAGCAACTGAGCCTGGTGAGTCAACACGCAAGATTCACACCGATTGGTCGCAGAAACTACCACTGCAATTAACTCCCGCTCCCGATGAGATAACCCTCCAGCACGGTGTTGAATTGCATCGTAGTAGTGCCACCACTGCAAGAAATGCTCAGGATTGAGCGCATATCCATAGAAATAGGGATGAACAAACCCATAGGCATCGCGCTGTTGCTGAAACAGAGTTTTGATTTCATCCGGTAGTTTGGCTTCATCAGGCAATGCCAACCAGGATGCGGATGCATCATTCAGCTCTGTAGAAGGTTCCAAAACACTAACATCACTGGGATTTGACATTGAAATTCCTTGAGATTACTAGAACAATTTTTCTTACTGCCCGCATTCAAACTTCGACCCCACCGTAGCTACCAACAACTACTAACAGTGTCAGAGTTGAAAGGCTTTGTTCAAACCCAATCCTAAAATACGGTAAGTTAATCGAGATACCGTATTTATTTTGAAATGCTCGCACACCTAGCCAGAAAGCGCAAGCAGGCTAGGTGTTGTAAAATTAAATCTACGGCAATCTGATTGATGTATCGTATTTTTCCCAATACCATCAACGTGGCTAATAAAACTTAAAGAGGTAGGTAGTCCGTGTCTCTGATTCCAGTCGTTAACATCCAACCCCTCGTCACTGGAATTGGCGATCGCACCTTAGTTGCTGAGCAAATCCGGCAAGCTTGTCAGAACTGGGGCTTCTTTTACATCACGGGGCATGGGGTAGAAGAGCAGTTGCAACACGACTTAGAGGAACTCAGTCACCAATTTTTTGCTCAAGATCTCGACACCAAGATGCGAATTCGTATGGAGTTGGGTGGTCGAGCGTGGCGAGGCTATTTCCCGGTTGGAGATGAACTAACCTCTGGCAAACCCGACCAGAAAGAAGGGATTTATTTTGGGGCTGAGCTAGATGAGACTCATCCATTGGTGAGGTCAGGCATTCCCATGCATGGCGCAAATTTATTCCCGGATACGATTCCGCTGCTGCGTCAGATGGTGCTGGGCTATATGAATGCTATGACCCAACTGGGACATATCTTGATGACAGGAATTGCTCTCAGTCTGGGGTTAGAAGAAACTTATTTTAGCGATCGCTACACTTATGACCCGCTGATTCTATTTCGCATTTTTAACTATCCGTTCAACTCTTCAACTATTGATAAGCACTCCCTTTGGGGTGTTGGTGAACACACCGATTACGGCATTCTGACGATTCTCAAACAGGATAGCTGTGGTGGATTGCAAATCAAATCCAACGGTCAGTGGATCGATGCCCCCCCTCTCCCTAACACCTTTATTTGTAATATTGGCGATATGCTCGATCGTATGACGGGTGGTCTATATCGCTCTACACCACATCGAGTATTGAATCAATCAGGGCGCGATCGCCTCTCCTTTCCTTTCTTTTTTGATCCAAACTTTAACGCCGAAGTTAAACCAATCCAACATCTTTCACTTCATCAAAACGACAATAAATATGAACGTTGGGATCAAGCCAGCGTTCATGAATTTCGTGGAACCTATGGAGATTACGTGTTAAACAAAGTGTCCAAAGTGTTCCCGATGCTGCGTCAAGCAGTGTTATAGATTGGCAAGGGGTAAAGATGGATTTAAAGACACTCAATAAGGTGAATACGTCTCAGCTCAATCGCTCCTCAAAACGAGATCTTAGCGTTGCGAGTAAAGTATTTGCTACATTGATCATTTTAGTCCTGCTCTCCAGTTTTTTTGTGATTGTGAACGCGGGAGAACGAGGAGTTTTAATGCGGTTTGGGCAGGTTCAGCCGCAAGTGTTAGATGAAGGGCTGCACACGATTATTCCTATTGTAAATATGGTGCAGAAGTTGAGTGTTCGCGTGCAAAATCAGGAGATTTCAGCCGAAGCCTCTTCTAAGGATTTGCAGGAAGTTTACACCGATGTAGCGTTGAATTGGCATATTGTTCCAACAGAAGCAAACGTGATTTTTCAGGAAATTGGAGACAGACTTGCTATCGTCGAACGGATTATCAATCCTGCAGTTGAAGAAGTCCTTAAAGCGGTGATGGCGAAATATACTGCTGAGGAAATTGTGACTCGACGAAATGAGGTAAAAGCAGAGGTTGATGATTTATTGACAGAACGGTTAGCGGCTTATCACATTGCGGTAGATGACATTTCTTTGGTACATGTGCGTTTCTCAAATCGCTTTAGAGATGCGGTCGAGGCAAAACAAATTGCTGAACAAGAAGCCAAGCGGGCAGAATTTGTTGCCCTGAAAGCCAAACAGGAAGCAGAAGCACAGCTTAATTTGGCAAAAGGAGAAGCAGAAGCACAGCGCTTGTTGCGGGAAAATTTAACGCCAGAGATGCTGCAAAGACAGGCGATCGCCAAATGGAATGGCACCTTACCTCTCATTGTTGGCAGTGAAGGACCAAAACTTTTGGATTTGAATCGATTAATTCAACAAAGTGCCGGATTACCAACAGCTGGATCATCTAGTGTTGGATCACCTACTGCCGAGCCTTCTACCGCTGCGTCCTCCGCCGCTGCGTCCTCTTGAGCAGTTTGGTTCATTAACATTTGCTCAAAAGCGACTGCCGCTCGGCTTTGAAAGCGTTCTCGATGTTTGAGCTTCCACACGGGCTGAACAATGTCTAAAGTGGTCAGGCTTCCCTCTTGTTGAGTCACAGCGATCGCCCGTAGTGTTCCTAACTGCAATTCTTTCTGCACCATTAGGGCTGAGATTGCGGCGGCACCAATTCCCCCTTCAACAACAGATCTCACCATTTCACTGCTGGTTAAAACTAATACTACATTGAGTTGGAACGGCTTAATACCCAATCGCTCCAGGGTTTGCTCAAACACTTGCTGAACGCCAGAACCCGACTCTCGCATCACCCACTGCGTGGAAAGTAATTCCTCTACCTCAATTTTGCTGCGGCTGTACCAGGGATGAGTTTTCCCGACCACAATTTGGAGGCGATCGAGCCCGACTTCCTCCTGCTCCAGCAAATTCCGCAACGTGGGTTTGACCTCTCCATTCACTAGCCCCAAATCAAACAGTCCTGATGCGGTTCCTTCACAAATTTCCTCGGCGTTGGCCAGGGTACAATTGACCACAATCCCTGGATATTCTTGCTTGAATTGAGTAATTCGTTTTGGCAACCAGTAGTTCCCTACGGTGAGACTTGATCCCAGCCGCAACTCCCCTCGCTGCAAGCTGTTGAGCTCTCGCAGTCCACGTTCAGTTAAAACTACCTGGTCGAGAATCTTTTGCGCTTCTGCTTCTAGCAGTTTTCCGGCTTCGGTAATTTCGATGTGTCGCCCAACGCGGTGAAACAGGCGTATTCCATACTCTTTTTCCAAAGTACTGATAGCGGCACTGACGGCAGGCTGAGTAATGTAGAGTTCTTCCGCAGCACGAGTAAAGTGTAAATGTTCTGCGACAGCCAGAAAAATTCGCAATTGCTCAAACGTCATCAATCTGTACGTGCCTTACTTTCTAAGCATTAAATCCGGTAAATCAATCGAAATTTAGTACTTTAAATAATGCCATAACCTTTCCTACAACGCAATCCTAGTAGCTTCAAAGCTTTCTCAAAAAATGGATGCCTTAATACCAACAGCAAAATTCTGAATTATTTTAATGTTTGAAAAAGGTTTCTAAGCTACCTTTGATCTGAATTTGTAGTGCAAAAAAGAAGACGATCACCACTATTTCTCAATAGAAATAGCGAACTAGGCTTTTCACTTTTTCACTAAAAAATAAGGATAAACCTATTTTCCTATATGAAAATCGGAGAATTGAACACTGCTATGGAAAATTAACTTCACGCTGTTTGAGCTATTGTCAAACCTTCTCCAGGCAAGAGCTTTAAGCGTTCATAAATTACTTTTATCAATTCAAAAAGAAAGAGTATTTGATCCTATTCCTGCTTATCTCTACATTGGAACTCATGCTCTTCGCAACGGATCCTTGCTGAGGCAAACCAATCAGTTTATGCAGAAGCGATCGCGCTTTGTTTTTACATCAAACTACTGGAACTTGCCTGATGGTAAATCAATCAAACTCAAAACCTACTCGCAGCACACACGGCTTAAAGCCTGACTGTCTGCCATTTGGAGAGGTGCTGGCACAATCCTTTGCTGTAATTGCTCCAACTACGATTCCGGCATCCAACCTTGGGTTGATTGTTGCCTTGGCAGGAAGCGGAACCTGGCTTAGCCTCCTCATTGGCATGGTTGGATTACTGTTTGTCAGCATCAATATCAATCAGTTTGCCAGCCGTTCTGCATCACCGGGTTCGCTCTATTCCTACATTGCCAAGGGGCTGAGTCCAACCGCAGGCGTAGTATGTGGCTGGAGTCTGGTACTAGCTTATTTGTTTACTGGAATGTCGGTGCTGTGCGGCTTTGCTAACTTTAGCGACATGCTGCTAGGGCATGTAGGAATTCATTTTTCTGCAATCACCTGGCTAACTTTGGGAGCGGCGATCGCCTGGTATGCCGCTTACAAGGACATCCAGCTTTCAGCAATGGCGATGCTGTGGATGGAAGGCGCGTCTATCGTTTTGATTTTGGTTTTGGCGTTGATTATTTGGACACACACGGGTTTTGCCCTGGATTGGTCGCAGTTAACCTTACATGACGCGACACCGGGCGGAGTGACGATGGGGTTAGTGCTAGTCCTGTTTGCCTTTTCTGGATTTGAAAGCGCCACTTCCCTAGGTGATGAAGCAAAAAATCCGCTGCGGAGCATTCCCAGAGCTGTGATAGGCAGCGCAATTATGGCAGGGCTATTCTTTATTGTGACTGCCTACATTGAAATCTTAGGATTTAGCAGCACAGGCACGTCAATCACTACCACAGAAGAACCTCTCGGTTTTCTTGCCCATCAAGTGGGTGTAGGGTTTTTGGGAGATCTAGTGGCATTTAGTGCCCTGTTTAGCTTTTTTGCCTGTGTGTTAGGCAGCATCAATCCAGCGGCACGAGTGTTTTTCACAATGGCGCGTCATGGGCTGTTTCCCTCAATGTTGGGTGAGGCACATAGTTTCAATCGCACTCCCCATGTGGCAATCTCACTGTGTTCGCTGCTGATGTTTTTGGTGCCTGCGGGGCTGTCACTCTTTCACATTCCCTTATTCGCAATGATGGGATATCTGGGGGCGATCGCCAGCTATGGCTTCTTAACGGTTTATATTTTGATTTCCGTTGCAGCTCCCGTCTATTTGATGCAGATCAACAAACTTCGTTCACGCGATGTGGTGTTTTCGGTGGTGGGCGTTGGCTTCATGAGTTTACCTGTGTTGGGCAGTGTAGGAATTCCGGGAAGCAATCTGTTCCCTGTTCCTGAAGCCCCCTACAACCTGTTTCCCTACTTGTTTTTGCTCTACCTCGCTATCACCTGCGGTTCGTTCGTTGTTCAGCGCCTTCGCTCTCCTCGCACAGTTTTGATTATGGAGCGCAGTATCAATGAAATTCATGAACGATTTACTGCCTTTGAGCCAGTCGTGGTGCCATCTTCAGGAACTGGTCCACTACCCTCTTCCCCGTTTCCCTTACCTCCTGATCATTGAGGACTATCATCTGTGAATGAGTTACTGAAAGCCATTTCAACTGGATTTACAGCATTTACTGCCACTAACCTGGATGACATTTTGATCCTGCTTCTGTTCTTTTCTCAAGTTAATTCAGTGTTTCGACGACGACACATTGTTGCAGGGCAATATTTAGGATTTGTGGCACTGGTTGCAATCAGTCTTCCCGGCTTCTTTAGCAGTATGGTGCTGCCTCGCCCCTGGATTGGCATGTTAGGAATTGTCCCGATTGTGATTGGGTTGAGCCGTTTAATCAATCCCGTTCAGGATGAGGATGAAGAAGCCGAAGCGCCACAGCCGCCTGAGCGTTCCTGGTACTCTAGCTTGTCACCTCAAGCCTATGGCGTGGCGGCCGTGACGTTTGCGAATGGAGGTGACAATATCGGCATCTATGTCCCCCTATTTGCCAGCAGCAATGGACTCACTTTGTCAGTCATTTTGGCAGTTTTCTTTGTGCTGGTAGGAGTTTGGTGTTTTGCTGCCTATCGCCTAATGCAAGTGCCTGCGATCGCCAAATCGCTTACTGACTACGGCAATCAACTCGTTCCATTTGTGCTGATTGGCTTAGGAATTTTGATTTTGATTGATAGCCACACTCTAGAAAATCGTGGTTTAGCAGTGCTGACGCTGGTGATTAGTGGTCTGTTTGGGCTGCACCTGTTTCGTAGTGCAGCACGTCCCAACGTCGTGGTAACCAATCTCAAGCAAAATTAAAGGAGTCACTATGAATACCTGAATACATCATGGGCTGGATCGTACAAGCCATCACGACAGGCATCGCTGCCTTTGCTGCCACTAACATTGACGACATCATCATCCTGATGCTCTTCTTTGCCCAGGTCAATGCAATCCTCCGCCCTTATCACATTGTTACAGGTCAATATCTAGGATTTTTGGTATTGATTTTGGCGAGCCTTCCTGGCTTTATAGGTGGATTACTAATTCCAAGAGCATGGATTGGGCTACTGGGAATTCTGCCAATCATCATTGGGGTGAGTCAGCTTCTCAATCGCGATAAACCAGATACCGATGTTCAGACCTTATCGCATCAGCCAGGTTCGACCTCAGAGCGATCGCCCTCATCTAAACTGGCAGCGCTACTCACCCCGCAAACCTACAGTGTGGCAGCCGTCACCCTCGCCAATGGAGGAGACAACATCGGCATCTATGTTCCCTTATTTGCCAGTTGTGATTTGCCCATGTTGCTGCTAATTCTCACCGTTTTTTTCGTGCTGATTGGAGTGTGGTGTTATGTTGCTTATCGCTTAGCCCGATTTCCGGCGATCGCCCATCTTCTAACCCGCTATGGCCGTGCGATCGTTCCGTTTGTGTTGATTGGTTTAGGGATGTTCATTTTACTTGAAAGCAAAACTTATCAACTGTTCACATCTGCCCCATTGTTTTAGTTCTAAACTCGAAGGAGATTGACCATGAAACTGTTCAAATTGCTGCTGATTGGATTGATGCTTTTCCTCAACATTGCCGTTGCTCAACCCGCTCTCGCTGATCCACCTCCTTTAAATCAAAATCCTGACTACACCCAAATTACTGAGACGTTAGTCAACTTGACTCAAGCACAAGATACCAACACTCCCCCTGAAGGAATGACGATGGAGCAAGTGCAACAGCAAATTGCGGATTTGCAATACCAGAAATACATTATGGAAACGGGCGAAGACACGATTTGCCGCAATGATACGGCTCAAGCGATCGCCGTCTATGGTGACAAGTCTAAAACATCAACTTCCACCTTTGATCAGGTCATGTACCTCCTGCCCGCAGGAGCAGAAACCGATGATGATTGGGCTTGCAAAGGAATCTACTTGCCTAATGATGTCAAAGTAGCAGGGTTGAATGTCGGCAGCGCAGCCGCTATTAAAGTTCTGCAAGGAACACAGTTGATCGCGACAGAAAATCCTGATACAGGAGCGATCGAGTTAAATCTTCCCGCAACCCAAGTCTTCAAGTCTGGAGATGTGAATTGGGAAATTCCCGATTTAACTCAGGCAGACCTGACCACTCAATTTCCCGCTGCACCCTTAGATTAAACAACTTCAGGTCTCTGGCTTCTCAAAGAAGTCGGAGACCTGAACAACTGAACTGGTTCATTCAGGAGTAAGCATCTGAATATTCTAGAATTTTCCGTATTAGTGTGGGCTGGCTCGTTCCTGGCAGGATTTTTGGGAGCGTTGACGGGTTTGGGTGGCGGTGTGGTGATCGTTCCGCTGCTGACCTCTGTATTTGGCGTAGATATCCGCTATGCGATCGGGGCATCGCTCGTTTCAGTGATTGCAACTTCCTGTGCAGCAGCATCCACCTACATTCTCCAGGGCTACGCCAATTTAAGGTTGGGTATGTTTCTGGAAGTGGCTACTACTATTGGAGCCATTGTAGGAGCACTACTGGCAACTATGATTTCGATCAAGCTATTAACGCTGGTGCTGGCGATCGTACTGCTCTACTCTGCTTATTTGGCCCAGCAGCCCAGGGCAGAAGCTCTGACCGATGACGCAGAAGAACCGCTGGCTCAACAACTACAATTGCATGGCACCTATCCAACCCCTGATGGACTAATGAGCTATCAGGCTTACTCGGTGCCACTGGGATTTGGGCTAATGTCGATCGCAGGCGTTCTATCTGGACTATTGGGAATTGGCTCTGGTGCGTTGAAAGTGCTAGCAATGGACCAGGTCATGCGCCTACCGTTTAAAGTATCGACTACCACCAGCAGTTTCACGATTGGCGTAACGGCGGCTGTTTCTGCGGGTGTGTATCTGGCGCGAGGCTATATTGATCCAGGATTGTCAATGCCTGTAATGTTAGGGGTGTTTCCTGGTGCCTGGTTGGGTGCAAAAGCGTTGATGGGTACAAAAGTGAGTGTGTTGCGGGTTGTATTTAGTGTCGTCCTGGTCGTGATGTCGTTCAAGATGGTTTACAACGCATTTGGAGAGATGTGAGATGCCTCCCGAGTCCGAAGTTCAAATACCTACCTCAACCGTAACCGCCCAAGCCCTGTCGATCGCCCTTGAGCATCCTCCAGTCGTTGTTGATCTGTCGGTCAGTTGTCAGGACTATCCCCAGCACCAGTTAGACGAGCGATCGCCTGATTACCGATTAGGAATAATCCTCAGCAATCTACTGAAGTATGGTGTGTGGCTTGCCACTGCAATAGTTTTATTGGGCGGCATTCTATATCTTGTCCGACACGGTATGGAACCCGTTAACTACCATATTTTTCAGGGCGAACCTGATATGTTTCGATCGCCTGCCGGAGTAATCGATGCAGTACTTTCCGGTCGTCGTCGCGGCATTGTGCAGCTAGGGCTATTATTCTTAATTGCAACCCCCGTCCTGCGGGTTCTAGTGTCTTTTATCTTCTTTATTAAGCAGCGCGATATTCCCTATGTAATCATAACGGGCTTAGTCATTAGTGGCTTGCTCTACAGTTTGCTGGGAGCCTATTTCTAATACACTTCATTCATGCAGAATGGGCTAACTTCCAACTCACCATCACTAGGATCAGGTAAACAGCAAATCGCAACGCTTTCTGAGGTGCGGCTTGACAGAGTTTTGCCCCTATCAACACACCCGGAATTGATCCAACCCAAATGGGAAGAACCAAGCTCCAGTCTACTGTTCCTAGCGTTAAATGTCCTAAAGAGGTGACGCTGAGGAGAATTGCGGCCTGAGTTAGATCAGTGCCCACTAATTTCTTAGCATCTAGTTGAAACAGGGCGATTAATACCAGGGCAAACATTGAACCAGATGAAACGCTGGTCATGCCAACCATGCAGCCTAATATTGCACCAACCGCGATCGCGATCGCCCTTCCATTCAAAGTATCTAGATTCAGCTTGGGTAAGGAGGGCAATTCCAGCGACGGAGCCACCATCATTAGGATCAGTTGCAGGAGTGCCACCAGCGTGATCATTAGAATGGCAATGCCCAGTAATCGCAGCAGTAGACTATCTAAATTAATGTCACTTTGTCGAATGAAGTGCAGCAGACCAACCCCAACGAGGGAACCCGGCACACTGCCTAAAGCCAACCATTTCACGGACTGTACATCAACCGTCTGCTGCCGCCAGTGTTTTACCCCACCCACAATTTTCATCAACGTTGCGGCAACTACGTCAGAGCTAACTGCTATCGAAGCAGGCACCTGAAATACAACGATGAGCATGGGTGTGATTAGAGAAGCACCACCGATTCCTGTCAGCCCCACAATAATTCCAACTACAAAACTGAGGGATGAAAGCAGTAGGTAGTTCATCTTAGCGATCGCCTCCAAAGGGCCACAGCACACTCAAGCTAAACGAACTTCCTTCTAGGTCTAAGCCAGGAGTTTCCAAAATGTGGAAATGAATTAACCCCAAAATAATTAAGGTGTAGACCGTGGAGGAAACTACACCTGTAATCAGTTCTTTCTTAAGATTGCGCTCTTTTGCCTCACCCTGGAAGGCATCCATAATCCCCAGTTGTATCAGCAGGATTCCCGCTACATTAGAGAGCCAGTACCCGGCGATCGCCGCAGGCAAAAAGAAATCAGGCGAAAAGCGGCTTGCCAGGTAGCCCAACCCATAGGCAAACGGCAGATTAAAAAACAGGTCGTTCCACCAGGAGAGCGGCGACAGCAAATACCCCAAGACTAACAAAAAGCCACCCCGCAGGCGTTTGAGTGGAGTTGGTTGTTCTGGGCTAAACGCCGAAGTTGAATCAAGGGGCGCATCCGATTCTGACAGACGTTCCATAAAATACGGTAATTTGACGTAGTTACCGTATTTTATCACCGTGCTGGACGAAAAACTGCAAATTTGCAGTTCCAGCGCCAACCTTTACATGATTCAAACAATTGAACGCACCACTCCGCCATCTACTCGCAGCGCGGCTCCGTTCGTGGCCGAGGACAGAGGACTGGCAACAAATGCAACTAGCGCAGCAACTTCTTCGGTCGTTGCAAAGCGTTGAATTAGAGAAGAGGGGCGCGTTTTCTCAAAAAACTCCTTCTCCACCTGCTCTGGTGGAATGTTTTGCTCTGCTGCCAATCCTTGAATAAACTCTTCTACCCCCTCTGAACGCGTGGGTCCTGGTAGCACTGAGTTTACAGTGACATTGGTTCCAACTGTTGTTTCGGCTAACCCTCGTGCTAGAGATATCTGAGCAGTTTTTGTCACCCCATAGTGAATCATTTCAGCGGGAATATTCACGGCAGACTCACTGGAGATAAAGATGATTCTCCCCCAGTTTTTCTGCATCATCTTAGGCAAGTAATGTCGAGAGAGCCGAACGCCACTTATCACATTGACTTCCAGGAATTTTAGCCACTCATCATCTGAAATTTCGCTAAAGGCTTTTGCCCCATAAATGCCCAGGTTGTTGACTAGAATGTCAACCTCTGGAACTTTGTGAAACAAAGCGTTTGCGCCATCAGCAGTACCTAGGTCAGCAGCTAGTCCTTGCAGTTTGACATCAGGTGACTTTTGTTTGATCTGATCAATCGCTGCATTTACTCGTGCTTCAGTGCGTCCGTTGACAATGACGGCTGCTCCTTCTTGAGCCAAGGTGGTGGCGATCGCCAGTCCAATTCCAGCCGTCGAACCACTCACTACTGCGACTTTGCCAGTCAGTTGAAGATCCATAGTCTTGAATGTCCTAGAAATCGACTGGAAACTCAGACTATTTGAACGGTTTCTAGCGACTTAGGTCATCCCTCTGACGAGGGGAAAAGGGGCGATTGCATCAAATTGCTTCATCAGTTCCAATGATTTTGCATCCTCTGCATAATCGCGTGCACACGCTATATTGACCTCTTGCGATAGATGACTAATGATGAATTTGCTCTCTGCCTAACTTGAAATCTGCTCCGATGTGCTGCGATTAAAAGTAAAGTTTGGGTAAAGGGCGTTTTATTCTAGAGTCTGATTCACTCTGATCCGAGCGTTGAAATCTGCTGATGACCAAACTGATTATTCAAATTCCTTGCTACAACGAGGAAGCCACCTTAGGAATGACGCTAGCTGAGCTACCGCGCCAGATTCCTGGCATCGATCAGGTGGAATGGCTGATTATCAACGATGGCAGCAGCGATCGCACCGTTGAAGTAGCGTTAGCCAATGGAGTAGATCATGTCGTCAGCTTTGCCCGCAATCAAGGATTAGCTCATGCCTTCATGGCAGGGTTAGAAGCGTGCCTTAAGGCGGGGGCAGACATCATTGTAAATACGGATGCAGACAATCAGTACTGTGCGGCTGACATTCCCAGGTTGGTTGAGCCGATTTTGCAAGGCGAAGCAGACATCGTGGTAGGAGCGCGACCGATTCGGCAAATTAAGCATTTTTCGCCCATCAAAAAGCTGCTGCAAGGGTTTGGCAGTTGGGTGGTTCGGCTAGCCAGCAAAACGAATGTCGTGGACGCGCCAAGCGGCTTTCGGGCAATCAGTCGAGAGGCAGCGCTGCGACTAAATGTGTTTAACGAATACACGTACACCCTAGAGACCATCATTCAGGCAGGGCGGCAAGGGATGGCAATTAAGTCAGTGCCGATTCGCACAAACGGCTATTTGCGTCCCTCGCGGTTGGTGAAAAGCATTCCCTCGTATGTGAAGCGATCGCTTCTTACCATTCTGCGAATCTCAATGACCTACAAGCCGCTACGTTTTTTCGCGGTTTTGGGCAGCATTCCCTTTTCTATGGGCTTTTTGCTAGGAGTTCGTTGGCTAGTCTTGTTCTTCCTAGAGAATGGGACGCGATCGCGCGCACCTAGTCTGATTCTGGCGGCAATCTTGATTCTGATTGGCTTTCAACTGTGGATGTTTGGCTTAGTCGCAGACCTGATGGCGGTCAACCGCAAAGTATTAGAAGATATTCAATTGCGCCTGCGTCGAGCAGAACTGAATTCCAACCAAAAAGAGCGATGAAAATGGGGAACGGGATAAAACACAGCTTCTGGAGCCGCTTTCAAACACAGGTGATTCAACCCAAGAATTGCACGCACTGTGGCACATGTGTGGGACTGCATCCAGAGCTGCTGGAGTTTCGGGAAACTCCATCTGGTCCACTGCCCTTTTTGCGTCGAGCTTTGACTGATGCAGAAGACCAATCGCTGGGGCTGGCATGGGCAGTTTGCTCTGGGCGTGGCGTTCCTTATCCTAACCTGCTGTCATACCTGAACAACGGCAAGCCTAACAGTCCGCTGCTGGGTGCTTACCGGCAGGTGTTTACGGGCTATGCGGCTGACCCAGCCATTCGACGGCGCGGTGCATCGGGCGGAGTAATCAGCCGAGTCCTGATTCATTTGCTAGAAAGCGGTCAAATTGAAGGAGCCGTCGTGTTGCGTCAGGGCTTGCATTCCCCAGAAGCCGCGACCCCGGTAATCGCTACCAGTCGAGAAGAAATTCTTGCAGCGGCTCAAAGTATCTATGCCGTCACTCCGACGCTGACGATTCTGCCTGAAATCGCAGCATTCCCTGGTCGTCTGGCGTTTGTTGGGCTCCCCGAACAGGTCACTGCACTGCGAATGCTCCAGGCAGCAGGACATCCTGCTGCTCAGAAGGTCGTATTTGTGGCTGGTCCTTATACAGGGACGAACATGTATGCGGGAGCAGTACGGGCGTTTTTGCGGATGCAGGGGGTGAAGGATGCGATCGCCATTACTTCACTCCAGTGGCGAGCAGGCGAATGGCCTGGCTACCTTCAGGTTGAAACCGCTGATGGGCGTGTCTTCAAAGCCCAAAAGTTTTACTACAACTACCTAATTCCTTTCTACATTTCGCGCAACTGCCAGATCACGCCCGACTTCACCAACGAAGCCACCGATCTATCGGTCGGGGATGCCTGGTCGCCCCAATTTGAGCAGGCAGGGGGTGGACATTCTGTGATTGTGGCTCGAAGTGAATTTGCTGAAAAAGTTCTGTTCGCGATGCAGCAATCTGGCAAACTGACGCTAGAGCCAATTCCCGTCAATCAAGCATTGGGAATGCACGGTCATATGCTCGACTTCAAAAAGCGAGGCAGCTTCATTCGGCTAGCCGTGCAGCAGCGACAGGGCATTCCTGTTCCTGACTTTGGCTACCGTCCTGAAAAAATTCCCCTCAGTCGCTGGCTCGTCGAAGTTGTAATCAGCGGTTCTTTTCTAATTGGTCGTCAAGCTTGGGCAAGATGGCTAGTTTCTAAACTGCCAATGGAGCTCGTTGGTCCAACCTTTAACTTCTTGCGTAAAACCTGGAAGGGGTTGTCTAAGCCGACTAAGCGGAAGGGGTTGGCTGAGGTGAGGTTTGTTGAGGAGGGGGGGAGCGATCGCTGGCAAGAAATCCAGTCCAGTGTGAAAGGGTAGAGTGCTATAGGATCAAACTAAACCAGACTATCAGTAAGATTTGGTGAGGGTGATACGCTTTTATAGCAGTTCTTCAGAACTCCTAACTCGTTGTGCGATCGCCCTCAACCTCAATGTCTGACTTGCCTTCCCAATTTCGCCACTACGTCAACTGCCAGATGGCGCGGGTGCTAACCCAGATGGATCGTGACCCTGATTCACCCACTTTTGGCTGCTTCGATCGCAACTACTGGCATTACAAAATTCGTGATTTTCCCTCGGCGATTCTTCAGCAGGGTATTTTTACTTTAGAGGCAGCACGAGCTAGACAAATTGCCGTCAACGTTTCCTCTGATGTAATCGAGCGCTGGTGTGTCGGTGCAGTGAATGCGCTGGCACGGCAGGTCGATCGCCAGGGTGGAGTAGACGAGTATTACCCGTTTGAGCGCAGCTTTCCAGCAGCGGCGTTTGGGCTGTATGCGGCAAGTCGAGTGCTATATGACTGGCAAACCAACGCCCCGCATCTACTTAATTCTGTAAATGAGGCTCCCCTAAGGCGACTGGCACAGAAGCTAGCGGGACGGGTAGAGCAAAAGGCAATGAATCAACAGGCAGCGGGACTAGCGGGGATTGCGCTGGCTGCAAAGGTGGGAATCATTGCCCCAAGCGCCATTCAGCCGATCGCCGATCGCCTCTTCCAGTCGCAGCACCCCGAAGGTTGGTTTAACGAGTATGGTGGGCCAGATTTCGGCTATCTGACCGTCACTCTGGATGCACTAGCCGATTATCATGACGTAACTCACGATGAGCGAGCGATTCAGGCAACGGATAGGGCGATCGCCTTCCTCGCTCAACTGGTAGGCGCTGACGGTCGATTGCCTTCTACTCTGAACTGTCGCAACACTGATTATGTGGTGCCTTACGGATTAGTTCGGGCTGCATCCCGTAATCCTTTAGCAAGCTGGTTAGTCGAAACGCTGTTTCGCGACTTAGGACAACCTAGCCATCCGATTTGGGCAACGGACGACCGCTACCACTGTCATTACGTATTTGCCAGTATTGTAAGAAGTTTGCCTTACCTGGACGCAATGCAGGCAGCTCAGGCTCCAACTTTTCGACCTGAAATTTGGTTAGAGGGTTGTGGTTACTGGGTTTACTGGTCAGGCGATCGCCAGTGGACTACCTACGTTGCAGCGCGCAAAGGTGGCTTAGTCAGAATTCATCGTCAGAATCAGTCGCCTGTTGTTGACCACGGTTGGCGAATTGGGGCAAAAGGCGGACTCTGGACAAGCAACTGGTGGTCAGATGAGTGGTCGATTCAGCGGCAGGGACAGGAAATTTGCATTCGCGGCAACTGTCAGAAAACTCAGTTTCATGTTGCTAGCCCTGTCAAACATGCCGTTCTGCGGCTGTTGGCTTGGCTGTTTGGTGAAAAGCTGGTCCCGTTTTTGAAGCAAAAAATGATTTTTCGATCAGGTAAAGCAGACGGGCCGCAGTTTGAACGACGGGTGCAGATTAGTTCCAGTGGAGTGCAGCTTCAGGATCAGATAGAAGCACGGGCAGGGGCGATCGCCACGACTAGCCCACGCCAAAACCTGCGCCACGTTGCCAGTGCAGACAGCTTTAGCCCTGAAGAATGGCAGCCTGCGTTACTTCCCCCAACTCGTCAAGCGCTGGATCGCAAGCTGCAAGTTAGTGCTAATTGGGCGGCAGGCTCGGATCTATGAAACGGCTGGTTTCTCTGGCGGTTAGCCTACTCATCCTGGGTGTGATTTACTGGCAAATCGACACTCGTGGACTGGTGCAGGTATTTCAGCAGAGCGATCGCCTTTGGTTGGGGATCAGTTTGGGAATGGTCGTGCCGCTGACGCTGATGACGGGCTGGCGGCTTCAGCAACTCATGCCCCACGAGCGAGACAAGCAGCAAGCAACCTCTCCACCTTTGCCGTTTTGGGAAGCAAATCGCTTAATTCTGGTTGCCTGTGTGTTGAACATGGTGCTGCCCTCAAAAATGGGCGACATTGCTAAAGCTTACTTCATGCGCGATCGCGGGCACCTGGATGGCTCTCTCGCCGTTTCCCTGGTGGTATTCGAAAAAGCCTGCGATCTGCTGTCCCTGTTACTGTGGTGTGCTCTGGGATTGGTGCTTTACCCGCAAAAGGGCTGGATCTTTTGGGTAATGACTCTCAGTGTCGTCTCGGGGCTGATTGTGGGACTGCTGCTGTTAGGGTCGCGCAAATTTGCTCAGTTCTTCTTTCAGCTAGGTCAGTTCGTTGCTCCCAAAAAAACAAAAGCCAACCTTGAAGCTTTAGGCAAAGCCTGGGAAACCATGCACGCCTATTTTTGGGGCGATCGCCTGCACCTGCTCAAGATTGTTGGCACTTCAATTCTGATCTGGTTTTTTCATCTACTGCAAATCTGGTTTTTCATCTTCGCTCTCAAAGCCTGGACACCGTTTTTGGCGAATCTAGCACTGGCTCCGTTGGCAATTTTGGCAGGATTGCTGCCACTTACCTTTGCTGGAGTGGGTACCCGTGATGCAGCGATTATTGCTTTTTATCAACCCTTCATCGATACTCCAACTGCTGCTGCATTAGGACTATTGTGTACATCGCGCTACTTGTTGCCTGCAATCGCTGGACTCCCCTTCCTTAGCGAATATTTAGGTAAACTGCGTCGTTTAAAGAGAACAACCAGTAACCCAGAAAACCTTTAGGAAAGCAACAGCCTTGACACGATAGGTAAGCTTCTCCTCGACGAAAATAACTCGATAAAAATAAAGCGATCGCAACCAATGGAAAAAGGGCATTGCTGATCTGATGTATGAATTTCGTAGGGTCATAGCATTGCCATGACCCTAACTAGAAACTGCTCCAGTGCCCTTCAGGGAGCAAAACACCGCCCCAGTGCTTTGCCTGCTCAAAGGACATTCGATAGACCCAGGCTTTACCTAAGGGTTGGCGATCGCTCCCCCAGACTTCAATCTCTTCCCGCTGATATTCATTTTCCTCAGCAGGGCGATCGGGGTCATAATTCTCCCATTCATCCAGATCCTTTAGGACTGTTGAGTCAGCAAAGGTCAGCAAAAATCCGTAGACCCAGCCCTCTCCCAACGTCATTGCCGGATAGCCCATTGGTAGCGCAAACAGCTGACCGGAGGCGATCGCTTCACACACCGCCGCTACTTTCCCCGCACAATATCTTTCATAGGATGCTTCATCCGGTTTCAACGTTCCGTAGACGAATACTCTAATTAGAGGTGAATCACAGCCCTGTTGAGCCTGGAGCATAGGAAGTAGACAGAGATCTGAGTTAACTGGCTCAAGATTCTATAACGTCGTCGTCATCCATGACCGATCGCCCATTACCAATTACGATGACTGCTAGCCCCGCTTAGCCCCACGAATTTGAGTAGCTAGGCTATTTCCGGGAAGTCACCATTTAGAATGGTGTAAATACTTAACGTTTGAATCAGGAGACCTGTGCGTGGAATCCCGTTATAACCCAGCGGCGATTGAGGAAAAATGGCAGCAAGTTTGGGCAGAGCAAGCGCTGTATCAGGCACTAGACGACAGCGACAAGCCCAAGTTTTACGCGCTGTCGATGTTCCCTTACCCGTCGGGCAACCTGCACATGGGACACGTCCGCGTCTACACGATTACCGACGTGATTGCTCGGCTCAAGCGAATGCAGGGGCATCGCGTTCTCAACCCAATGGGCTGGGATGCGTTTGGGCTACCCGCAGAGAATGCTGCCATTGATCGGGGCATTCATCCAGCAAAGTGGACGTATCAAAATATTGCTCAGATGCGAGCGCAGCTTCAGCGGTTGGGCATATCCTTTGACTGGGAACGTGAGCTAGCAACCTGCTCGCCCGACTACTATCACTGGACGCAGTGGATTTTCTTAGAGTTCTTCCAGGCAGGGCTAGCCTACCAAAAAGAAGCAACGGTTAACTGGGACCCGATTGACCAAACCGTTTTGGCAAACGAACAGGTGGATAGTGAAGGGCGTTCTTGGCGATCGGGCGCTATGGTCGAGCGTCGCCTTTTGCGTCAGTGGTTCCTCAAAATCACCGCTTACGCTGAGCAGTTGCTCAAGGATTTGGATCAGCTTTCTGGTTGGCCCGAGCGGGTCAAGCTGATGCAGGAAAACTGGATCGGCAAATCTACTGGTGCTGAAGTCGTTTTCAAAACGGAAACTGGAGAGGCTTTGCCCATCTTCACCACTCGCCCTGACACGCTCTGGGGTGCAACCTTCATGGTGCTCTCACCAGAGCATCCTTTAGTAGAAAAGTTGACCACTTCAGAGCAAGCGGAAACTATTCAAGCCTATCAAGCTGCCGCTGCCGCTCAAAGCGAAATTGACCGCACGGCTGAGGATCGCGAGAAAACAGGCGTTTGGACAGGCAGTTATGCAGTCAATCCAGTCAATGGCGAGAAGTTGCCCATCTGGATTGCAGACTACGTGCTGATGGGCTACGGTACGGGCGCAATTATGGCAGTTCCCGCCCATGACCAGCGTGACTTTGAGTTTGCCAGAAAGTTTAATTTGCCAATTAAAGTCGTTGTTCAGCCAAACGACCAGACTCTTGATGCGGATAGCATGACCGCAGCCTTTGTCGGTGAAGGGGTAATCGTTCACTCTGAAGACTTGAATGGGGTTGCGGCTGGGAAAGCCCCAGGGCAAAGTGTTGAAGCGGCTGTTCAATGGCTGGAGAAAAACGGCAAAGGCAAAGGCACCGCAACCTATCGCCTGCGCGACTGGCTGATTTCTCGTCAGCGCTATTGGGGCGCACCCATTCCGATCATTCATTGTCCCAACTGTGGAGCTGTTCCGGTTCCAGCAGCAGATTTGCCTGTGCAGTTGCCAGAAGACGTAGAGTTTTCGGGACGTGGACCTTCCCCCCTAGCACAGTTAGAATCCTGGATTAACGTGCCCTGCCCCAGTTGCGGCACCCCGGCAAAGCGCGAAACAGATACGATGGACACGTTCATCGATTCCTCGTGGTATTTCTTGCGCTACCCGGATGCTAAGAATGGGCAGCAGGCGTTTGATCCGGCAAAGGTGAACGGCTGGATGCCGGTTGACCAGTACGTGGGCGGTATTGAACACGCGATCTTGCATTTGCTGTATTCGCGGTTCTTTACAAAAGTGTTGCGCGATCGCAATCTGCTCAACTTCGACGAACCCTTCCAACGTTTGTTGACTCAGGGTATGGTCCAGGCGGCTGCTTACAAAAATCGGACTACAGGAAAATACATTCCTCCCAGTCAGATTAACCCTGCCGACCCTAAAGATCCTGAAACAGGTGAGCCGCTGGAAGTTTCCTACGAGAAGATGTCAAAGTCAAAGTACAACGGCATCGATCCAGAGCAGGTTTTGGCAAAATATGGGGCTGATACGGCCCGGATGTTCATCCTGTTTAAGGCTCCACCCGAAAAGGATCTGGAATGGGATGATGCGGATGTCGAAGGTCAGTTTCGCTTCTTAAACCGAGTTTGGCGCTTGGTGGCAGAGTTTGCTGAAAAGGGGCGATCGCCTGCCGCGTCTGCAACTCCATCAGCCGAATTAACCAAGCCTGAAAAGGAACTGCGTTTTGCCATTCATTACGCCATTAAAGAGGTTAGTGAAGACTTGGAGGGCGAATATCAATTCAACACTGCGGTTTCAGAATTGATGAAGCTGAGCAATGCTTTAGCAGATTCCACTTGCAAAGACTCACCCATTTACGCAGAAGGAATCAACGCTTTAGTTCTGCTCTTGGCTCCTTTTGCGCCTCACATCGCAGATGAAGCATGGAAAGTGTTGGGACATTCTGGCTCAGTGCATCAGCAAAGCTGGCTTACGCCTGATCCAGCGGCACTGGTTGTGGACGAAATTCCGTTAGTGATTCAAATTAACGGCAAAACGCGAGGTACGATTCAGGTGCCTGCCCAAGCAGACAAGCCTGCCCTGGAACAGTACGCTCGTGAGTCAGAGATCGCCCAGCGCTACATCACTGATAAGGAAGTTAAAAAAGTGATTGTAGTGCCTGGGAAACTGGTGAACTTTGTAGTGGTCTAAACCCAATCGAATTAACTCTAATTGGCTGGCAAACAGTTTCTGACCGAGGCAGGATGTAGCTCATCCTGCCTTATGTCATTGTAGAGATAGGATCAGCAGCCACTCAGACGGGACAAACCCATGAAACTACAAAATTTAGGACATATATTGACTGGAGTTCTTTTGGCTGCTGTAGTTGCCTGCGCTCCTCCATCAACCCAAACGCCCTCTGCAAGCCAGGATATCCAACCCGAAAGTGAAGCTTCTTCAGATGAATCATCCCCTGAAGCTCAAAGCTATAGCGAGTCATCTGCCCCTGAGACTAAAACGGCTCAACTCAGTGTAGAAGGGGAAACAACTGAAATCGAGCTAGAACGCTTTGTTTCAGAGTCTTCACCTTTTATCACTTACTTTCCCGCTGAGGACTTCATGCCAGAGGTAGCAGGAGAAAGCAAAGAAGAGGGCGATCGCTTCTACTTCAGCCCAACGGGTACGCCAGACCAAAAAGCCTACGTCCAGATCGTTTTTCCAGAAGGGGCTTCTAGCTCTGAGGACGTGAAGGAACTAGTTTTGGGCGGTAAAGGCTTGTTAGCAGCCAACAATTGGGATGAAGTTAGTCAAAACAGTTCTTCTGCCTATCCCTGGGCAGTAGAGGAAATCATTTATGAGCAAGATACTGAAGCCGAAATCTACACAGGCGTTGTTTACATTGGCGAACAGAACGGTGAAGCTTTCTATGTAGTAACTCATGCTCCAGTTGAATATGGTGATGGCTTTGATCCAAGAGCAAACATGATCCTAGAAAACTTAGAAATCAGTAATTAGAATTTTTACAAAATTCGTCAAAAGAAAAGCAAAGAGGGAAGGGCGATCGCCCTTCCCTCTTTACTTATTCAACCTAAGGTGAATCTATTCCATCATGCTCGAATCTCAAAGTCATTCGCTGTAATGGATGGAATTGAGCCAGTGTTTGTAGTTAACTGTGCAAACTGAACACCCGTGTAGAACAAGTTTCCAGTACCCAAGCTGTAGACAATGTTGGCACTGCCTGCTCCTGCGTCAGTTTCAACAATTGCAAAATCGCTCTCTTGGCTAAAAGCTAAACCTGGTCCGCTTTGCAGGCTAAAGGTAGTTTTATCCAACACAATTTTGTCGGTGTTGGATTGGAATCCTTCAATTCGGTCTGATCCCACATCGCCAGTTGCAAACACACTGCCGGTGTCATAGACAAAACGGTCAATTCCAGTCCCACCTTTGAGAACATCATTTCCTGCGCCCCCATTGAGGATGTCATCCCCGTTGTCGCCGTTCAAAATGTCATTCCCAGCTCCTCCAAATAGGAGGTCATTTCCTTCGCTGCCAGAGATATCGTCATTTCCACCCAAACCAGAGAGTGTGTTGTTACCTCCATTTCCAGTAATGGTGTTGCTGGAATTATTGCCCGTACCGATGAGGGCATCACCAGTTAGAGATAGGTTTTCCAGGTTATCACTCAAAGTGAAATTAAAAGTAGATTGAACGGTATCTAATCCTCCATCGGTTGCCTCAAAGATAGTGTCAAGGTCATCAACGATGTAGGTATCATTGCCGCCACCGCCTTCCAAGATGTCAGCGCCATCGCCTCCAGTCAAAATGTTGTCACCTTGATTACCAATAATGCGGTTAGCAAGTCCATTGCCTGTGCCGTTGATGTTGCCTGCGCCCGACGCTAGGGTCAGGTTTTCAACGCCTGCTCCTAAAGTAAAGGTAACTTTAGAGATGACTAAATCAGCTCCAGAACCCCCCATTTCATCAACTTGGTCGAGCAGACTATCAACATAGTAAGTGTCATTGCCTGCACCACCCATTAGAACATCGTTACCGGCACCACCATCTAGTCTGTTGTTACCAGCATTGCCAATGATAGTGTTTCTGAGGGCATTACCTGTACCGTCAATGTTGTCTTCTCCAGTCAGGGTCAGGTTCTCAACATCATCACCCAGCACAAAGGTGAATCCTGCTACAACGGTGTCGATGCCGCCGCCAGGGAGTTCGACGACGCGATCGCCTGCATCATCAATGAAGTAAGTATCGTTGCCCAAACCACCACTCATTTCATCAGCGCCTGCTCGACCATCCAAAATGTTGTCACCGCTATTGCCGATAATGGTGTTAGCTAAAGCGTTACCTGTACCGTTGATAGAAGCTGACCCAGTTAAAGTCAAGTTTTCGACGAAGTTGCCCAGCGTATACGTAACGCTAGAGTTTACTTGGTCAGTTCCCTGAGCCTCTAGTTCAACGACGACATCACCACCGTTGTCCACAATGTAGAGGTCATTTCCTGCTCCACCAGTCAGTCGATCTGCACCAGCACCACCATCTAACCTGTTGTTGCCTGTATTCCCTGTTATCGTGTTGGCAAGCTCATTACCAGTACCGTTAATGTCGCCAGCTCCAGCAGTCAAGGTCAGGTTTTCGATATTGCCCCCCAAAGCGAAGTTAACGCTAGAGCGAACTAGATCCAGCCCATCCCCGGCTTCAGTGACGGTATCTCCTAAATTGTCCACGATGTAGGTGTCATCGCCTTCTCCACCACTCATTGTGTCTGCTCCAGTTCCGCCGTCAATGAAGTCATCACCTGCGCCGCCGCCCAAGACGTTATTGCCCTCATTGCCGACAATGGTGTTATTCAAGGCGTTGCCATTGCCAGCAATATTGCCAGCTCCAGCAGTCAGGATGAGGTTTTCAACGTTATCACTCAAGCTAATGGAGACACTGGAACGAACGGTATCGATTCCCTGGTTAGCTTCCTCAAAAACGGTGTCGCTCAGGTCGTCGATGATGTAGGTGTCATCACCTGCTCCACCTCTCAAATGATCTACGCCTGCTCCTCCATTCAGGATATTGTTGCCTTCGTTACCTGTGATCGTGTTGTTTTCGGCGTTGCCTGTACCGTTGATGTTTCCGGCACCGATTGCCAAAGTGAGATTTTCAATGTTGGCACCGCTGGCATTGCTCAAGTCAAAGGAAATGCTTGAAACAATCGTATCTATTCCACCTTGAGCACCACCAATCGTTTCAGAAACAACGTCGCCTGTGTTGTCTACAAAATAGGTATCGTTACCTGCTCCACCACTTAACAGGTCGGCACCAGCTCTACCATCCAAGATGTTGTTGCCTGCATTACCTGTGATGGTATTGGTAAATTCATTGCCTCTACCATCAATATTCTCAGTACCTGTTAGAAATAGATTCTCTACCGAGGTGCCTGCACCCAAAGTGTAAGATGCTCTAGAGAAAATAGTATCAACGCCTTCCCCAGCGTTTTCGGTAACGATATCGCCACTGTTATCAACGAAGTAAGTATCGTCGCCTACTCCACCAACTAGCGTATCAGCGCCTTCACCGCCGTCTAAAATATCATTACCGACTCGTCCTTCTAGACGGTTATTGCCGCTGTTACCCAGGATTGTGTTTGCTTCGGCATTGCCAATCCCATCAATGTTAGTTGAACCGGTCAGTGTCAAGTTTTCTAGATTAGTGGCGAGGGTATAGGTGATGCTGGCTTCAACAGTGTCGATGCCTGTAGTTTCAGTGATGCGATCGCCCGCATTATCCACCACGTAGGTATCATTTCCTGCTCCGCCAATCAGTTCATCGGCACCCACACCACCATCTAGCCTGTTGTCTCCTTCATTTCCAGTGATTGTGTTGACAGAACCGTTGCCAGTACCGTTGATGTTGCCTGCACCTGTTAGAAGAACTAAGTTCTCAACGTTGTTGCTCAGGGTAAAGCTGACACTAGATTCAACGGTGTCGATGCCTGCATTGAGTTCTTCAACTACAGTATCGGCAACAGTGTCAACTACATAGGTGTCGTTACCGTTGCCCCCTCTCATTACATCAGCACCTACACCACCGTTAATTCGGTTGTTGCCGCTGTTGCCACTGATGGTGTTATTGAGAGCATTACCTGTGCCATCGATATTTGCAGTCCCTGTTAGAGTCAGGTTTTCTAGATTGTTGCCCAGGATGTATGTAACGCTGGCTTCAACGGTATCGATTCCGGTGCCGGTTTCGATGACGCGATCGCCTAAATTATCGACCACATAGGTATCATCGCCGTCCCCACCAATCAGTTCATCAATGCCTGCACTACCGTCTAAGCGGTTGCTGCTTTCATTGCCTCGAATGGTGTTATTTTCAGCATTGCCTATGCCGTTGATGTCACCTGCCCCTGCGACCAAAGTCAGGTTTTCTAGATTTGCCCCAAGGGTATAGGTGATATTAGACTCAACAGTGTCATTGCCAGCGTTAGATAGTTCGATAATGATGTCGCCTGCGTTGTCAACCACATAGATGTCAGCGCCCAATCCACCGCTCAGGTTGTCTACCCCTGCCCCGCCGTCAATTCGGTTATTGCCGCTGTTACCAACGATGGTGTTTGCCAGTCCGTTCCCTGTACCGTTAATATTTCCGGTTCCGGTCAGTGTCAGGTTTTCGACGTTTTCACTCAGAGTGAAGTTGACGCTAGACTCAACTGCATCAATTCCAGCGTTTTCTGCTTCGATGACGGTATCGCTAATGTCGTCTACCACATAAGTGTCACTGCCGGCTCCACCACTCATTACGTCAGCGCCAGCACCCCCATCCAATCGGTTGTTGCTGCCGTTACCGATGATTGTGTTTCTGAGCGCGTTACCTGTACCGTTAGTAGCTGTTCCAGTTAGGGTCAGGTTCTCGAAATTAGCCCCCAGCGTGAAATTAACACTGGATTCAACTCGGTCAATGCCCGCGTCTGCGTCTTCAAACACAGTGTCGCTGAGGTTATCGATGCCATAAATGTCATCGCCCAGCCCGCCGCGCATAACATCAATGCCTGCACCACCATTGAGAATATCGTTTCCGGCTCCACCTTCCAGAGTATCGTTGCCTGCCAAGCCAGAGAGGATATTGTTGGCTCCGTTGCCGATGATGGTGTTGTCGCCCGTGTTGCCAATACCATCAATGTTTCCGACCCCGATGAGTTCCAGGTTTTCAAGGTTAGAAGCGAGGGTGGAGGTAATACTAGAACGAACTGTATCAATTCCTGTCCCTACTTCATTAATGACATCACCCTCGTTGTCAGTGATGTAGAGGTCGTTGCCATCGCCGCCGCTGAGCAGGTCGGCACCTGTGCCACCATCTAGAACATCGCTGCCAATACCTCCTTCTAAGACATCGTTGCCAGCCTCGCCTCTGAGGATGTTGTTTCCGGCATTGCCTCTGATAGTGTTGCCGAGTTCGTTACCTGTACCGTCAATATTGCTGGTTCCAGTCAGAGTCAGATTTTCCAGGTTGTCCCCTAACGTCAAGGTAACGCTGGATTCGACAGTATCTAGTCCTGTACCAATTTCAATGATGCGCTCGCCTACATTGTCAACCACGTAGGTATCGTTGCCATCGCCACCCACCAACTCATCCGCGCCAGCACCACCATCTAATCTGTTGTTTCCAGAATTACCGATGATCGTGTTAACCCCAGAATTACCTGTACCGTTGATGTTTTCAGTTCCGGTCAGCGTCAAGTTCTCAACGCTGTCACCTAGTGTGAAGGTAATACTTGATTGAACCAAGTCAATGCCTTCGTTGAGCAATTCAGTAACAGTATCGCCAACGTTGTCCACAATGAAGATGTCATTGCCAGCACCACCACTCATGATGTCTGCGCCAGCACCACCATCAATTCGGTTGTTACTGCTGTTGCCTCTGATTGTATTATTGCCTGCGTTACCTGTACCATTGATGTCCAGTGCGCCGGTTAGAGTCAGGTTCTCAAGCTCGGTTCCCAAAACAAAGGTGACACTTGATTCAACAGTTTCAATGCCTGCATTGGAAGCTTCGATGATTGTGTCGCCCAGATTGTCTACGACGTAGGTGTCGTTTCCTAAGCCACCAGTCATCTCATCTGCACCAGTGCTACCATCAATCCGGTTGTTGCCGCTATTGCCAATGATGGTATTGTTGAGGGCGTTGCCGGTGCCGTTAATGTTGTCTGTCCCAGTCAAGGTCAGGTTTTCAAGGTTGCTACCTAAAGCAAAGCTGACACTAGATTCTACGAAGTCAATTCCAGCATCCAGAAGTTCAGTGACGCGATCGCCTGCATTATCAACAATATAAGTGTCATTTCCTGTACCGCCATTAAGGCTATCTGCTCCGGTTCCTCCATCGAGTCTGTTATTGCCACTGTTGCCCATAATGGTGTTGTTCAAGGCGTTACCAATACCATCAATGTTGTCCGAACCCGTGAGGAAGAGGTTTTCAACGAATTCGCCATTGGTTGCTAGATTGAACGAGACGCTGGATTCAACTGCGTCGATGCCAACACCAGAGACTTCCTGGATGCGATCGCCCACATTATCCACAATGTAAGTATCGTTTCCTAAGCCACCAATTAGTAGGTCGGTTCCAGCACCACCATCCAGGATATTGTCGCCATCAGTACCAGTAATGGTATTGGCACCAGCATTACCCGTACCATTGAGGTTTCCAGATCCTGTCAAGGTGAGATTTTCAAGGTTATTACCGAGCGTATAGTTGACATTGGATCTGACCGTGTCAAGTCCTTCGTTAGAGTTTTCTGAGACAAGGTCGTTAATGCTGTCAACAATGTAGGTGTCATCACCTGCACCACCACTCATTACATCATTACCTGCACCACCGTCTAGAGTATCGTTGCCGCCGTTCCCAAAGAGTGTGTCATTGCCACCCAAACCATTCAACGTATTGTTACCGTTGTTGCCAGTAATGGTGTTAGCTACATCATTACCTGTTCCATTGACGTTAGCGGAACCAGTTAAGGTCAGATTTTCAAAGTTTGCAGCTAGGGCAAAACCAATACTAGAGTTGATTATATCAATCCCTTCGCTAGTTGCTTCAGTAACAACATCACCAGCAGCATCGATAAAGTAGGTATCATCTCCGATGCCACCTACCATCGAGTCGTTGCCTACACCTCCGTCCAGGATGTCGTTACCCGCACCACCAACTAGGACATCATCTTGCCCACCACCGCCGAGGGTATTGTTGCCGCTGTTGCCAATGATTGTGTTTACACTCTCATTACCTGTACCATTGATGTTCCCTGTACTAGTCAGGGTTAGGTTTTCTAACCCAGCACTCAGGGTGAAATTAACACTAGCATTTACGGTATCCGTTCCCTCATTAACATTTTCAGAAACAACATCGCCTGCATTATCTACAACGTAGGTGTCATTTCCCAAGCCACCCCTTAATGCATCTGCTCCAAGTCCACCATCTAAAATATTGTTGCCGCTGTTCCCAATGATGGTGTTGTTCAGGTCATTACCTGTACCGTTGAAGTTTCCTGTTCCTTCTAGGGTCAAGTTTTCAATGTTCGCAACTAGAGTAAAGGTACTTCCTGCCAGGATAGTATCAGTGCCTTCTCCAGCCAGTTCAGTCACAACATCGGTAGACGCGTCAACAATGTAAGTATCGTTGCCCGCGCCTCCAGTCATTGTGTCGTTACCTACGCCTCCGTCTAGGAGATCATTTCCTAATCCACCTAGCAACGTGTCATCACCAGCACCGCCACTAAGGACATCATTACCTGCTAAACCACTGATTGTATTGCTGCCGTCATTACCCGTTATTGTGTTAGCAAGGTCGTTGCCTGTACCGTTTAGATTGGCTGTGCCGCCCAAAGTCAGGTTTTCTAGGTTACCACTGAGGGTAAAGGTGGTGCCATTAGCTGCGCTTGTGGCAAAGACGGTGTCTGTTCCTTCATTTATGTTTTCGATGGCGCGATCGCCCACAGCATCAAAGAAATAGACATCATTGCCTATACCACCCAACATCGTGTCACTGCCTACACCACCATCGAGAACATCATTACCTGCACCGCCGTTCAGAGTGTTGTTGCCGTTGTTGCCTGTAATTGAGTTCCCTAGAGCATTGCCTGTTCCATTGATGTTGGCGTTGCCAGTCAACGTCAGATTTTCTAAGTTGGCACCTAGCGTGAAAGAGACGCTGGAATTAACCAAATCGGTTCCTTCTTCAGCATTTTCGACTACTGTGTCGCCAATGCCATCGATGGTGTAAATATCATCGCCAGCCCCACCTCGCATAATATCATTGCCAACACCGCCCTCTAAGGTATCATTGCCAGCGCCACCCTCTAAGGTGTCATTGCCAGCACCACCCGTTAGGATGTTATTGCCGCTGTTGCCAACTATGCTGTTAGCAGCAGCATCGCCTGTTCCATTGATATCAGCTTCGCCGTTAAGGACTAAATTTTCCAGGTTGTTGCTAAGAGTAAAAGTATCGATAGAAACGACCGTATCAATTCCACCTCCTACTGCTTCAACGATAGTGTCACTCGTGTCGTTAACAATGTAGAGGTCATTCCCTGCACCACCGATTAGAGTGTCCGTTCCGTCACCGCCATCTAAAGTATCGTCACCAGCGTTGCCAGTAAGGATGTCATCTCCACCGCCACCACTTAAACTATTGTCACCACTGTTTCCTGTAATTCGGTTGTTCAGGTCATTACCTGTGCCTTCAATTCCGTCTGTTCCACCTAGGACAAGATTCTCAATATTGTCAGCCAGAGTGTAGGCACGGAGTGCGGAGATTACAGTATCATCGCCGCCATCGGTGTTTTCGGTGACAATGTCTCCTTCGTTATCAATGACATAGGTATCATCCCCATCATCACCTGCTAAGGTGTCAGTACCTTCACCACCATTGAGATAGTCGTTTCCTGCGCCCCCTTCTAATGTGTTGGCACCACTGTTACCAATGATGGTGTTATTCAAGGCATTACCGATGCCGTTGAGGTTGGTAGTACCCGTTAGAATCAGATTCTCGACCTCGTCGCCCAAAACAAAATCAATGCTGGAAATAACTCTATCAACGCCACCACCAGGAGTTTCATTAACAGTGTCATTAAGGTTGTCAACGAGGTAAGTATCATTACCAGCTCCACCCGCCATGCTGTCGTCACCAATGCCGCCATCCAGGAAGTCATTGCCATCACCACCTTGTAAGATGTCGTTACCTGCTGCACCTCTGAGGGAATCGTCACCCAGCCCACCCGTGAGAATGTTGCTGCCACCATTGCCAATGATGGTGTTGTTGAGACTGTTACCTGTTCCACTGATGGCTGCGCTGCCTGTAAGAGTCAAGTTTTCAACATTGCTTCCCAAGGTAAAGGAAACAGTCGCGTTGACGGTATCGGTTCCTGCATTAGCACCTTCGATAGCGGTGTCTCTGACATTGTCAATAAAATAGAGGTCGTTACCCACACCTCCTCTCATTGCATCAATGCCAATTCCACCATTCAAGGTATCATTACCTGCATCTCCCTGAAGGATGTCATTGCCACTATTACCGATGAGGCTATCATTACCCGCACCGCCTATCACGATGTCGTTGCCTGCTCCACCGTCCAGAACATTGTTGGAGGTATTTCCAGTGATTCTATTATTGAGGGTGTTACCTGTTCCTCTGATTGCCCTGCCTGTTAGGGTGAGATTCTCCAGGTTACTGCCTAATACCCAACTGGCAGATGCTTGAACCGTATCTATACCCTGGTTACTTCCCTCAGTAATTCGGTCACTGGCACTATCTACTACGTAGATATCGTTACCAGCACCGCCTCTGAGGGTGTTTGTCCCTGTACCACCATCGAGGGTGTCACTACCGTCACCGCCATCTAGCAGGTCGTTGCCATCTAAACCAAACAGTACATCGTTACCGGCAAGCCCAAATACAGAGTCAGCACTATTAGTGCCCCGAAGTGAATTGCTTCTGGAATTGCCATTGATAGTTGCCATGTTTAATCACCCTCGACCAGGATTAGTATTTGACTGAAAAGCAAAAGGAAGTGTTGATTTTGAGGTTTCCGCTCTCAAAATCAGTTAAAGTTCTCGCGGTGTGAGAATGCTCTATAAGAGAGTTCTTCTCCATCAGAAAGATCACTTAACTAGGTGAGGAAACTCTGATGTGCTTAAGAAGTTCTCAGGATTTTCACTAGAATCGTGTTTCGTAAAGTTGCTACTGCTACGGATATACATTCATGCTGTAGAGCTTTGGATCGTCTCTGATACACCTTTAAACTGAGGCTTTGATTAGAGTACCCATCCCCTCTTGGTAATTCGCACAATCCGTTTTTTTACAGAAGATGAAACTAATGGGGAACTAGTTGTGGGCAGTTTCATTCATGAAGTAAATTTACAGAGGAATCTTTCACTCTCGGTATCTGTGCTGATTTGGTATTGCTAAAATGCAAATTTGTGTTGGTTAACGTGAATTAAAGTGAGCAATTTGAAGTGTTGACGACTTTGCCCTAATAGACTTTTTGGTTTGTTCGATTCAACAAATTGGACTGCATCTACTAGCCCACAAAATTCCCTTGAATTTGTGGGTCAATCAAAAGCGTTCAGTATTTCCGTGGAGGCGCTGGTACTTGTCTGCTGTGGAGATACTGGCGGATATGCGATCGCCCTGCCTCCGCCATGAAGCTTATAAATACGATACTCTTGACTAGAAGCAACTTCTCTTTAAGTCGCTTGACTGTCGCTCTAGCCATCCATGACCCAAACCATCGATTATCTCAGTCATCTCAATCCATCTCAGCGTCAAGCAGTTGAACATTTTTGCGGTCCGCTGCTGGTTGTAGCAGGGGCAGGTTCTGGCAAAACGCGGGCACTGACTTACCGAATCGCCAATCTAGTGCAGACGCATCGAGTTGACCCGGAAAATATCTTGGCCGTTACCTTCACGAATAAGGCGGCACGGGAGATGAAGGAACGGATTGAGAAACTGTTTGCCGACCGGGAGGCGCAGGCAAAGTATGGCAAGCCTCTAGAAGCTCTGCCTGAGCGAGATCAGGTAAAGCTGCGATCGCACGTCTACAAAACCATTACCAAAGAACTGTGGATCGGCACCTTTCACGCCCTCTGCTCTCGGATTTTGCGGTTTGACATCGACAAGTATCAAGACCCGCAGGGGCGAAGCTGGAAGAAAAACTTCTCGATCTTTGACGAATCGGATGCTCAAGGACTGGTCAAAGATATTGTCGTGAACCAGCTCAACCTGGATGACAAGAAGTTTGATCCGCGTTCCGTTCGCTATGCCATCAGCAATGCCAAAAACCAGGGCTGGTCGCCTGCTGATATGGAGCGGGAGCAAGCGAACTTTCGGGGACGCACGATCGCCAACGTCTATTCTATGTATCAGAGTGCCCTGGTTGAAAACAACGCTCTCGATTTTGACGACCTGATTTTGATTCCGGTGCAGCTTTTCCGCCAGAATGAGCAGGTTTTAGCATACTGGCACAAGCGATTTCGCCACATTCTAGTAGACGAATACCAGGATACTAACCGCACCCAGTACAACTTGATCAGCTTACTGGTGACCAACGGTGCAGATTCGCGCAAGTTTGATGACTGGAACTACCGATCCATCTTTGTGGTAGGTGATGCAGATCAGTCAATCTATTCTTTTCGGATGGCGGACTTCACTATTCTGCTAGACTTTCAACAAGATTTTGGCGATGGCTTGCCCGATGACGACACCCGCACAATGGTGAAGCTAGAGGAAAACTACCGCTCTACTGAAAACATTCTGCAAGTTGCCAACCACCTGATTGAGAATAACACTGAGCGAATTGATAAAGTACTGCGTCCAACACGGGGAGCTGGCGAAACGATTTTTTGCTTTCGGGCTGACGATGAAGTTGCCGAAGCAGAGTTTGTAATTGGTCAAATGCAGCAGATGGAGTCCCAGAATCCAGAGTTGAACTGGGGCAGTTTTGCCATTCTTTATCGCACCAATGCTCAATCTCGCTCGTTTGAGGATGCGCTAGTCAAGCGCAGCATTCCCTACACGGTCGTGGGTGGGCTGCGATTCTACGACCGTAAGGAAATTAAGGATGTGTTGGCGTATTTGAGGGCGATCGCCAACCCTGCCGACACTGTGAGTCTGAAGCGCATCATCAACACCCCTCGTCGCGGCATTGGTAAATCCACGATCGACCGACTTGAGACTGCTTCCAGAGAGTTAAATGTACCGCTGTGGGAGATTCTCAGCGATGAGACTTCCGTGAAGACTCTGGCAGGACGGTCTTCTAAATCCGTGCTTAACTTCGCTCAGGTCATCCAATCCTGGCAGGAAAAAGCCGATTCTCTACCTGCTTCCCAAATTGTTCAGGGCATTTTAGATGACTCTGGCTATTTGCAAGACCTGAAGATTCAGGGCACCGACGAAGCAGAAGAGCGCTTGGGCAACGTTCTAGAACTTTACAATGCGGTTCTGCAATTTGAAGAAGATACCGAGGACGCGAACTTATCGTCCTTTCTGGCAAATGCCTCACTTGCTTCTGACCTGGATAACTTGCAGGAAGAGCAGCAGTCCAAAGTTTCGCTGATGACGTTACATTCCTCTAAGGGACTGGAGTTTCCAGTTGTCTTCCTGGTAGGCATGGAGCAGGGGTTGTTTCCCAACTTCCGCTCTCTGGAAGACCCTGCCGCGATTGAGGAAGAACGCCGTCTCTGCTATGTGGGCATTACTCGTGCGAAGGAACGGCTGTTTCTCACTCATGCCCGTGAACGACGGCTGTATGGCTCTCGTGAACCTGCCAGTCCGTCGTTGTTTTTGGCAGAGCTGCCTCGTGACATGCTGCTCTCAAATAGTGCGAAGGCAATTCCTGTGCGCTGGACGCAGCCGAATGCCGAGATTAAGCAAAAAGTCGCTGATTTGCCCAACACCCATGAGGATGACTGGACGGTGGGCGATCGCATTATCCACAAAGCCTTTGGAGAAGGCAAAGTCACTCACATCTTTGGTGCAGGCAACAAAATCTGCCTCGCTGTCAAATTTCCTGGCATCAGCCAAAAAATCATTGACCCCAAAATTACCTCAATCCAACGTGTGGAATAGGAAACTTAGTATCTCGTGAAGAGGTGAGCTTGGAAAAATACCTACCATGGGTCGCTGTTGAATTGCGAAAGAGCATCCAGGAGGTTGTATCTAAAATAGAGCAATCTTTGGTTGATTCGTCTTCATGTTTTTTCTGCTTAAAAGTTTAAAGCTGCTTCTGGTGATCGCCACCTTATTATTTGCCTGTATCTTCAGAACTCCTTTTGCTGCGGGGTTGAGAGGATGGACTTTTGGGTTAATTCTTTTCATCAGTTTAGGAATTATTGCTTCTGAACTCATTACCTGGAAAGGAGAAAGAACAAAAACAAAACTCATTATTCAGTTTTTGGTGGTGGCGATCGCCAGTTCTGGCTTTTTCATTGCAACCGGTACAGAAGCCAGATTCAACTGGATTAAACACAGCGTACTCAACACAGAAATTATCCGATTAGAGAATTTAGGTCGGCATTTTGTGGTGGGGTATAGGAACTTTGATGAAGTTAGAGAGTTAGTTTCTAAGCGGGCGATCGGGGGAGTTTTTATCACTGCTCGTAATGTGCAAAACAAAACAAAGGACGAAATCAAGCAGGAGATTCAGACCTTACAAACAATTCGCCAAGGTCAGGGATTGCCTCCTCTATGGATTGCTACCGATCAGGAAGGAGGCATGGTATCTCGATTGTCTCCGCCGCTGACGCTGCTACCTCAACTTTCAAGCCTGATTGACAGCGCAGCCATTGACCGAAGCAAAGACGAAGTTGTGAACTATGCAAAAACTCACGGTAGCGAGTTAGCCGAAGTTGGAGTTAATTTGAACTTTGCGCCAGTTGTGGATTTAAACAAAGGCGTTATTAGCCCCAACGATAAATTCTCACAAATCTATCAAAGAGCAATTTCTACAGATGCAAACATTATCACAAAGGTAGCTTCCTGGTACTGCCAAACTCTAGAAGAATATGGTGTGAGATGTACCTTAAAGCATTTTCCTGGACTGGGAAGAGTGGAGACAGATACTCACCTTGAAGATGCAGAGCTTCAGACTCCGGTTGAGGAGTTAGCCCGTGAAGATTGGATACCTTTTCGGACACTAATGTCTGATACTCAGTCTCTTACCATGCTGAGTCATGCAAAACTAGTTGCGGTAGACCCTGAACACCCAACTTCATTTTCTAAACCAGTGGTGACAGGAATTTTGAGAGATGACTGGAATTATAATGGCATTTTGATTACGGACGATTTCAGTATGGGAGCCGTTTATCGCAGTAAGGATGGGTTGAGAAATGCAACGGTTAAAGCGATTAATGCAGGAGTTGATCTCGTTCTCATCTCTTATGATAAAGATTTGTATTATGAGGCGATGGATGCTTTGTTGAAGGCAGATTTAAGGAATGAGTTAGAGCAGCAAGCTTTAGAAGAAAGTCGCAGAAGGCTGGAGACCATTTCATAGAGATACCCGTTTTGCCGCATTTCAAAGCATTCTATCGATACGGAGGACAAAGTCTGTTTAGAACCAGTAGGATCAAGCTATGAGGTTGCTGGCAGAACGATGAATGCTCAAGCGAATTTTTGGGATTGCTTTTTTGCTGCTATCACTCATGTTATTTACGCCAACTGCTCTGGCCGTTTCTTTGGATGCCGTACCCAATCTCCAGCAGTTTAATGGAAGGGTAACAGATATGGCTGAAATGCTTAGCCCTGACACAGAGGCAGAGTTGAATCAGCTTGTCTCAAAGTTAAATACTGAGAAGGGCAGTGAGGTGGTGATTATAACTGTGACAGAAACTCCAGCAGATATTACCTCAAAACAATTTGCTGCCAGCTTATTTGACCGTTGGGACATTGATCACTCGGCTCAAGTTCCTGGAGTTTTGCTACTGGTTTCTAGGGGCGATCGCCGCATTGAAATTCGGACTGGAATCAGAGCTATTGGAATGTTGCCAAATAGCCGCGTTCAGCGAATTATTGCACAGATGCAGTCATCTTTCAGGCTAGAGCGGTTTGACCGTGGAATTTTAGTTGGCGTTCAAGCGCTGGTTCAAGTCTTGCAAGGTTCTCGCCATACCTCGTTTCCAGCCTGGTTAGCTTTTTCTCTCCTATTTGCTGTAAGTGGTAGCGTTGCCGTCTTCGGTTGGCTAAGAGGTTCGCCTAGAAGCACTTTTGAGGGTATCAGCGAAGATAACTTTCGGGAGTGCATTAACTACTATCGCAGCACTGGGAAAGATATCAGCACCATCTATGGCGGCAATGGAACTGATACCTATGGCGGTGGTGATGGTGGTAGCTGTGGCGGTAGTGATGGAGGCGGTGCTGGAGGGGCCTGGTAG
This sequence comes from Leptolyngbya sp. FACHB-541, assembly GCF_014695875.1. Taxonomy (NCBI): domain Bacteria; kingdom Bacillati; phylum Cyanobacteriota; class Cyanophyceae; order Leptolyngbyales; family Leptolyngbyaceae; genus Leptolyngbya; species Leptolyngbya sp. FACHB-541. The sequence continues at coordinate 36,481 of NZ_JACJPC010000069.1, read as the reverse complement.
TCGAACAACTTAGCCAAGAGGTATTGATTTCAACACTCTAACATCAGTTAGTGCTTAGCTGCTCTGCCCGGTCGGTCGAACGATGATTTCATTCACATCTACATCTGCGGGCTGCTCGATCGCAAAGGCAATGGCACGGGCGATCGCCTCTGCTGGGATGATCGCCCCGCGAAATTCTTCTACCCACTGTGCTGCTTCAGCATCGGTGATAGTGTTGGGAAGTTCAGATTGGGTCACTCCAGGTGAGATCACCGTAACCCGGATATCCGTCGATTCTTGCCGCAGTCCTTCAGAGATGGCCCAGACTGCAAACTTGGTTGCACAGTACACGGCGGCTGTCGGATATACGTTGTGTCCGCCGATCGAGGATAGATTCACGAACTGCCCAGAGTGTTGCTGCTTAAAGGTCGGCAGGGCAGCAGCGATGCCGTGAAGGACACCACGAATGTTTACGTCAATCATGCTATTCCACTCGTCGATCTTTAACACGTCTAACTTAGAAAGCGGCATTATGCCTGCATTGTTCACCATTACATCAAGGCGACCAAACTTGTCTTTGGCAAACTCGACAAAGGCTTGCATCTCCTCAAGGCTAGTCACGTCCAGAGCGTGATATTCTGCTACGCCACCTTTCTCACGGATTTCGGAGGCGATCGCTTCGAGGCGATCGGTGCGTCGTGCCCCTAATACAACCCGTAAACCCTCACGAGCAAGTAATCTAGCAGTAGCTTCACCAATACCGCTACTCGCGCCTGTAATCAGCACAACTTTTTGGGTATTTTCGTTAGTTGTCATGAGACTATCTCTCCTAAATGAAAGGGTGATAATTGCCGTTAAGATTTAGCTTCACCTACTAGTTAGCAGCTTGAAGAATAAACGCTTTTTGCTTTTTCACGGACAGGTTTATCGTAGGCTGAATCCGCTTTTGCCTAAATACATAGTCCTTGCAAATGATTGCCTAATCCTCTCAAGTAGGGCGTTAGTTAGAGAAAACATTCTCTATAATGAACCCATGAAAAGTGTTCCATCAGTCAGGAAATCAGCATGACGGTCAAGACACTAAACCATGAAGCTGCGATCGGCGCTTCTCCTAGTAGGGAGGCTTTGCTAGCGCAGCAGCGCTTGGCGATCGCCAAATGTGCAGAATTGGCGGCATTAGTTGATCGGCACACGAGCAGTGAGAGAAGCGGCTATTATCCAACCGCGATCGATCCCTTAGTGTTTGTGCGTTGTGATAATTCCAAAACTATACAGGATGTTAGTGAACCACTGTTTGCTATCGTGGTGCAGGGTGAAAAAAAGTTATCGCTCAATGACGAAGTCTTTCAGTATGGTGTTGCTCAATATTTGGTGATGTCGGTGGACTTGCCGCTGAGCGTCTGCATGATAGAAGCGACACCCGATCAACCTTATCTCGGCTTGAAGCTAAAGCTAGACCCCGTCCAACTCTGTGAGATTATTGCTCAAACGAATCCAGATATCGATAAGCAAGAAAACTCTGTGAGAGGATGGTGCGTTAGTGATGCCGGCCCGTCCTTGATTGATTGCGCCATTCGGTTAGCAACGTTGTTAGATACACCGCAGGATATTCCGTTTCTCGCTCCGATGATTGTCCGCGAAATCTATTACCGTCTACTCACCGATAAACAAGGTGAAGCGGTTCGTCAAATTGCCACCTCTGGCAGTAATATGCAACGCATTGCGGAAGTGATCAGACAAATCAAAGCAGAGTTTACCAAACCACTGCGAGTTGAGGAGTTAGCTGAACAGGCGAACATGTCTGCTGCCTCGTTCCATCGCCACTTCAAGACAGTCACCTCAATGAGTCCTCTGCAATATCAAAAACATCTGAGACTGTTAACAGCGCGTCAGATGATGCTTGGTGAGGCGATCGATGCAACTCAGGCTGCTTATCGAGTTGGATATGAGAGTACTTCGCAATTTAGTCGTGAATATTCCCGGATGTTTGGTGCGCCACCAATGCGGGACATTGAACGGCTGCGAACGGCTTGAGCAGAAACTCCTGCTTTGCACTCAAGGGGACGGTGGATCTGTAGTAAAGTCTATCGAAACGCTCTTTGGAGTCAGTGTTTGAGAAGATGAGATCGGCAGCGATCGCTTATCTCTAGAAGTTTTTGCGATATAACCAGCGTCCGTTCGTTGGGACTATAAATACTTTGACGCAGGGTTTAAAGCAGAGAGCGGCATTTCAAGACAAGTTGAAACGCCGCTCTCATTGTTGTCTCTCGCTTCTACCCGCGTTCAGGATTGTCGCAGGTTAGCGTAGCCTCAACCTATAATCACTGATGACTGGCTGACGTTACGCTCAGAAACCTCTCGCAGAGCTTGTCGCTTGGACTGCGCGAAGATCATAACGGTCAAGGTTCATCACCTTGTCCCATGCCGCCACAAAGTCTTTCACAAACTTCTGCTGCGAGTCCACCGCTCCATAGACTTCTGCAAGGGCTCGGAGCTGGGAGTTTGAGCCGAAGATGAGGTCAACACGGGTAGCGGTCCACTTTTGTTCGCCGGTTTTGCGATCGCTCCCCTCAAACTCATATTCAGCTTCAGAGGTCGCCTTCCACGTGGTGCCCAGGTCGAGCAGATTGACGAAGAAGTCATTTGTCAGCGTCTCTGGTCGGTGGGTGAAGACGCCGTGCTTGTACCCGCCAAAGTTTGCGCCCAAGACGCGCAAGCCGCCCAGGAGAGCCGTCATCTGAGGGGCTGTTAGGCTCAGCAACTGCGCCCGATCGACCAACAGCTCTTCGAGCGATTCGCTGTGTTTGCCGCTCGTGTAGTTGCGGAACCCATCCGCAGTTGGCTCAAGCACCCCGAAGGACTCAACATCCGTTTTCTCTTGCAGCGCATCCGTGCGTCCCGGCTTAAAGGGAACCGTAACCTCGTGACCAGCGTTCTTTGCTGCTTGCTCAATGCCTGCGCAGCCGCCCAGAACGATCAGGTCAGCGATCGAAACCCGCTTCCCGCCAGACTGCGAGCTGTTGAACTCCTGTTGGATTCCTTCCAGGGCTTGCAGCACCGTTGCTAACTGGTCTGGCTGGTTGACTTCCCAATCCTTTTGCGGCGCGAGGCGAATATGTGCCCCATTCGCGCCACCGCGCATGTCGGAGCAGCGGAACGTTGAGGCCGACGCCCAAGCGGTTGAAACCAGTTGGGAGACAGACAGTCCCGAAGCAAGAATCTTGGCTTTGAGAGCGGCGATGTCCTGCTCATCAATTAAGTCATGATCGACTGCGGGAATGGGATCTTGCCACAAGAACTCTTCCTGAGGAACCTCTGGTCCGAGATAGCGCGATCGCGGTCCCATGTCGCGGTGAGTTAGCTTGAACCACGCCTTGGCAAACTGCTCTGCGAACTCATCTGGGTTGTCGCGATAACGCTGCGCAATCTGGTTGTAGATGGGGTCCATCTTCATGGACATGTCCGCTGTAGTCATCATGGGGGCGTGACGTTTCGACGGATCGTGTGCGTCGGGCACCGTACCTGCACCCTCGTCGCCCTTGGGCTTCCATTGCCACGCACCAGCGGGGCTCTTCGTCAACTCCCAGTCATATTTGAACAGGGTTTCGAGATAGCTGTTGTCCCACTGCGTCGGCGTGGGGGTCCATGCGCCTTCGATGCCGCTGGTGATCGCATCGACACCAACACCCGTGTTAAAGGCGTTCTTCCAACCGAGTCCCTGATCGATGACGGTAGCCCCCCCTGGATCAGGACCTACGTGTGTCGCTTCGCCCGCACCGTGACACTTGCCAAAGGTATGCCCACCAGCGGTGAGCGCGACTGTTTCCTCGTCGTTCATCGCCATCCGACTAAAGGTCTCGCGAATATCACGCCCTGATCCGATCGGATCAGGCTCACCGTCTGGACCTTCTGGGTTGACGTAGATCAGTCCCATCTGAACGGCGGCAAGAGGATTCAGGAGCACGCGATCGCCTTCGTAACGCTCATTACCGAGCCAGGCTTTCTCAGAACCCCAGTAGATATCTTCCTCTGGCTGCCAGACATCCACGCGCCCACCAGCAAAGCCTAACGTCTTGAAACCCATTGACTCAAGTGCGCAATTGCCAGCGAAGATCATAAGGTCGGCCCACGAGATCTTCTTGCCGTATTTCTGCTTGACTGGCCAAAGCAACATGCGCGCCTTGTCAAGGTTGGCATTGTCAGGCCAACTGTTGAGGGGCTCAAACCGCTGGCTACCCGAGCCCGCGCCGCCGCGACCGTCGCCAGTACGATACGTGCCGGCACTGTGCCAAGCCATCCGGATGAAGAGCGGTCCGTAATGGCCGTAGTCGGCTGGCCACCAGTCCTGGGAGGTGGTCATCAACTCATAGATATCTGCCCTCAGGGCAGCTAAGTCAAGCCTCTTGAACTCCTCAGCATAGTTGAATTCCTCACCCATAGGATTTGCTTGGGGGGTGTGCTGGTGGAGGATACTCAGATTCAAATAATGCGGCCACCAGTCCCGGTTTGACGGCATATGACGAGGCTGAGATTTCTGACCGCCGCCCGTAAATGGGCATCCGCTTCCGCTGCTCATACTAATTTCCTATCAAAATGTGTGGGTGTTCTTCTGATGTACTGCGGGTATTGCAAACAAATAACACATGGACAATTATTGGGATAACACACGGACAATTATTGGGATAATCAATAAGCAATAAATCGAAGAGAAATATAATTAACGTTATGATTCGCAACAATGAGTTTTCGATTCGAAACAAACGATTATCCTAAATAGCCCAAGAGTGAGCCTGTACAAGCACCTGTACAAGCATAGGTATCCATAAGATGCAAAGCAGAGGGCGCGCTGTCGGGCTATCCCGTTTCATGTGGTTGACTGTAGTGTCCCCTGCTTCAGTTCCACCTATCCTCACTAACCTATCACTAGGGCAGAGCGATCGCCTCACTCACCCTTTTGATCTTACCCATATTTAGAAACTTCAGGTTTATGCGGGTCGGCAAAGCGTTTCAGGTAGCTGTTGGATAATCCGTCGGAATGGAGCCGGGTCTTCTAACCCTTGCGCTAGGATAAGTGCTCCTTGAACCAGGATGACCCCATCTTCTCCTCGTTGCCGAGCCACTGTCTCGTCCATTCCAGCATCAATTAGAACAGCAGCGATCGCCTCAATCCATACTTGCAGAAGCTTGCTGACTCTACCCTGAAACATATCTTTGGCTGATCCCAACATCAAAGCTGCCAGCAAACAGGGCTTTTGTCCACTGTCATAGGCTTTGTTGAGGCGATCGCACATCTTTTGCAGCCGCGTCAGCGCATCTCCTTCAGTTTGCAGCGCTTCTAAAGTAATTTGCTGTAGCCCTTGTTCTAGTGTCGTCAACACTGTTTCTACCATTTCATCTTTGCCGCCCGGAAAGTGGTGGTAAAGACTCGCCTTCCCTAGACCTGTAGATTGAGAAATTTTTGAAAGTGTTGCCCCGTCGTAGCCAAACTGCCGAAACAGGTCAAGCAGCTCTAACACATGATTTTGTTTGGATGTGGCTGATTTAGACATAGGTTTTGAAACTATAGGTTTTGAAACTACGGAAGAAGAGATTTTTGACCTTATTGACAATTCTACCGAACGTTCGGTACAGTAGCAGCGTACCGAACGTTCGGTACATAAAATCAAAGGAAAATCAAAATGATTAAGCTCTATGGTCACGAACTATCTGGCAATAGCTACAAAGTTCAATTGTTTTTGTCTCTGCTAAATCTAGACTTTGAGTGGATTAAAGTCGATTTGATGAAAGCAGAACATAAGTCACCCGAGTACCTTGCCCTTAACCCCTTTGGACAGGTACCTATGCTGATTGATGGCGAGACCAAACTTGCAGATGCACAAGCAATTTTGGTGTATTTGGCACGGCAATATGGTGGAGAGGAGTGGCTCCCATTGGATGCATTACCCCTAGCGCAAGTGGTTCGTTGGCTTTCAACAACTGCGGGCGAAGTGCGCCAAGGTCCTGAGAATGCACGACTCTATCATTTATTTAGGATGACGAATATTAACATCGAGCGAGCTACTCAAAAGGCAGAGTACATCCTGGCGCAACTCGATAAACATTTAAGCGATCGCACCTGGTTAGAATTTGAGCGTCCTACCATTGCTGATATTGCGGTTTTCCCCTACGTTGCTCTGGTTCGCGATGGCAAAATTGACCTCTCACCTTATCCTAATGTGTTGGCATGGATCGATCGCGTTAAACACTTGCCTCACTACATTCCAATGGCAGGAGTATAAGGAGGAAGATTATGGTTGCATCAGGTTGGTCACACTCTGAATCCCCTTTTCATGCCGGTGAACTAGCCATCCAGACCCGTCTGGGCGTGCAGGAGCGAATTGATAAGCAAGGGCGACGAGGCATTCGCAATTATCTTCCTGAACAGCATCGCCAGTTCTTTGCCCAACTTCCCTATCTAATTGTCGGAACAGTAGATACAGCAGGTAATCCTTGGGCTTCTATTTTGGTTGGGCAACCGGGATTCATCTCCTCACCGAGTGATCGCACTTTACAAGTCGCTGCTGCACCGCTCTTTAGCGATCCCCTAACAACTACACTTGCGAGTGGCATTGACATTGGTTTACTCGGGATTGAGTTGCATACTCGTCGCCGCAATCGGATGAATGGTACCGTCACCGCAGTTCGTTCTGAGGGCTTTGATGTGCAGGTAGGTCAAAGTTTCGGCAACTGCCCTCAATACATTCAGGCACGGATGTTTGAGCTAGAGGACCATGATGTGATGCCTAAACCCGTTTACTCAGTTGAAACCTTGGGAGAAGCGGAGCGGTCCATGATAGCGATCGCAGATACATTTTTTATCACAACTGCCTATCAGTCTGACTCAGCCGGGTCAGCATCAGGAGTAGATGTTTCCCATCGAGGCGGCAAACCAGGTTTTGTGCGAATCAACGATGATAAAACACTCACCATTCCCGACTTTTCTGGCAATCACCAATTCAACACCTTTGGCAACTTAGAGTTGAATCCTCGTGCAGGACTGTTGTTCATCGACTTTGAGCGAGGAAACTTACTTTATCTCACTGGCAGTGCCCAAGTGATTTGGGAGGGAGCTGAAATCAGGGCTTACCCTGGAGCAGAGCGACTGCTGCGCTTCCAGCTTGAGAAGGGCGATCGCGTGGAGGGCAACCTTCCCTTACTCTGGTCAGAGCCAGAGTTCTCACCTTTCTTAGCTCAAACCAGTTCATGACAATCCCTCAGCCCTCACTCACTCTGAATCAAAATAATTCACTTTCTACACAGGAACCTAACACTATGGAAATCAAACCACCCCTTCCCCCCTTCACATTAGAAACCGCAACAGCCAAAGTTCAAGCAGCCGAAGATGCCTGGAATACTCGTGACCCAGAGCGAGTTGCTCTAGCATATACCGAAGATTCTGAGTGGCGAAATCGAGCAGAGTTTTTGCATGGACGGACCGCGATCAAAGAATTTCTCAAGCGCAAATGGGCAAAAGAGCTAGACTACCGCTTGAAAAAAGAACTTTGGTGCTTTATGGATAATCGCATCGCTGTGCGCTTTGAATATGAATGGCATGACGATTCTGGCTTTTGGTACCGCGCTTACGGCAATGAAAACTGGGAGTTTGCCGAAAACGGTTTAATGATGCGACGATTTGCCAGCATTAACGACGTACCTATTCAAGAGTCCGAACGCAAATTTCGCTGGGAGCGGTAATTAGGAAGTCAGTAAAAAAGTTAAATTTTGCTTTGCTCAACTCATGTTGAAGCGGTTTGCAGCCTTTTGAGACGTTAAATGAGTACGGGCAACTCATGTTTCCGGTTGCCACTGTTTATGTTTGCAAGCCTGATGTTGATTTATGGCTTGATCCCACGAATGTAGAGCGATCGCATCTCGATCGCAGATATTTCGGTGAAGCAGTTCAGACGATTACACCCTATCTCAATGCAGGTAAGCTTGAAACGTTTTCTGGTGAGACAGCCATCTTACCAGGCATCACCGCACTTCCTACACCGGGGCACACACCGGGACACAGCTTTTATGCCGTTGAAAGTGGGGGCAAGAGTATCGAGTTTTACGGTGATATTGTTCACTTTGCTTCGCTTCAATTTGCAAATCCTGAAATTACTGTTGTTTACGATGTCGATGCCAATGCCGCAGCGGAACAACGAGCGACACAGTTTGCCCGTTTAGAAGCATCACGTCACTTGGTTGCAACTGCACATTTACCGTTTCCAGGAATAGGGCATATCTGTGCAGAGGACGAGGGTTATACCTGGATTCCTGTAGACTATTGCTGGCGCGATTAATAAGCGTGAATACTGAAATCCTGTTCCCGTCTTTGAGGCTTGGGGCGACACAGAAAATTTGAGTCGATATGGCATTTATGCAATAGCCCGAACACCTGATGCAATCACACAAGATTGGTTAATAACAAAATTCAGGAGAACCGTTTCCGAAATTTTAGGAATAGCGCGTGTAGTCCTAGCTGCTCCCAACTCCAGGTTAAAGTTTATGATTCAAGGGATTAAAAAAGCTTGGCTTCGCCCATTTTGCCTGTTTTTGCTGACTGTTCTACTCACTTTCGGTTGTACAAGTATTAACTCCAATAATAGGGAAGCGACCTCAAGCAGTCAAACTCGTACGCCAAGCGAAATTACAACATCCAACACCGATCGCAACAACCAATTACGCGATCGCATTGAACAAATCTCTGAGGTTGCTCAAGGGCGGGTTGGGGCAACAGCCACCGTACTGGAAACCGAAGAGTCAGCATCTCTGAATGGAGGTCAACAATTTCCAATGCAGAGCGTTTACAAGTTTCCGATCGCGATGGCAGTTTTGGCTCAAGTCGATCAAGGAAATCTGGAGCTGAACCAAAAAATTCGGATTGAAGCAAGCGATATCGTTCAAGATAGTCAAATTCTAGAGGAGAATTCCCAAGGAAGGGAATTCCGTTTAGCTGAATTGTTACAGTACATGGTTTCTGAAAGTGATAGTACGGCTTGTGATGCCCTATTACGACTCATCGGTGGACCACAGCGTGTCATGGAGTATTTAAGCCGTCTTGGCGTAAATGATATCGTTGTAGCGAACACAGAGAACGAGATTCAGTTCGAGCAAGACCCAACATTGCAATATCGTAACTATGCAACGCCGGATGCAGCCGTTAATTTATTACGTGCTTTCCATGAAGGGCGAGGGCTTTCAGACTCCAGTCAGGACTCATTGCAACAATGGATGATAGAGACCTCGACAGGTCCAAACCGTATTAGGGGACTATTGCCTGAGGGAACAGTTGTAGCGCATAAAACAGGGACTTCAGCTACTGTTGATGGAGTGACGGCTGCAACTAATGATGTGGGGCTCGTAACGCTTCCAAATGGGCAACATTTGGCGATCGCCGTCTTCGTTTCAGATTCTAGAGCAAGCGATACAATCCGTGAGGAGGTCATTGCAAAAGTGGCAAAGGCAGCCTGGGATGAATGGAGTCAATAGCCTTTCTCTAGCGTTTGCAAATTTCGCTCAGTTGCGATGGCAACCATTCATACTAATAGCAATTCTCTAAATTTGGACTACACAAGAGTAGAGCCTAACGTTATGACTCCAAAAAACAACCTTCCTGCTGGTCCACAAGCCCCTCGCTGGCTGCAAAAAATCCAGTACACACGGGATTCGATCGCTTATATGGAAGTTGCTGCACAACGTTACGGAGAAATTTTTAATGCTCCTGTTATTGGCAATCACCCAGTTGTGTTGTTTGTCAGCAATCCCCAAGCGATCCAGCAAATTTTCTTCAATGACACAAAGCAGCTTGTTACTCCACCGAATCAACTACTACAACCGCTGCTTGGAGACTACTCCCTTTTTGCCCTGGAAGGTTCTCGCCACCGTCGGGAACGTCGGTTGTTGATGCCTCCATTTCATGGCGAACGGATGCGAACCTATGGAGAATTGATTTGTGAATTGGCTGATAAAGCAATGAGTTCGCTATCAATCGATACTCAGTTTTCTGCTCGTCAGTTAGCGCAAGAAATCTCTTTAGCCGTGATTCTTAAGGTCGTTTTTGGAATTGAGCAAGAGGAACGATTTCACCGTTTAAAGTCACTCATTATTCAGTTCACAGATTCACTACAGTCTCCTTTTATTGGCGGTTTGCTGTTTTTTCCGTCTCTACAAAAGGATTGGGGAATACAAAGCCCTTGGGGCTATTTGAAGCATCTGAAACGGCAGATTGGAGAACTCATCTATGCTGAAATTTCCAATCGTCGCAACCAGCATCATATGGGTTCGGACATTCTGAGTTTATGGATGTCAGCCCGTGATGAGGCGGGTGAACCAATGAGTGATACCCAATTGCATGATGAGTTATTGACACTGCTGTTAGCGGGTTATGAAACCACTGCAAGTGCGATCGCGTGGGCACTGTACTGGATTCATCGCCATCCCGAAGTTAGCGAAAAGTTACTTGTAGAACTAAATCAGCTAGGAAAAGCTCCAGATCCAATCGCCGTTGTGCAGTTGCCGTATCTTACTGCTGTTTGTAATGAGTCTCTGCGTCTTTTTCCCGTTGCAACGCTCACCTTTCCCAGAGAGGTCAAAGGTCCTGCAGAACTGATGGGTTATCAACTAGAACCTGGAACGAGAGTGTATGGTTGCATTTATCTAACTCATCAGCGCCCAGATCTTTATCCAAACCCTAAGTTGTTTAAGCCAGAGCGCTTTTTAGAACGGCAGTTTTCTCCTTACGAATTCTTGCCATTTGGGGGTGGTGTACGCCGTTGCATTGGAGAAGCATTAGCCCAATTTGAGATGAAATTAGTTGTCGCAACCCTGATCTCGCATTATCGATTAGCACTGACAGATCAATCTCCTGAATATCCTCAGCGCCGAGGGGTTACGTTTACTCCAGCTAGAGGGGTACAGATGATTCTGAAGGAACGGATCTAAGCATCGCTCGTCCCAGTAATTGTGAATCGAAAGCAGGTTCAGAATGATATTCTTACAGACTGGCAATTCCTCGTCTCAAAGCAATAATGGTTGCTTGGGTACGGTCTTTAACTCCTAATTTGCTTAAAATTCGATTAATGTTTGATTTAACGGTGCTTTCAGTAATACTTAGAGCAGCACTGATTTCTAGATTGCTCATACCTTGTGCCACCAATCGAAGAACTTCTAATTCGCGATCGGTTAACTCTGGATTGTTCATGCGCTGCACTAATTTAGCGCCAACGTGAGGTGGAATATACTGCTGCCCACTATGCACAGTGCGAATCGCAGTTCGCAGTTCGTTAGGCTTACTGTCTTTCAGCAGATAGCCCTTTGAACCTGCCTGTAAACCTCGATAAATATCTTCGTCTCCGTCATAGGTTGTCAACACAATGATACGAGCCGTGTTGAATTCAGCACGAATTGCAGTAATGGCTTCAACCCCTCCCATCTGAGGCATTCGTAAGTCCATTAAAGTCACATCTGGCTGTTCCTGACGAAACAACTGGACTGCCTCAATACCATCCTTTGCATGACCAATTACAGCCATGTCTGATTCTTCATTAATGAGGGCTGCTAATCCTTGCTGGACGATGGGATGGTCATCTACAATCAAAATACGAATCACACTTGAAATGACGTTTGATTGGTTCATGGCTGTCTGTCCCGATTCACAATTACAATTTCTGCGCCTTGAGTGAGCCAAGTGTGATAATTAGCTCAACTCCAACCGATCGCCACTGTGATAACTGCGTGAACTAGACACGCAGTAGTTATTGCACTAACTTGGCAAAGCGTGGGCGATCGCAAGGAACATTACACTGGAATTGATCAAAACATTCCAAACCTGATTAAGGTAACACACCACTGAGTTGTATCACAAATAGCTATTGAGAACATCAGTGCATTAGGTCCTGCCTAGTGCTATTCAGATCACAGGGTGATTTCAAATACAGAAGTTTTCACCAATATGAACTTAAGTTTGAATATGAACCTGAACTTAAGTTTGATGTAACTCTAATACTTCAGATTACCTAATGACTGATCGTTTTGTTGTCTTAATCATAGACTTTGAACTGGCGACAGATTTGAGTTAATCCCCTAAATTAAAGGTATTCCTCACCAGAGTTGATACCGAAGTATGAATTACACAGTGGAGTAAAAATTGCTTTGGCATAGTGCATCAATGACATTTTATCCACTGGCTACTGCAACTCGGTTGACCCGCCATTATGGATGAGGGAGATAGCGCTGAAAGAGGCTGTCATTTGCGATACACAAAACATTTAACATCTACTTGCAAAATTCTCAATGTTTTATATCATCTATCACTGTTGGCAAAGAAACCCCTAGCACGATTGACATTCACTCATAAGAACCAGTTAGGTTTCACATCGTCTATTTTCTAAATCCGAAACCTCTGAAAGACAGAGAGCAGAATTATGTACCAGGTTTCATCTTCTAATTGTACTCAATTGCACCCTATTGCCTCTCACAAACGCAACCGTAATAGGGGCGTGGTGCTATCTGAGCAGGGATGGCAGAAATTGGCTCAGGCTAATGTTCTCCATGATGAGTTAGGCAATCGCTACACTTACGAAAGGCTCAGTGAGCGATCGCTCCTCAATGAACGCACCGTCAGCCGCATTCTCAGTTGTGAAGTGAAGGTAGACAAGCGAACCCTGAAAACCTTCTTTGCAGCGTTTCGCTTACGGCTTGATGAAGCTGATTATGTAGCCGCTGAGCGTCGTTCAGTAGAGCAGCTCACCACAAAACTTTCACTCTGTCCAGATTTGCCACATACTCTTGCTTATCCTATTGAGGCAAATTTGTCTCATCAGGAGCTCATTGAGTTATATCAACGGTTAGTGCAGGATTTGAGATACCTTTCTCAATTACTCAATTTAGATGAGGCGGGCAGAAGCATTCAATTGCACTCAACTGAACTTAATTAGCTAAGCGGTCTAACTTCGAGTCAACTGGAATTTTATACCGCTGATTGTTTATCTACAGGTTTGCTGATCGATCAAATTTCTCAAAAATGAAGGAGAGTTCATTATGAAACGAGTATTAGCTGCTACGGCATCGGCAATTTTGTTGACAGCAAGTTTCTCAACAGCTGCATTCGCCAACGAAACGACTCCAAATGACATTTTTAATCTCGCTCGTAACGGTTATTTTGAGGAAGAGGGAATCCCTAGTCACGGTAGTCTAATTCATGCTTACAGGTTTGGTAATGTAACCGCTCAAGACCTGGTCAATGCAGCGATCGCGCAGAATCGTCTGTCTCCTGAGACCATGGAGGATGAGCACTTTATCCGTGCAATTGACCAATACTTATTGGATAACGCAAATAGAAATTAGGCTACTGGGTCAAGGAAGTAGAGTGATGCCAAAAGCCTGGGCAAATAATGCTTACTTGGAATCGCGCCAAGCAGCTTGACCCAGGTTTACTGCAATATATATTTCGGCATTGCACAAATTGAGAATGATTCGGAAATTTATAACATTCGGATCGCCCCTGTCGGGGCACGGTATTGCCGTGCCCCGACAAAAGTCGTTCGTCAAATGTGCAACGCCTATATTTCTATATCAAGAGTAGCTGCTTCTCTATCAAACAGAGATCAGTCTATCTCCAATTCTCGTTATGCTGCTTCAGTCATGAATCCAGCCAAGTAATGTTCAACCTGTTTAATTAAACATAAATCTCGTGGGAGAGATCTCACTGTTGAACCTTTATGAAATCGAGGTTCTGCGAGTAGACCCGTTCCTACAGCGTTGTGAAGGCTGATTTAGGAAGGCTAGATGTGAAAGTTTTGTCAGTTAGCCAAACAAATCTCTATACAAAGGCAGAGGTCTTAACTATAGTTTCTGTATGTTCTTTGCTCAAGAAAGTGCAATTGTGCAATTGCACAACTGATTAGAATTACGTCTGATGTTTCCTTGGTCAAGTGACCGATGAATTTCTAGAAGTCGCTTCGTACCATTCTTTCTAGTACATGTCTCAAAGTGACTGAGGAATGGGTTGCAAAAGCGAAGTGATGAACCATTCAGAATTCAAAATTTGTAATTTACAGCCTCAGCAGATTGTAGTGGTGCGATCGCTACCTGGATTGGGCGACCTGCTGTGCGCTGTTCCAGCATTCCGAGCATTGCGAGCGGCATTGCCACAGGCACACATTACACTCATTGGGTTGCCTTTGGCACAAAGTTTTGTGCGACGGTTCAGTCATTATTTGGATGAGTGGCTGGAGTTTCCGGGCTATCCTGGCATTCCAGAAGTAACACTGTCGCCCCAACGTCTCACTTTGTTTCTCACTGAAGTTCAACAAACACGTTTTGATCTAGCACTGCAAATGCACGGTAGCGGCATTTATACGAATCCTTTTACCGTCTTATTAGGCGGACAGGTGAGTGCAGGCTTTTTTATCCCTGGGCAGTATTGTCCTGATCCTGAGTATTTTCTCCCTTATCCAGAAGGTGAACCAGAAATCAGGAGAAACTTACAGTTAATCACATCGTTAGGGATTCCAGCGCAGGGAGAGGAGTTGGAGTTTCCGATTTGGGAGTCAGACTGGCAGGACTTTTGGGCGATCGCCACTACTCACGATTTGCAGCCTGGAAGTTACATTTGCATTCATCCTGGCGCTAGCATCAGCAGTCGCCGCTGGGAACCCGCTCAGTTTGCTACTGTTGCCGATGCTCTGGCGGCTCAAGGCTTTCAAATTGTTCTCACCGGGACAGCCGCAGAAGCGGAATTGACTCAAGCTGTTGCCACTGCAATGAACTCACCGTGTGTTGATCTGGCTGGCAAAACCAGTTTAGGGGCGATCGCCGCTTTGCTCAAACACGCTCAACTCTTGATTTGCAACGACACTGGAATTTCTCACCTTGCCGCTGCCCTTCAAGTCAAAAGTGTAGTCATCTTCTCCGCCTCCGACCCCAACCGCTGGGCACCTCTAAATCGTCACCTTCACCGCATCGTTATCAGCCCCCAATACGCCAACCCTGACTTCATTCCTTATCCTTCATCCCTTATCCTTCATCCTTCTACTATCCTCTCCCACGCAAATGACTTACTCAAGGAGCTAGCCTATGCTCCCTGACTACTGGCAAACGGTGCATCGTCTCGTAGTGATTTGTTTAGATGACTTAAATACAGTGATGCAGCTACAGTTGGCACTGCAAGCCTTGCGCTCGGCACTACCACAGGCCCATATCACACTCTTGACAGCTCATTCCGACGATCAACTGCTTTCACTGTCCCCCTGGACTAATCAAACTTTAATGCATTCTACCGACGGCTGGAAAACCTTAGAATCAGAGGCTTCTGCCTTTGGAGAAGTGAGTATCACCTCTGCAAAACAAAATTCAAATGGATTCAGTGATGTAGTGAATTTGATCAGAGTGATCCGAGCGCAGCAGTTCGATGCTGCCATTGTTTTTACGGGTGAAGGGCGATCGCCTTACGCTTTAGCCTACATCTGCTACCTGGCGGGAGTCGCCCTTCGGCTAGGTCAGTCTCAAGAGTTTGGTGGAAGTATTCTGTCTCATTGCGTCAAGCCACCCAGCAGCAATATTCATCCGCAAGAACGTCACTTGTTTTTACTCAAGGCAGCCGGATTTGAGCTTGAGGAATTGACCGATGGTAGGAACTTAGAACCTCGTGAGGTGAGTAATGCTCACCCTACTCTTGCCCATCCCATTCCTTTCACTTTGCAATCACCGTAGGAGAGCCAATGCAGCCATTACGGATTTTGACCTGGCACGTTCACGGTAGTTACTTGTATTATCTAACTCAGGTGCCTCACCAGTTTTACTTACCGATTAAACCTGGCAAACCCGAAGGCTACGGTGGACGTTTGCAGAACTTTTCCTGGACGGATAATGTTCACGACATTCCGGCAGAAGAAGTAAGAAATCAGGAATTCGACTGTATCTTATTTCAGTCTCGCCGCAACTATTTACAGGATCAGCATGAGATCTTGTCGGAGGTACAGCGTCGATTGCCTCGTGTGTATTTAGAGCATGACCCACCGAGAGAACATCCGACTGATACTCGCCATGTGGTTGACGACCCAAATGTGTTAGTTGTTCATGTAACTCACTTTAATAACTTGATGTGGGACAACGGCAACAGTCCTACTTGTGTGGTAGAGCATGGTGTGATGGTGCCCGAAGGCGATCGCCACACTGGAGAACTAGCAAAGGGTTTAGTCGTCGCAAACGGACTGCGAACTCGCGGACGACGGTTAGGGTTAGATATTTTTGAGCAAGTGCGCGATCGCATTCCTCTGGATCTGGTGGGAATGGACGCTCAATCATTAGATGGGCTAGGAGAAATACCCCACGCGCAGCTTCCAGCATTTCAGTCACGCTATCGGTTTTTCTTCCATCCAGTGCGCTACACCAGTTTAGGATTAGCGGTCTGTGAAGCGATGATGGTGGGTTTGCCGATTGTAGGACTGGCAACGACTGAACTCGCTACTGTAATTGAAAACGATGTTTCTGGCTATGTGGATACCAACCTTGAGCAGTTAGTAAACCGCATGGAAGAACTGCTGCATAATCCAACAAAAGCCCGTCGTTTAGGGGAAGGGGCGCGAGAAGTGGCGATCGCCCGATTTAATATCAACCACTTTATTCAGGACTGGTGTGAGGTTTTTGAACGTGCGATTGATCAGCCCCCTGCCGTTCAATCTGTGGCAACTTCTACCCGACAATCTATCAGTCAATCTATCACTGTTTAAACAAAACCCCCTTTAAACTCATGATGACTAAACGAATTGCCTTGATTAGTGAACATGCTACGCCGCTGGGTATCTTTGGCGGAGTTGATAGCGGCGGACAAAACGTATATGTGGGACAACTAGCTAAAAACCTGGCGGCGATCGGCTACGACGTAGATGTGTTTACTCGGCGGGACAACGAACAGCTTCCCGAAGTGGTGGAATGGCTCAACGGGGTACGAGTCATTCACGTTCCGGCAGGTTCACCAACCTGCTTACCCAAGGAAGACCTGTTGCCACACATGAGTGAGTTTATTCACTTTATGCTGAATTGGTGTACTCATCATCGTCTGAGTTACGATTTAATTCACGCAAACTTCTGGATGTCGGCATTGGTTGCTGCCGATATCAAGCGAGCATTGGGAATTCCGTTTATTGTCACCTTTCACGCTCTTGGTAGAGTTCGTCGGCTCTATCAGGGCAAGGATGATCAGTTTCCCGATGAGCGATTCACGATTGAAGATCGGGTTGTGAGGGAAGCTGACCATATCATTGCTGAGTGTCCTCAAGATCGAGAAGATTTACTACAGCTTTATCATGCTGACCCATCGCGAATTAGCGTTATTCCCTGTGGGTTTGACACTACTGAATTTTGGGCAATTAACAAAGTTCGGGCGCGTCTTACCCTGGGTTTACCCCCAGATGAACCGCTAATCTTACAACTCGGGCGAATGGTGCCACGCAAAGGTGTAGACACAGTCATTCGAGGATTTGCTCAGTTGTTGAAACAGCGTCACCTGAAAGCAAGATTGCTGATTGTGGGTGGAGAAGCCGAAACTCCCGATCCTCAGATCACGCCCGAAATCGGACGGCTTCAGGCGATCGCCCATGAACTCGATATTGGATCTCAACTCACCTTTGTCGGACGGCGGGGTCGAGATGTGTTGAAATATTATTACAGTGCGGCCGATGTATTTGTCACTACACCCTGGTACGAGCCATTCGGCATTACCCCCATTGAAGCAATGGCTTGTGGAACCCCTGTGATCGGCTCAAACGTAGGTGGCATTAAGTTCACCGTTAAAGATGGTGAAACAGGTTATCTCGTTCCGCCTAAAGATTCAGAGGCGATCGCCACTCACCTTGCTCGCTTGTTAGAAAACTCTCAGTTACGGAGTTTGTTTGGAAGACAGGCAACCCGTCGAGCGCAAGAGCATTTTACCTGGCAAAAAGTCACCAGTGCTGTCGCGGCTCTGTATGAAGAAGTCTTGATGGGCAGAGGCAGCACCACTACCGAAGTGAATCAGTTTGCCATTTTGGATCGCGCCTTTGAGTCTGCGATGGTGGCAGTGGAGCGATCGCAACGGTTATTGCGTCCTTCCATTCAAGCTGCCTCCCAAGCCATGAGTACTTGTTTTTCAAGAGGCGGCAAACTGTTGATTTGCGGCAATGGTGGCAGTGCAGCCGATGCTCAACACTTTGCAGCTGAGCTAGTCGGTCGGTTCTGTTGTCCTCATCGGGCAGGATTACCCGCAATGGCTCTCAGTGCGGACAGCGCCTTTATCACCGCCTGGTCAAATGATGTGAATTACGAAGACATCTTTGCCCGACAGGTTGAAACCTTCGCCCAGCCCAATGATGTATTAGTTGGAATTAGTACCAGCGGTCGCTCTAAAAATGTGATAGCAGCATTCAAAGCAGCCCAGCGACATAATCTCACTTCGATCGCTTTGTTAGGTGGAGAAGGTGGAGAGCTGCGATCGCAAGCCGATATTGCAATTGTTGTTCCTGCAAATGAAACTCAGCGCATTCAAGAAGTGCAGCTTTTAGTCATTCACCTACTTTGTGAACTGGTTGAAGCCCAGCTACTCACCCCCCAAGAGCCGGACACTAATGAGCGATTAGGTAGTTGGGAACTGGGTGTATTTGAAGCAGCAGGACAGCGAGAACGGGGAATGGGTGAAAAATCTCCTCTATCGGCTAAGTAATTAAATCAGTAATTGAATCAACAGGAGACACAAATGGAAGCATTGACCGGAAAAGTCACATTGGTAACGGGTGGTGGACGTGGTTTGGGCGCTTCAATCTGCCATACCTTAGCTGAAGCAGGGGCAGTTATTGTTGTCGCTGACATTCAGTTTGACCTAGCTGAACAAGTCGCAAAAGAGCTTCAGAGTAAAGGATTTGAGGCGATCGCCTTACCCCTTGACATTACTCAAGACCAGCAAGCCGAAGCCGTTGTGCAAAAGGTGATCGACCAATGTGGCAAGATCGACATCCTCATCAACAATGCCGGAACCGATGTCACCTTACCGATTGAAGAACTTACAGTTGCAGACTGGGATCGGGTAATCAGCGTCAACCTGCGCGGCCCATTCCTACTCTCAAAGCTAGTTCTACCTCTAATGAAGCAGCAAGGAAGCGGACACATTGTTAACATTGCCTCAACCGCCTCAAAGCGAGTTTGGGCAAATGCTTCTGCATACCATGCCAGTAAGTGGGGCTTGTTAGGATTTAGTCACGCTCTGCATGTTGAGGCGCGATCGCACCAGGTTAAAGTGACTGCTGTAGTTGCAGGTGGGATGCAAACCCCCTTCATTCTTGATCGCTTTCCCGATACACCTTTAGATAAACTGCAAGATCCCAAACACGTCGCCAATACCATTCGCTTTTTACTGACTCAGCCAGCAGAGACAGTAATTCCAGAAGTAATGGTATTGCCGATGCAAGAATCGTCTTGGCCATAAATTAGAGGAATATTTTTGGACATGAACTTTTATTCTATGTGAACTATTGTTCTACGTTCAAAAATACCCTTTTAGCAACATAACGAGGAATGAAGGATGAGCGGAAGGGCAGTTTTTCTAGATAAGGATGGGACATTAGTTGAAGATGTGCCTTACAACGTTGATCCAGAACAGATTCGACTAGCAGCGGGAGCTTTGGAGGCAGTGCGATCGCTCCATCATGCTGACTATCAACTGTTCATCATCACCAATCAGTCTGGGATAGCTCGTGGTTACTTCCCCGAATCAGCACTAACGGCTGTCGAGCAACACTTATGTGAGTTATTTCAATCTGTTGGAGTACCCTTGGCTGGATTCTACTACTGCCCTCACCATCCTGATGGCAGGATTACTCACTACGCCACTCGCTGTAACTGCCGCAAGCCCCAACCTGGTTTACTTCATCGCGCTGCTAGTGAACATCAGATTGACTTAGAACAATCGTGGTTCATTGGTGACATTCTGAATGACATAGAAGCAGGACGACAGGCGGGTTGTTGCACCATCTTGATTGACAACGGCAACGAAACCGAATGGCAACTCTCCCGCCCGCGTCTCCCTCATCACATGGTCAACAATTTGATCGAAGCCGCAAATGTAATTCAAGCGATCGCCTCCCCTACCCCAAAAACACACGTTAAACTTCACCAAAATCTTGTACCAACCGTTCCCAGAGCCCTTGAGACACCACCGATGCGAAGCGTTCCCCTGCCTCCTCTCCCCAGTACCTTCGGAGAGGGTTTGGGGGCAGCCCTCCAAGGCTCGGATCACCAAGAATAAGCCATGTCCAACTTATCCTTAATCAACAGTTTTTCAAAACTCAACGTTCTGGTAATCGGTGAAGCTATCCTCGACTGTTACCTCAACGGCAGTAGCGATCGCCTCTGCCCCGAAGCTCCCGTCCCCGTCGTCAACATCACCGAACGTCTCAACGTACCGGGCGGAGCCGCAAACACTGCTCTCAACGTTAGTAGTCTAGGAGGTCAGGTCAAATTTCTCTCAGTCATTGGTGAAGATCCAGAAGCAGCTTTGCTGAAACAGTCTTTGGAGTCGCAAGGCGTTTCAACTGCTTATTTGTTTCAGGAACGATCGCGCCAAACTTTAAGTAAACAGCGTATTATTGCTTCCTCTCATTTGTTAGTTCGATTTGATCAGGGCAGCACTCATCCGATTTCACCTGAACTTGAAACAAGACTCATCGATCGCCTGGTTGAACTATTTCCGACCTGTGATGCTGTCATTGTTTCCGATTACGGCTATGGCATTCTGACTCCATCTGTGATTCGTACTTTAGAAGAATTGCAGCGGCGATCGCCTTGCACTCTCGTTGTAGACTCCAAGCAACTCACCGAATATCAGTCTATTAATGTCACAGCCGTTAAGCCTAATTACAGTCAAGCCACTCACCTTTTAGGACTGAAAAAGCTTGAAACTAATGCAGATCGGATCGATCAAATCCTGCTACATGGGAAAAAAATTCTTGATCTAACCAGAGCCAACATTGTAGCAGTCACTTTAGATCGCGGCGGTGCTTTAATTTTTGAGCGCGATCGCCCTCCTCATCGCACTTATGTCAAACCTGCTCCTCAATCACAAACCTCTGGTGCAGGCGATACTTTTACCAGCGCTTTAGCTTTGGCGATCGCTGCGGGTGCTGATGCTTCAATGGCGGCTGATCTTGCAGCCGCTGCAACAGCAATTGTTGTAGCTCAGCCTGGGACAACCGCTTGCAGTATTGAAGCATTACGGCAATCTGTTGATGAAATGGATGATAATTTGCCTCATCCCAATCTTAAGCTGAATCAGAAAGTTGGGGATGAGAGAAATTTCTCCAAACTGCTGATGACTCAAAACCAGTTAGAATACCAACTTAACCATTATCGTAACTCTGGGCAGCGCATCGTCTTCACCAACGGTTGTTTTGATATCTTGCATCGTGGTCACGTTACCTATCTCAATCAAGCTAAAGCATTGGGAGATATTTTAATTGTTGGGGTCAATTCTGATGAAAGCGTTCGACAACTAAAGGGAAATACTCGACCAGTTAACGCTTTAGCCGATCGCATGGCAGTATTAGCAGCGTTGAACTGTGTAGATGCGATCGCTCCCTTTAACGAAATCAATCCTTGCAATCTTATTCAAATTGTCCGTCCACAAGTTTTTGTCAAAGGAGGCGACTACACACGAGAAACCCTTCCCGAAGCCTCACTGGTTGAAGAACTGGGAGGTGTCGTTAAAATTGTGCCGTTTGTGGGCGATCGCTCTACCACTCAATTAATTCAACAGATTCAAAACCTAAACACCTATGACACAAGCAGCTTGGGATAACGCCAAAAATATCCTTTGCGTTAGATTAGACACGATTGGTGATGTGATTATGACCACACCTGCCATACGTGCTCTTAAAGCTTCACAGCCTGAACGACGCATCACCTTGCTCACCTCTTCTGCTGGAAGCGTGGTTGCCCCTCTTATCTCAGAGCTGGATGATTTAATCATTTATGACTCACCCTGGCTGAAAGCAACGGCTCCTCGCAAAGATAGTAGCCCTGAATATGAGATGATTGAGCGACTGCGCCAAGCTAACTTCGATGCAGCCGTAATTTTTACAGTTTATAGCCAGAATCCACTGCCATCAGCGTTTCTCTGCTATATGGCGGGAATTCCACTGCGGTTGGCACACTGTCACGAAAATCCTTATCAGCTACTCACTAACTGGATCAAAGATCCTGAGCCCGATCAGTTTACCCGACATGAAGTTCGTCGTCAGCTTGATTTGGTAGCCAGTGTGGGCAGTGAGATTGCCGATCAGCGAATGAGTTTGCAAGTTCCAAAAGTAGCCCAAACTAGAGTTCTGCAACTGTTACAGGAATTAAGCATTAACCTGGAACGTTCCTGGATTGTGATTCACCCTGGCGCAACAGCCCTCTCGCGTCGCTACCCTCCGGAACACTTTGCGATTGTTGCAGATCAGCTTGTGCAACGGTACGGTATTCCAGTTATCTTTACTGGAACAGAACCAGAGCAAGAACTCATTGCGTCTATTCGTCAAGACATGAACGCAGCTTCTCACGCACTGGTTGGCTGTTTAGATTTGGGAGAACTCACTGCACTATTAGACCTCGCTCCTCTGTTAATCTCCAACAACACAGGACCAGTTCACATTGCAGCAGCCGTAGGGACACCTGTAGTTGATTTGTATGCTTTGACCAACCCACAACACACTCCCTGGGAAGTACCCAATCGCGTATTGTTTCATGATGTTCCCTGCCGTATTTGCTATAAGAGCATTTGTCCCGAAGGACACTATCATTGCCTGCGTTTAGTAGAACCAGAAACGGTCGTGAATGCAGCTTTAGAACTTTTGCAAGCAGGACAGCATGGTTATTGCGCGGGCGCAACAGTGGCGATCGCCCCTTCCTTTACCCAACCCCTAACTACTCACTCTCAGCTACTAGAAGTCGTGTAATGGTAACTCGTGTAATGGCAACCATTGATATTCTCATTCCCACTTATCGCCGCGCTGCTGCATTAGCGGTTACTTTGACCAGTCTTTGTGCTCAAACTTACCGAGATTTTCGGGTAATCATTTCTGACCAGACAGAGGACAGCGATCCGCTGGCTACTGGAGAAGTGCAGGTCGCAATACGGGTACTTCAAGCTCATGGAAATTCGGTAGTCACTCATAAACACCTGCCTCGACGGGGCATCGCAGAGCAGCGTCAGTTTTTATTAGAACAAGCCACTGCACCTTATGTTTTGTTTCTAGACAATGACTTAATTCTAGAACCCTATGTCCTGGAGTATCTTCTACAGGCAATTCAAGAAGAACAGTGTGGATTTGTTGGCTCTGCGGTGATTGGGCTAAGTTTTTTGAACGATGTACGCCCTGATCAGCAGGCGATCGAACTTTGGCAGGAACCCGTTCAGCCAGAAGTAGTCCGCTCTGGAACACCCCAATGGGAACGATATAAGTTACATAATGCGGCTAACTTGTACCACGTTCAGCAGCGGCTTGGCTGCATTAATCAAGCTTCTCACTTTCCCGCAAAAAAATATAAATATAAAGTGGCTTGGGTTGCCGGATGCGTTTTATACGATGCCACAAAACTGCGAGATGTCGGTGGCTTCAGCTTCTGGCAAGAACTTCCCCCTAACCACTGTGGAGAGGATGTGTTGGCTCAACTGAGGGTCATGGCTCGTTATGGTGGCTGTGGTTTACTGCCATCGGGAGTTTATCATCAGGAATTGCCAACTACGATTGTTGATCGCAGTCAGGATGCTCCTCAGTTGTTGTCGATTTAGGGTTAGTCATTGGTCATTTCATCCGTCAATAAAAAGCCGTCAATAAAAAGCTATGTCACACGCTGACACATTCCACCAGATTTTATTTGTTGAGCTATTAGGGGGGTTAGGGGATGTATTGATTGCACTACCTGCGATCGCCGCTTTAGCAAATTCGCACCCCCAAGCACAACTCACCGTTTTAACATTTGCGCCAGGAAGTCAACTGTTGCAGCAGCATCCACTCATTCATCAGGTGATTGAGGTCAAACAGGGTGAGGCTCGACAGACAGTTGATCAGGCGTTGAAGAATCAGTCTTTTGATCTAATCGTTTCAGATACTAATTACGATGGCATTGCTGAAGCAATTCAGAGCAGTGGCGCAAAACGGACAGTAACGAACCTGTGGCGCAATCCTCCAGAGCACCAGAGGGTAGGCGATCGCTTCCTCAACATTCTGGTTGAAGAGGGAGTAATTGCTGCGGATGCGATACACCTTGACCAAGCATTGCTTCACTTAACTGCAGCAGAACATGAGTCCGCACATCAAGCATTAGGTGCAGCTTATTGTCCACTCATCGTTTTATGTCCTGATGCTGGAATGCCTGTCAAACGGTGGTCAACCGCAAACTTCGTACAGTTAGGGCGCGCATTGCAACAACGATATGGTGCCACGATCCTGATTCCTGTAGGTGCAGACCAGGAACAAGCTGAGCAAATTGCTCGACATATGGGTGGCACGGCACGAATATGGCAACGAGGCTCTCTACGACAACTAGCAGCGGTGATGTCAGAAGCAGATCTAGTGATTGCTGCTGACACTGGCCCTGCGCGCATTGCTGCGGTTTTGAATATCCCCACGATTACCCTATTCGGACCGTCCTGGCACGGTCGCTATGGACAACCTTTCCCTCACATCAACTTGCAAGGCTACCCTGAATGCCCTGAGCGAAACATTCAGAACTTTACTGAGCAACGCTGCTGGTATGGCGGAGTTTGCCCATTTGACCAATGGGATAGCTGCATGCAGGCGATCGCCCCTGCTGAAGTGTTGGCAGCAGTAGAAAGGGTGTGGGAGCAGAAGAGTGAAGGGGTAGGAGAGCAAAGCTTAAAACTCAAAACTCAAAACTTACAATTCAACTTTGAAAACTCACTTTCAGTAGATTGGGGAAATGTTCGCAACCTCTTGGTGATGCGATTGGATAATATTGGCGATGTGATTATGACTAGCCCTGCTTTGCGGGCAATCAAGCAAAATTTACCTGGGGCAAAACTAACGCTAATGGCGAGTCCGTCTGGGGCACTGACTGCACCATTGTTGCCCTGGGTCGATGAAGTGTTGCCTTGGCGAGTATTGTGGCAAGATTTAGGACGATTGCCATTTGACCCAGAGCGGGAATGGGAGTTAGTTAAGTTTTTGAGCGATCGCCACTTCGATGCAGCCATCATTTTCACCAGTTTCAGCCAAAGTCCTCATCCAGCAGCCCTAATTTGTCATTTGGCAGGAATTCCCCTGCGTTTAGGAGAATCTAAAGAAAAAGGACTGGGCTTTCTGACTCACGAATTGAACTCTGCTCCTGATGAAATCCATCAGGTAGAGCGTAACCTGAGACTGATTGAATCAGTTGGTTTTGAAGTGAGCGATCGCCATTTAGCGATTCAAACCTCAAAATTCAAAATTCAAAATTCAAAATTTAAGCTTCCTAGAGAATTCATTTTGCTCAATCCTTGGACAACCTGCCAATCTCGCAACTATGACCCCGATCGCTTTGCCGCTGCGGCTCGACGGCTGAGTGAGATTACGAAATGGTCAGTGGTGGTGACAGGGGTTGAAAAAGATCGCGATCGCGCTTTTCCTCTACTTCAGGCATTGGGCAACTGTGCCATTGATCTGATTGGCAAGACCAGTTTGTCAGAATTAGCAAATTTGGTGGCAGAGGCTCAACTGGTGTTGACCAACAATACCTCAACCATGCACATTGCCGACGCAACACAAACTCCAATGGTTGTTTTGTTTGCCGGAACTGAACGGGAATCACAATGGTGTCCTCGTCATGCTCCTATTCGGCTGCTGCGTCGCCCTACTGTATGTAGCCCCTGCTATGCATTTACCTGTCCCTACAGCTTGGAGTGTTTGGACATTCCTCCGGAAACTGTGGTTGCAGCAGCACTGGAGCTTCTACGAGAAACTAATGCTGTTGTAACAGCTCTCAGGTAAAGGTATTGTGGCTGTTCACAAGTTATTTTCGATAACTGATGTTCAATGACCAAAACTCAGACCCCATGCTGCG
Source organism: Leptolyngbya sp. FACHB-541 (assembly GCF_014695875.1). Lineage (NCBI taxonomy): Bacteria > Bacillati > Cyanobacteriota > Cyanophyceae > Leptolyngbyales > Leptolyngbyaceae > Leptolyngbya > Leptolyngbya sp. FACHB-541. The sequence continues at coordinate 10,405 of NZ_JACJPC010000069.1, read as the reverse complement.
CGTCACCTTAATTGCTGGTACTTATCAACCTGATCGCTGTGGCGTAGCTCATTACACCTCACGCTTACGAGAGGCTTTGGCAAAAGAGGTTGAGCCTGTAGTGCTCACTACCCAAGCAGCAGCTCAAGCGGTACAAGATACCCACATTCGAGGAGTGGTGCAAGATTGGAGGTTAGCTAGCCTATTGCCATTAGTGCGGACGATTCAAACAACCCCAACTGATATTCTGCACATTCAACATGCAGCAGGCACTTATAGCTTTCAGCGTCCTATTTTTTTGCTGCCGCTAATCCTACGGGCTTTAGGTTATCGTCAACCCATTGTCACAACAGTGCATGAGTATGGCTGGTGGGAATGGCAACCCAAAGGCGTTCCACCGAAACTGCTGGAATGGCTGAAGCAATGGGGACAACAGCATCAATGGTGGGATCGAGAGGATGGCTTTTTACTAACGGGTAGTCAGGCAATTATTACCACTAATGTAGAAGCGGAGAGTGCAATTTGCGATCGCCTCCCTCACCTATCCAATCGCCTTTATCGAATCCCGATCGCCGCTAATGTGGAAGTGGCACCCATTGAGCGATCGCTTGCCCGTCAGCTTGTGCGCCAAACCTACGGTTGGTCAGAGGAATCGTTAGTGATTGCTTTTTTCGGCTTTTTACATCCCGTTAAAGGACTGGAAAACTTATTTCTTGCATTCAAACAGATACAAGCAATTGTTCCCCAGGCACGACTGTTACTTGTTGGTGGAGTAGAAAGTTTAGCCTTGCCTGCGGATGAGGCTAAGCGATATTGGGATAAATTACAGGCTCAGATCTCGCAGCTAGGACTTAGTGAACAAGTAAAAATGACAGGCTATGTGAGCGAGGCGATCGCCTCACACTATTTAAGCGGTTCTGATTTAGGCGTGTTACCCTTCAACCACGGTGTCACCCTCAAAAGTGGTTCCCTACTAGCGCTTTTAGCCCATCATTTACCTACTGTCGCGGCTTACTCTGACCCACCCGATCCAGAACTTGCTGCGGCAAATATTGTTTGTCCTGTGCCGTCCCGTGACCCAGATTCTCTCACTGCGGCACTACTGAAGTTAATTGAAAATCCAGATTTGCAGAAACAACTGAGTGTAGCAGGAAGTGAGTTTGTCAGACAGTTTAGTTGGGAGGCGATCGCTCAGAAACATTTGCAGATTTACAAGAATCTACTAGCGAAGCAGATTTAAAGCGTTGGGTTTCGCTTTGCTCCACCCAACCTACACAAATTACTGGATAGGCTTAAGTAGCTGTACCGTTCTTCTACTTTCTACTCCTTATTCTAAAGCTCCTCGTCTCACTACAACGGTCAGGGCTAAAAATACGATTAGCATCACTACCAGTGCAAATGCGGCTCCCAAAGGCCAGTTGTAGGACACACCAAACTGAGAAGAAATCACATTGCCCAGCATAATGCCACTGGGTCCTCCGATCAGATTGGGAGTGATGAAGTCACCCATCGTTAGGGCAAATACATTAATTGAACCTGCCAGTAATCCGGGTGTCACCAGCGGCAAAGCAACCTTACGAAAAGTGGTGAGAGGTAGAGCGTTGAGATCTGCTGATGCTTCGAGCAAATCTTTGGGTAGTCGCTCGAAGGCTGTGATTACAGGCAAAATCATGAAAGGTAGCCAGACATGCACAAACGTAAGTGTGGTTGAAAACTGGTTATAAAGGAAAATTTGGCTGGGCTGCTGCAAAATTCCTAAAGAGAGTAAGGCACTGTTGAGAATGCCGTTATACCCAAGGATAATTTTCCAGGCGAAGACTCTCACCAGATAGCTTGACCACAGCGGCAGAATGACTAACAGCGTTAACAACGTGCGGTAGCGACCACCGAAACGAGTAATGAAGAAAGCCAGGGGGAGGGCGATCGCCGCATCAATTGCCGTTACCCCCAGCGCAGTCATTACCGTTCTCACAATTACTGTGCGATAGGCTGTATTGCCAAAGATCGTTTGAAAATTGACTAGGCTAAACTCCCGCACGATATCAAATGCTTCTAACCGCCAGAAGCTGTAAGAGACCAGAATGGCGATCGGTACAAAATACAGCAGTGTCATCCACACCAGTGGCGGTAATAGAGTTGCGTAGAGTGCCACTGGTGTGCGATCGCGCCGTCTTGGTTGCGCCTCTGAAAACTGGGCTTCTGACAGTTGAGTGATCAACGGTTCTAACTGCGGATTTCGTTCCAAAGCTGTACCCACTTATCGTAATTTTGGACGCTCTGCCACATTTTGATTTCCTCATGCAGCGACAGGTCATCCATAAACAGTTCCTTGGCGCGTTCTGGACCGACTGCTTCAACGCCCAATTCCGTTGCGCCAGAATAGCCTGTTACATCCATTACACCTTTTTGACCTTCACCACTGAGGATAAAATCAATCCACTTGTAGGCAGCATCCACGTTACGAGAGTTTTTAGAAATCATCCAGGAGTCCGTCCAGCCTGTCAGTTGCCCTTTAGGGTTAACAGAACCGACCGGATAATCTGCCTCAATCAGTTGCGTATAGGTGAGTGGCCAGGCATGGGCAAGCACTACTTCACCCGACTGAAACAGGTTTGCCAACTCACCAGCAGTTGCCCAGAATTTGCGAATGCTGGGACGCAGTTCCAGTAGCTTATCTTTCACTTCAGCCAGATCAGCGTCTGTTAGGTCATAGGGGTCTGGCTTGCCCAACCAGAGCGCAACATCAGCGATCGTCATTGGATTGTCGGGAATGGTAATCTGTCCGGCATACTGGGGGTCAAACAGTACGTCCCAAGAAGTGGGCGCAGTTGCTACTTTTTCGGTGTTGTAGAGCAGCACATTTGGACCCCAGGCAAAGGTTACACCGTAGGGCTTGCCATCAAAGCTATTCCAGTCACCTTTTTGAAACGGTGAAAAAATTGAATCGTAGTTTTCGAGTTTGCTAGTGTCAATCGGTCTGACTAATCCAGCTTTGTAGAGCCGCTCGGTGATGTCGCCGGATGCAGAAATCAGGTCATAGGTGCGACCGCCGCCCGTGCGGAACTTAGCAAACATTTCGTCGCTAGAGCCGGCATAGGTTGCTTTGATTGCACAGCCTGTTTCCTGCTCAAACTTTTGGGCAAAGGAAGCATCGGTATAGCCTTCCCAGACGATTGCCGTCAACGTGCAGCCCGCTGCTTGAGCAGGCTGAGCAGGCAACATTCCACTGGTTAACCCTAATAAACCAATTAAAAATGCGGTAATTAAACGATGCCACATAGATAACTTGATCCTTCTGCTAAATGTCATAACGGTTAAATCAGACAATATTGAAGTGGACAATGGCATAGTACGTCCGACCTAGAGTAAAGGGTATCGTTCTAAATTTTCTGTTACTAATGACATCCTATGAGGTCTTTGCCCTGATCATGGAGCAACTGTAAGGTTCTTTAATAGCGATCGCTATAATTTGGTCAGTAAGAACAAGAGATCTCCTATGTACGCTGTCGTGTCTCGCGAAAAAATTCACCTTCCACCGGGCAGTGTGATGCGAATGCCCGGAACCTGGCAAGATTATTGCATTCTGCGAGATAGCCGAGGCGATGGCTCTATTCCCAGAATTAAATATCGCAACGGCGAAATCTTGCTTATGAGTCCCCTTCCTCGTCACGGACGTGAAGCTAACATTTTGGCGGATGTTGTGAAAGCTCTACTGGATAGCGAAATTCGCAACTACGAAGCCTTTACCCCGATTACGATGGACATTCCTGAATCAGGAGGCATTGAGCCAGATTACTGCTTTTATATCGATAACTGGCAAGTTGCTGTTGGTAAAGATCGGATTGACTGGCAAGTTGACCCGCCGCCCGATCTGGTGATTGAAATTGATGTCACCACTTATGCATCTGCTGAAGACTATGCGCCTTATCGAGTTCCAGAAGTTTGGCTTTTTAAAAAGAGTGGCTTAAAGATTTACTGCCTGCAAGGGGAGGTTTATCAACCACAGTCTATAAGTCGCTATTTCCCCAATGTTGATCTGCCCATCCTGATTACTCAAGTTCTGCAAGTTGCAGCAGAACAGGGAACTGGGTTTGCTTTGCGGGATTTGCGTCAACAGTTAATGCAGTAGTTTATTTGTTTATTTTACTTGTCACTGTTCCCGACTACCCACTCATTTCTAGCAATGCTGCAGCCGTGCGAACTTTGCCACCGAGAGATGCCTGCTCTCACAGAGCATCACCTAACTCCTCGTCAAAAGACCAAACGCCAGGGGCTCGACCCCAGCCCCACAATTCAAATTTGCTCTGCCTGTCATCGCCAGATCCACACCCTTTATGACAACTCTCATTTGGCACTGCACTTAAACACCTTGGAAAAGCTCAAGCAAGACCCGCAGCTACAGAAATTTTTAGCCTGGGTTCACAAGCAAGACCCCAATAAGCGAGTCAAAATCGACCGAAAACGATAAATTCGCCACTCTCCAATCCTTAAGCCCGTTTTGCGTTACACCAGTAAGTGGTGTTTGGATGTTGGCCGAAGCCTGTGAAATTGAACTATAAACGCTTAGGACTCCTGTTACTGGCAATCCTGCTGGTTGTTTCGTCTTGGTTAGGAATCGCTATTGCTCGATCGGGATTAGAGGTGCGATCGCTCCAAAAGGAGGGAGTTCCTCTGCTATACATTGCCCCTCAAGGGGCGAAGGCAGTCCCAGGAGTTTTAGTTGCCCATGGGTTTGCAGGTTCCAAACAGTTAATGTTGGGTTATGGGCACGTACTGGCTCGTGCGGGCTATGCGGTAATGCTGTGGGATTTTGACGGGCATGGGGCGAATCCTGCTCGCCTACAGCAGTATGAGTTGCAGAACAACCTGGATGTTGCTTTGCAAGCTCTATTAGAACAACCTCCGGTTGACCCAGATCGTTTAGCATTGCTGGGGCACTCGATGGGTAGCGGAATTGTGATGACAGCTGGCGCTCGTAGCCCTGATCGCTTTGCCGCAACCGTTGCTGTTTCCCCGACTGGGGCAAGTGTGACTCCTCAAGCTCCCCAGAATCTCCAGTTGCAGGCAGGAGGTGGAGAGGGAAGATTTATTGGCAATGCCGAACGGCTGCTAGCACAGGCAGGAGGAGAAAACGCGAACTTAGCAGCAGGACAGGGACGAGAACTGGTTGTTATTCCTGGTGTCGAGCACATCACCATTCTGTTTAGTGATGGTAGTCATCAGGCAGCACTGGAGTGGCTTGACGCCACGTTTGGGAGAACCCAAGAGAGCCAGTACAGCGATCGCCGCATGGCTTGGTATGGTCTACATCTACTGGGTTGGTTAGTGGGGTTGGCAGCAATTTCACCCCTCCTGACTCAACCAGAAACCATCACCTTGAAAATAGCCCCCCTTCGACGATGGGCAGGATCAATCGCCGCGCCATTGGTAGCAACCGCAGGATTAGTGTTGCTGAGCCAGCGGTTTAACCTCCAGGATTTGGGTGGGGTTCAAGTTGGCGGAGCGGTCGGCGTCTGGTTTCTGATTGCCGGATTAACCTGGCTGGGAGTGCTAGCACGGTTGCCGCGTCCTACCCTGCGTACTGCCGGACTGGGAATTGTGCTGTTTGTCATCCTCTGGGTTGCCTTTGGCGCAATGGCGCAGGTGGTCTGGCTTCAATGGTGGCTCATTCCAATTCGGTTGAGAGTATGGTTGCCAGTGGCGATCGCTTGTTTCCCCTGGTTCCTGGCATCTGGAATAGTGCAGGAGAATGTCGGGGTCGGCAAACGCATCCTCTGGTGGTTGGGACAAAGCGTTGTCCTGATTGGTGGCTTTGTCCTAACGCTCAACTTTTTACCTCAATTAGGATTTATGTTTTTGCTTTTGCCGTTGTTCCCACCCCTGATGGGAATTTTGTCTCTGGTGGCAGGTTTGTTGAATCGAGCATGGATCTACGCGATCGGCTCTGCTTTATTTTTCGGCTGGTTGCTGGCAGCAGGTTTCCCGCTCTCGGCTTGACCTGTGTGCCCTGAAATTCTCTCCTCGGAACCAGTTGCTCTCTTATAGATTTGCCTACAGTAAGGAGGTTGTTTCTGTCTGAGTAATGCAGTCTCTATCTGTGTTTGTTGCGCTTCTGTCCCTGCTACAGGGCTGTGTCTACGCTCAGCCTTCCATCTCTATGAGTGATTCCGCTAACCTTTCTAATTCCTATCCCTCAGAGATAGCCAGTGTTGCCGTACCCTCTGATCATTCACAGTCGGTTGAATTTAATTTGAGCGACTATCAATGGCAACACCGCATCTTGCTGGTCTTTGCACCTTCAATTGGTTCATCTGATTATCAACAACAGATGCAAGCATGGCAGGCAGACGTAGCAGGGACAGATGAGCGCGACCTCAAGTTGGTGCAGGTTTTGGAAACTGGAGAGAGCCAAGTCAATGGGCAACCGATTAGTTCAGCATCGGTAGAAAGGCTTAGACAGCAGTTTGAGATTACCCCTGAAGAGTTCGCGGTAATTTTAGTCGGTAAAGATGGTACGGAGAAGCAACGGAGCCAAACTCCGATTGATTTGGCGGTGCTATTTCGCAGCATTGATGCGATGCCAATGCGCCAGCAAGAAATGCGCTCTCAACAGTAGTTTGAAGCAGAGCGATCGCCGCCCGTGCGGGGGTCGGTAAAACAACAATCCATCGGCGCTACGGCAGCAAACTAATTCTTCGCTAACCTAATCCCTTTGCTGAATCGCTGCCCAAATGAATGCGATCGCCGCTTCGGTATGTTCTTCTATCATTTCTGGGCTGAGGCGATCGATCTCTGGAGTAAGATGCCGCCAATTCTCATGAACTGTGAAATAGAAGAGACAAATACTCAAAATGTAGGTCAAGGTGAGAAACGGCTTGAGTGGGCGAAAGGAACCGTCTTTCATGCCTCGTTCTAGAACTTTCAATAGATACTCGTGAAGTGTCAATACATTGCACTCTTTAAAGTATGCACCCTGATTTTGGCTCGACTCCTGAAACCACAGCATTTGTCGTTGAGGGTTCGCGGCTTCGTTGGAGATTGCAATGCGAATGATTTGCTTCAGAGCCTCTTCAGGAGATAGAGCATCAAAATCGTGTTGTGCCAGTATTTCTTGAACCTCATCTACAGGGCGCTGGAGAACAGCTTTGTAGAGATTCTCTTTGTTCTCAAAGTAATAGTGCAATGTTGCAGAAGTAACCTGGGCAACTTGGGCGATCGCGCTCATGCGGGCCCCTTTTAAGCCGTGGTGGGCAAACTCCTGCTCGGCAGCATCCAGAATTTGCTGTTGTGTTGCTGCTGCATCTCGCACGGGACGCACTGATTTTGCTGCTCGTTTCCCCAATCGACCCACGACTCCCATCACTCTTGTCCTACCAGAGCCATCTTAGCAGAGACTAAACATCGTGGAATTGACGAAATGACAAGCCATTGATAGACTTACTAATTAGTTAGTAAGTTAAAGTTTTAAGATTATGGAGCAATTACAGGGTTCTCCCTGGCTACTGGCGCATCGCTCAATGCTGAAGCCGAATCAGCTCCGAAAGTTTTCCCTGTTAGGTCGAGATTACGTGCTCTGGAAAGATTCACAAGGCAAAATTACTGCTTTACCTAACGCCTGTCCTCACATGGGCGCAATGCTTTCGGAGGGTTGGTGTGTAACTCAATCTGATCGTAGTAGTACGATCGCCTGTCCATTTCATGCTCTAGAGTTTGATCACCAGGGCTGTACTGTATTACCCGGTTTCAATAGGCAAACGAAATCCTTGCTGTCACCACTTGAATTGATCATTCAGGGGGATTTGATCTGGAGCTATGGTGGCTATGAGCCGAAAATTCCAATTCCTGATTTGATGAATGCGATCGCCACTGAGTATGACTTCATTGGGGTCACAGGTGAACGCAGCATTCCCACTGACATTCTGAGTTTGCTGCTGAATATGCACGACTACAACCATCAGAACGGCACGCATCGGGAGCTATTTGAAATTGAGGAGGTTCAGGTCAAGCAATTCATTGATGAAGGGTTACATTCTCACGCTTATCTGGCTCAACCCAGGAAACAACCAACATGGCGGGAGATTCTCAGAAATCCGGCACAATTGGCATTACCAAAAGTTCTGGAAGCGCATCTGGAAAATTACTTTCCGTTTATGGGGGTGATGCATGGCGACAACAAAATTCTGAGTTTAAAGGAATGCCACTTTTATTTGCCCGAATCTGTGGGGCGATCGCGCGTGTTTGTATTGATGTACATGCAGGCGCATTCCCCGATCGCTCACTTGCTGAAACGAAATTTGCTGAAGCTGATTGATGTTGTTGTAGAGCAAGATGCCAGGATTCTCAACCGGGTCTACCCGAATACGCCACAACGAATCAAACTCAACAATGAAGTAGGAATGGATTGGGTTCGTCGGAATTTTGAACAGTTTCCTTCTGTAAAAACAGAACCCTGAATTTTGCAGTTGCTAGCGGGCTATTGAGCGACAAACTGCTTTCTACAATCCTTACAGAGATAACACTGCTTGCCCCGACGATATCCATTTTTCGATAACTGGCTGGATTGACAGTGAGGGCATATCATTACTTTCATTACATCGCCTAACTGATAATCGCCGACGTGCGGCTCTAAATATGACACTAATAGCTCCTCAATCTGCTGCGTCAAGCGTTGGCGATGCTCAAGACTAGGGCTGCGAAGTGCCGCCAGCATCACCGCATTACTGCTGTGCACACATACTTCTGCTAACAGGCTGTACTGTTCCTCAGTTAGGGCAGCATTTCGGTGCTTCAAGATATTCGCCATAAAGTTGATCGCTTCCTGCGTCATGCTTTCATCAATCGACTGAAAAATTTCGCGTGCCAGATAAAACTGCACAAATACGACTCGCGACACGGGTTGCTCAAACAGTTCTGCCACGCTGGTCACGATCGCATGGATCATCTGACGGAGTGGTAATTGGATAATGGTCGCGATATCCACCTGCGCCCACATCGCCTTCACCCGCTCTGCATGACGTAACTCCATCGCCTTGAAAATAGCGGCTTTATCTGGGAAAAACTGATAGAGCGACCCGATCGCCGTTCCGGCTCTGGCAGCAATCATGTGAGTTGTTGCAGCTTCATAGCCCACCTCATCAAATACAGCCGCCGCCGCATCAAGAATTTTCTCGACTCGCTCCTTGCCGCGCTGCTGTTTAGGCTGACGACGCAAACTATTAGCTGCTTGGGGGCTTGACGAACGTGAATGTTCTGTCATATTTTGAAGTTCATAGATTGAAATGCGACAGATTTTTCATAATTTTATCAATGGAGGACGCTATGCGCTCAATGCTCCCCGGTGCGCCTTGGCTGTTGGCGCACAAATCCATGCTGAAGGTTAATCAGCCCCGCAAGGTTTCTCTATACGGTGTTGACTATGTGATGTGGAAGGATGAGACAGGAGAAGTCCATGCTTTACCGAATGCCTGTCCACACATGGGAGCCATGCTCTCAGAGGGATGGTGTGAAGCGCAAAGTGACGGTAAAAGCACTGTTGTCTGCCCGTTTCATGCGCTACCTTTTGATGCGGCTGGTTGTACCGTTCTACCGGGTTCAGGCAAAAAAACATTGCCTCAGTTGCAACCGTTAGAACTTATGATTCAAGGCGATTTCATCTGGTCATATGGTGGGCATGAGCCAAAAATTCCAATTCCCAAAGTGTTGGATGAGATTGTAGAGCAATATTATTTTGTCGGGTATACGGGCGATCGCAGCGTTGAAACCGATCTGCTGACCATGCTGCTGAATATGCATGACTACAATCACCAGAATGGCACTCATCGAGACTTATTCCGCATCACGGAGGTTGAGTTTCACCAATTCATTGACGAGGGGCATCATTCCCATGCATTTTATGATATGCCCACTGCACCCTACACGCTGACAGAAAAACTGAGAAAACCAGATTTGCTTCTGCTACCTACCAACATCAAGGCACACCTGGAGAACCATTTTCCGTCCCTCGTTATCTTTCACGGTGAAATGCCATTAGGGAAAGCAGCCCAATGTCACTTCTTTATTCCAGAAGCCGAAAACCGCACCCGGACTTACATCCTACTGTTTGGACAAGCAAAACATCCTGCCTTTAGGCTGTTTGGTAGTACCTATCTCAAATTCGGTCAGGTGGTGATTGATCAAGATGCTGATATTCTGAGCAAGCTTTATCCAAACACTCCGCAGAAGATTAAACTCAACAACGAAGTCGGTATGGATTGGGTTCGCCGTAACTTTGAGAGTTTTCCCGATGTTGTGGCCCCTAATCTTTCCAAGTAAATGTTGCTGTTGGCGAATAGGAAAATCAGGCAAAACAGCCTCATTCTGTAGTACGCCACGGTCACTCAAGTAGAAGCAAGCTAAGTGCACTAGCATAAGCCTATAGCTGCTCTAG
>NZ_JACJPC010000068.1:0-9072 GCF_014695875.1 Leptolyngbya sp. FACHB-541 | reverse complement strand
TCTTGATCTCTCAAAAGTGTATTTAGACCTTAAGTGTACCGCTGTTCGGTCACGACATGGGTCGCGTTCCACGATAAATGACCGTGACCCGCTGCTTGGTGACCGCAGATTGGTGTGATGAGAGCGAAGCTGTCACCAGATGCAATTAGACCAAATCCCAAGCTTGAAACAACGTAAATTCGTTAGCCAGTAGAGGCAAATGAGAGATACAACAGAAATTTTTAGTACATGCAAACTGCTCTCAATCCCTGCGCCCGCACTGGTTTCAGCCTAATTGCATTTCGTAACAGCTTCGCTCATCACCCCCCATAGGGGATCAAACTCCCTAGCAATTGGCGTTGGTTTGCGTAATCGTAAAATGCTGAGTTAGAAGTTATGTTCAGGTACCTAAATCCATTCCTAACCCTGAGATAGATAGATTTCTTCTCAAAATAAACGACGTTCATATAGATAAAGGACTTTATAAAGTGTGAACGATGTGGCTTTTCATCAGGACTATTTAGGGATCGAACAACCCGCTATTGGTCAGCTGATTCGAGAACTCCGGCAGACCTTAAAGCTGACTCAGGAAAAGTTTGCGGCTCAGCTTGGCGTCTCCTTTCCCACGATCAACCGCTGGGAAAATGGACATGCTACGCCTTCGCCCTTAGCACTCAAGCAAATTGATATACTACTCCATCAGTTGTCCCAATCGCCCAACGCAACATTACGAGAACATAGCCAGGACATGCGAGAAAAATATTTTTCCGCAAGAGAGCTAAAAGCATGAGGGCGGAGGAACCAAAGGAAATTGCTGACTCCCCTTTTGCAGGGAACAGCGAGATCAGTGCGTTACTACGATCGTATGACTGGTCGCAAACGCCACTGGGTGGGATCGAAACCTGGTCAGAGAGCTTGAAAGCAGCAGTACAAAGTCGGTTAGCTGAACTCAATCAAGCTCAAAGACCCGAAGCGATGCCGCACGCATCGGTACTGTCGCAAAACTGTACCCAAACAGATGCACTGCGTGAATCCGAAGCAAGATACCGGACGTTGTTCAAGTTGACCGACCAGGGTTGCTGCATTTGCGAGATGCTGTTTGATGAGAACGGTAAACCCGCTGATTACCGCTTTCTTGAAGTTAATCCAGTGTTTGAACACCTCACCGGATTGGAGCAAGCCACAGGAAAACGGATGCGGGAACTCGCTCCCAACCTTGAAGCTTACTGGGTTGAAATCTATGGCAGAGTCGTACAAAGTAGGGAATCTGCTCGATTCGAGAATTACGCAAGTGCTCTAGATCGTTGGTTTGACATCAACGCTTTTTGCATCGGCGAGCCGCAAGACCATCAGTTCGCCGTTTTGTTTACCAACATTACTGAACGCAAAAAAGTTGAGCAGGAACGAGATCGGTTTCTTGCCGCGGGGTCAGATTTACAAGTGATTATGAGCAGCCACGGCTATTTCCACTGGGTCAGCCCAGCTTTTGAGCGTATTCTCGGCTGGACACCTGAGGAAATGACATCCCGCCCCTGGACTGATTTCCTGCATCCAGACGATATCTTCGCATCTGTGTCGGAAAGCGTCAGCGTGTTATCAGGCAATGAAACGTTTGCGTTTGAAAACCGCTATCGGCACAAAGACGGCTCCTACCACTGGTTGCTCTGGAGAGCGCAGCCTCACTTAGAAGCACAAGTGCTTTACGCAACGGCGGTAGATATCACCGATCGCGTGCGCGTCGAAGACGAACGCAAACAGGCAGAAGCCGCCCTACGTCAATCTGAAGAACAGTATCGCATTGTGTTTGAGTCGATCGACGAAGGGTTTTGCACGATTGAACTGCTCTTTGATGCCGAGGGCAAGCCGTTTGATCACCGCATTTTGCAAGCCAATCCAGCCTTCAAACGACAGACCGGTATTGCCAACCCAGAAGACAAAAGGGCAAGTGAACTGATACCGGGACTGGAACAGTATTGGAATGACCTTTACGCACAAGTCATTCACACCGGTGAGTCTATCCGCACTGAAGTGCGCTCGGATGCGCTCGATCGTTGGTTTGACGTTTTGGTGTCGCGGGTCGGCGATGCAGCCATGTGCCAGGTGGCGATCGTGTTTGCTGACATCAGCGATCGCAAACAAGCTGAAGCCATCATTACCCACGATCTGAAAAATACTCGGCTGTTGCGCGACTTGAGCGCACGAATGATCGCTGAAGACAACATTCAGGTGCTTTACGACGAAATTGTCTCTGCTGCAATTACCCTGACACGGGCAGATACCGGTTCAATTCAAGCGCTGGATGAATCGACCCAAGAGCTAGTGCTGATCGCCACCCAGGGGATTGATCGAACCGTTACTAAGCGTTTCCAGCGCATGAGTGCCAGTTCAATCACGTCTTGCGGTAGGGTTTTGGCAACGGGTAAGCGCGCCTTTGTAGATTTTGATGCACTAGAAAGCGAAGACTCTGACGGATCTCTCCGTCTACATCTCAAGACTGGGTTAATTTCTGCCCAATCTACCCCACTCATCGGACGTTCAGGTAGGCGGATCGGTATGGTTTCGACGCATTGGCGTAAACACCACCGACCGACTGAGCAAGAACTCCGTTTTCTGGATCTGTTGGCGCGTCAGGCTGCCGACCTGATTGAACAGCGACAGACTGAAGCGGAACGCAAACAAGTTTTAGATCGCGAACAGGCAGCACGAGAAGAAGCAGAACGAGCGAACCGCATCAAAGATGAATTTCTCGCCGTGCTGTCCCACGAGTTGCGATCGCCCTTAAATCCGATTTTGGGCTGGACACAACTGCTGCGAAACGGCAAAGTCGCTCCTGCCCGTCAAAAGGATGCCTTAGCCACAATCGAGCGTAACGCCAAACTCCAAGCGCAACTGATTGAGGACTTGCTCGACATTTCCCGCATCATGCAGGGCAAGCTGAGCTTAAGCGCGACTTCGGTCAGTTTGGCATTTATCATTGCTGCTGCTGTTGAAACCGTGAGTTTAGCGGCAGACGCGAAAAACATCCAAATCACGCTTGACCTTGATTCGGATGTTGCTCCAGTCTTTGGCGATGCTGCCCGGCTGCAACAAGTGGTCTGGAATTTGCTCACCAATGCACTCAAGTTCACAGGCAACGGTGGGCAGGTGACAATTCAACTGAAGCAAGTTGCTGAGGAAGGCAGCTTGGGCAATTCGACGGTGCAAATTCGAGTCATCGATACGGGCAAGGGAATCAGTCCGCAATTTCTGCCTCATGTGTTTGAGTATTTTCGGCAAGAAGACGGCTCAACGACTCGCAAATTTGGTGGTCTGGGGTTGGGGTTGGCGATCGTGCGGCAAATTGTGGAACTACATGGCGGCACGGTTCAAGCAGAAAGTAGCGGTGAGCATCAAGGCTCAACTTTCATTGTGCAGTTGCCGACGTTGCAAGCAAACCCGCTCAATCTTGAACCCATTCAGGTTCAAGCCAATTCAGAAATGCAGCTTCAAAATGTGCACATTTTGCTTGTAGATGACGATACCGATACCCGCGAGTTTGAGGCGTTTCTGCTGGAACGACAGGGGGCAACGGTGATTGCCGCTGCCTCTGGCTCAGAAGCGTTGCAGGCACTCGATCGCTTGATCCCAGATGTAATTGTCAGTGATATCGGTATGGCAGAAATCGATGGCTATATGCTGATGCAGCAGATCCGCTCACGCCCACCGGCTCAAGGCGCAATGATTCCCGCGATCGCGCTTACTGCCTATGCCACAGAAATCGATCAGGAAAAAGCGCTGCAATCTGGATTTCAAAAACATTTGACGAAACCACTAGAGCCAGAACAACTCGTTAGTGCAGTCATTACCCTACTCAATTCAAATCGGCATTGAGTTAAACTCAGCGGGGTGAATGACGGCTCCGCTGAGTTTAACTCAATGTCAACTGTAAACCGCGATCGCCCCCGCCAAATGCCGCCTCATCATCTCTACTTCTAAGATTCCCCTTTCAAGCCACCTCGAACCCCGCATCAGCCCGCTTTAGCTTCTCATCTACCACCGCCTGATCCACACCCAGATAAGCCTGGAGCTGCGACAGTGACTTGTGCCCACTCACTCGCTTCAGTTCGTGCAGCCCCCAACCTTGCTCATGCAAGTGAGTCAGCCGAGATCGCCTAAAGCTGTGCAAACTCACTCCTTCAAAGCCCAACAATTCAGCTGCTAACTTGACGTGCTTCTCCACTGCCCTGGCGGTGATGTATCCAGTCTTGGAGCCAGAGGGAAAGAGATACCCTGCTGCTGGCTTAATTCGCTCCAACACCTTTTGCAACGGCTCCGACATGACCACCTTGCGCGTTTCGTTAGTCTTCGTGTTAGGAACTGGGAAAACGACATAGCCATTTCTCAGATGCTCAACTCGCAGGCTCACCACTTCGCCAATCCTGCCAGCGGTCAAATAACAGATCTGGGAGATCGCCCGGTAGGGGTCATTCAGTTCAGCAAACAAATCTTGCAGTTCATCCGGTTCTAAAATTGCAGCGCTGCCGGATCGATTCGTCTTTCCATCACGCGGCATAACTCTCCTCAGAAAAGTGTTCTCCCCATTTTATTCGTATTCCGGTTGGATTACGAACGGCTCTACTACGTTTCACGGCAGCTTTGCTGAGCGTAGGCAGAGAATAACCCCTTATTGCTCGAAATGCTCTCTTATTGAGAATAAAAAGGCCCCGATGTCTACACGGTGAACTTGGGTAAAGTCATGACAAGAGTTTCTAAAGATAACAATGGGCGGACAACCTAACCCAAACATTTCGACCAGAGTGCCGCCAGAGTGGAAGGCTGTTCGACACGTCCAGACTTAGCCGCAATCCATGAGAACCTTTTGGCAATGCACGAAGACCTACACAAGGGCTTTCACTCGTGGCACGGCAGTGGCAGTTGTGAGCCAAAGCATTTTGTTGAATACCTCACTACTGTGGAGGCTTGGCGCTTCGAGAAGACTAAAAGATTGTCTTCTTACCTATATCAGTTGATTAATCGGCTGGATAAGTTACAAACAACTTTCGAGAGTCGTTATGAGCTATGTCAGCAATTCAAGTAGTAATAGCGAACGCACAGTTGCGAGCTATTAAGGTTGGCTTAGTTTTAGCAGAGGAAAATTTTTGAGCGTTAAGGAATGGATGCTAACAACTGTCCCATTTGCAGCTCTACATGGGACAGTTGTCTTTGACTCCTCACAAACGACCAAAATTCTTCCTCTGCTAAAACTAGTTCTGCGTTAATCCAGGCTTAGTTGCATCTGCCGGTTTGTCCAGGTCAAGTTGCGAACTAGCCTTTGGCGAATGGAATTGTTGGCTTTAACTTCTGGTAACCCAAACTGAATTTAATCCATTTAACCGTATATACCGTATATATAATTTATACTTTTTCTGCAGGTCGTCCGGTTTTCACTTTCGCTAAACCGTCAACAACATAGAGTAAGTCCTCGTCAGAGAGCTGATTGAGAGCGTGGAGTCCCGCTCGAATCACCTCGCTTTTATTGACGTTCACGGCGGACTTGAGACACCGCTGCCGTAATGCTGCAATCAATTCATAATCACCTGAGGGTAAAGTAAAGCTGTCCCGGATTACCCGTTCCTTTTTAGCCTGCTCCTTGCTAACGGATTCTTCTGAACCAGAAGTCGATTCCAGTCGGTCGCTTGACGGGAATTTGTTTTCTAGCAAGCTCTCTGCTCTCTCAAATCGGTTTCTAACGGTCTCGTCTTCTGCTTTAAGGGAAGCGCTAAGTGCTGACTTCATGCTTTTTTTGGTCATAGGGCTAGCTGATTTTTGAGGAGGGGTAGAAATAATATAAACTGTATATAAACTACAAACCGTATAGAGACTTTATTCGCGATTTCCCTATTAGCTATTTCAACAGCAGCTAATTCCTGTGGAATTACTTGAACTATTTTAACTGTAAAAACTATATAAATAGTATGTTTATTTCAGTCTCTCTATAAGTATGCAAGAATGTCGGCATTAGAGCAAACCGTATAAAACTTATTAACTGTAAAAACTGTATAAACACTTTTTACTATTTGTATAATTTCTATGACTGCCAAAATTATTGCTGTCGTTAATCAGAAGGGTGGTTCCGGTAAAACTACCGTGAGTATGCAACTTGCTGGCGCGATCGCTCGCCGGGGTAACAAAGTTCTCGTAGTCGATGCTGATCCTCAAGGTACTGCGACCCGTTGGGCTGCCTCAGCAGAAGATGACGCCCCTTTCCCGGCGTCGGTTGTGGGTCTCAGTGCTGCAAGCGGCAAAGTCCACAGAGAAGTCAAGAAGCTGATTGATGACTATGATTGCATCATCATTGACTGTCCGCCAGCAGCAGACTCTCCAGTACCTCAGAGCGCTCTGCTCATCGCTGACTTGGCTCTGGTTCCTATCATTCCTTCTCCGTTGGATATGTGGGCAGCTGTCGGCATCCGCCAGGTGATCCAGAATGTCAGCGACATCAATGAAACACTGCAAGCTCGGCTGATGATGAATCAGTGCCAGCCCAACACAACTCTGGCGCAAGAAACTTTGGAGGTCTTGCCTGAATTTGGGATTGTCCTGGCCCAAACGCAGCTCAGGCACCGACAGGTGTATCGCCAAGCAGCGGTGTTTGGACAGACGGTTCATAGTCTTGGGAGCAAGGCCTCGGCAGCTGTTGAAGAGATCGAAAAGCTAACTGACGAGGTTCTGGATATTTTGAGAATGAAAAAATAGAAAATACTGTATGAATAGTTTTAATACTATAAATAGTTTTGCCTGTTTATACTTTTCTAGGTTGAGGTTCAGGTTTGTAGACATAGCCTCAGTTAAACGGCTTCGTCGTCTGGTTTCCTTCCATGCTTCATGTAAGACTCCAGCGTTTGTCGGATCGAGCCGGGGTAGTATCGCCCTAGATGATCCTGAGCAATTCGCTGGGTCAGGTATTCCATGTCACCATCCGTTAGCTGATCAACATCAAATCCTAATCCTTTAATATCATTCCGGTGCAACCATAGTGGAATTGGGAAGTACCCCTCGTTTTTTCTATGCTCTAGCATCGTCTCAGCTCTCCCGTTTTCTTTAAACCTTAAGCCCAGTATTCCCCTGGGGTAAATGGAGGGAGCAAACTTTCAGGAATTTAATTCAAAATAAACAGCTTTAACGGTATAAACAGTAAAAACTATTTATACCGTTAAAGCTGTTCTTCTTAGAGTTTCTACCTGGCTAGCAGAGGACCAGTCTCTTTAAAGCATCGATCGCTGCTTCTTTCTCTGCCGCTTGTTTTGAGCCGCGTGCTGTTCCCTGCCCAAAGGGCATCTCAGCAATCCGCACTTCAACAACGCGAATTTTATCGTGGTCGGGTCCTGATTCAGTAAGGACTACATACTCTGGAATTTGGCTATATTCCTTCTGGGCATACTGTTGAAGCTTGCCTTTGGGGTCAGCACAAGTCGTTGCAACAGCACCAATAAAGAGAGGTTCTACCAGCACACGAACTGCCTCCATGCTGGAGTCGAGGTAATATGCACCGATCACTGCTTCAAAGGTATTGCTCAGAAGGGATGGTTTGGTACGTCCTCCCATCGATGCTTCACCATTACCCAGGAACATCCATTTACCCAAGCTCCAGGTCGTAGCAAACTCTGCTAGTCGCTGGTTGTCCACTAGGTTAGAGCGACCTTTTGTCAGCGCTTCTTCGCTCTGTCCAGGATGAGCCCGATAAAGGTATTGACCTGCCAGGAAGCCTAGTACTGAATCACCCAGAAACTCTAGCTGCTCGTTGTCCCCTTCCGTTTCGGTGGGATGTTCATACACATAGGTGCGGTGGGTCAAGGCGCGATAGAGCAGCAGAGCATTTTGGAAGGGCAGTTGTTCTAGGAGATCGTGCAGTAGATCTCTGACTTTGGACTCTTTTGCAGCATCTCTGATTTCATGCGGACTAGAGCACGATCGCTCCTGAAGCATCAAGCTGAGTACATCTTGCCGTTGCTGCTCTGCCACCTTTGTCTCTGGTGCATCAATCGCAGTCAATAGTCTGGAGGCGCTATCCAGAACGCGGTAAAGGTCTTCGGTTGAAAATGGTGTCTGGTGTGCCCACTTGTTGCGAACTTCGATGAGTTCACTTACGAGAGCACGATCTGTGTGTGACAGAGACGTTTTGAAGACCTTGTCCCATTGCCTAGAGACAACCATCAAGAGTGCAGAGACATCCTCACGCAGTGTTTCTTGAATGGTTCGTTTTAAGGTGAAACCTTGAGGAAGACAGGCTTCTGCCTTCACTAGCCAGGTATCCCGATAAACACGCTGCATCTTCTGCTCGATGTAGGGATACAGTCCCTTCTTCAACAGGCAGAGAGCTTTGCCAACTTGGTCAGAATGATGAATTGTCATTAAAGAAGAGTGCCATTCACTCCATGTAGAACCCAACAAAATGGGGGCGACGAACGCAAGCTATACCGAATTGATTGCTTGGGGTGAAGAGATCTACAGTGGCGATCGCCCCGTTTCCTGAAGTCGCTCTCTCAACGCTTTAAACTATATAATTAGTTAAAACAATTTATATCGTTAAAACTGTAATACAAATCGATTAAAATCAGTATCTCAGTGGCGATGGTCCGCACAGCATCCGCTAATACGATAGTTCAGTGCCGCAAACGTCCTAATTTATGGCTGATTTGTTCAATGCAGGAAGTGATTATGACCAATTCCTGCGGAATCTGAAGGAACGGATTCGGACGGCTCAGGTGAAAGCTGCCCTGTCCGTGAATCGGGAACTGGTAGCGCTCTATTGGAACATTGGGCAGGAGATTCTGGACCGCCAGCAGCAGCAGGGATGGGGAGCCAAGGTGATTGAGCGGTTGGCCAAGGACCTGCGGCAAGAGTTTCCAGGGATGAAAGGCTTTTCTCCCCGCAACTTGAAGTACATGAGGGCTTTTGCCGAGGCTTACCCAGATGAGCAAATGGTGCAGCAAGCTGCTGCACAAATTCCCGTGCGCCAGGCATGGCCAATCACTTGGAGGTGAAAGTCCTCTACCCAACCTGATGGAGGTGAAGGGTTAGCGAAATGCAAGGGCAACATCGTGAGGTGTTGTC
>NZ_JACJPC010000067.1:0-2086 GCF_014695875.1 Leptolyngbya sp. FACHB-541 | reverse complement strand
TCTATCGCACGAAAGCCCATGCCATTGAGATAGAGGTTCAAGCAGTGTGCCTTGACCTCTAAGGAATAACCTTGAGGGGTGTGAGTTTCACGAAATTGACGACCGCAACTGTGACACAGATAGTTCTGGATACCCTTGCGTCGTCCGTTCTTGACGGTTTGGTTGGATTGACAGTGTGAACATTGCATCATACTTCTATTGTGCAACGCCGAAATCAGAATTCTTTTTCCGTCCCGTTTTGCAGTCCTCCAAATATCCTTGTTGATCGGCGATCGCCAAAATATCTGGTTTTCCTGATACCTTAACCAGGAAACTCCTCCCTGTAATTTCAAACCAGTTCTCCCCCTCCAAATACAGTGTGTAGCCCTCTGTCTCCAACTCAGCAGCACGCCTTCGCAATAAAGCCTGATGATTGGCGTTCCACTTAGCCGAGTCAAAATTAGAACTTAGCTTTTCGTACTTATAGTGAGTGCGAAACCAAATTGCCCAGCGACACTGAACTTCATCTGCCATCAATCGAGCCAGCCACGTTACCCATATAGATGGAAACGGCTTTGGTTCCCCAATCATCCTGTACCCCCAACCTGCTGATATTTAATAACCACGAAACAGAAGGCAACGCTCCTTCCATTCCCAAGCGAATTCAGCAGAATAATACGTTTGAACTACTAGAAGTGGCAAGAATATATTGTCATTTGGAAAACTCTACAACAGCGGTTTTCGCCTAAATTTCTTGTGATACATCTGCCGCAACGTCTGTAGATACTCTGGTTCAGTCTCAGTCGTCACCCAGATATGATGTGCCAGTGCTAATCGCTGCTTGTGCTTTTCAGAAGGAATTCTGCGATGTTCCCCCTGTGAAAACCAATGGTGGACTGTAGTTAACGAGCAATCACAGATGAACGCTAACTCCTCGCGTGAAACATCCCAATTCTTGAGAAATTCATCGAGTTCCATCTGCTCGTCATCCAAAGGCTGAAGATATGTCCTTAATGCACTCCAGTGTCGATGAGTCAGGGGGCGGGGAGCAAGAGCCATAGTCAGAGCGGTTGTCACAGCGACAAAACTTAAGGCTTATTTTAGCTTCATAAAGGAGTAGAACTAATGTATTATTCCTCCAATTGAACTTGGAGTGATCAAAGCTGCGATCGCCCAACTCAAATTATCATTCCAACCTCCTGCCTTCATTAAAATTAGGGAACTGTCCTATGAGTACCAAGACAATCCAATGCAGGCTCGTTGCAACTGAAGAAACTCGCCGAACCCTTTGGCAGTTGATGGCAGAAAAACATACTCCTCTAATCAATGAGCTACTGAAGCACATCGCTCAAGATTCTGATTTCGAGGAGTGGTGCCACACAGGTAAAATTTCCTCTGAAACTGTTAGCAAAGCCTGTAAGCAACTAAAGCAAGATCCTCGATTTGCAGGACAGCCAGGAAGGTTTTATACCTCAGCGAACACAACCGTATACCGAATCTTCAAATCTTGGTTGGCTCTTCAAACCCGCCTCAGAAATCAGATTGCTGGTCAAACCCGCTGGTTAGCTATTCTCTAGAGTGATGATGAGTTAATAGTTGCTAGTCAGAGTGATATCAATACTTTGAAAGCGAGAGCCAGTGAACTTCTCACGCAAATGAATGAGCCAGACTCAGAAAGCAACAAACCACAAGCTAAGAGAACCCGCAGTAAGAAGAAAGGTAAGCAAGCGACAAAACAGGCAGAGGTAAATGTTGCTAGTGCTCTCTTCAAACTTTATGACGAAACAGAGGAAACCTTAACTCGATGTGCGATCGCTTACCTACTTAAAAATGGTTGCAAACTGCCCGTTCAAGATGAAGATTTCAAAAAGTTTGCCAAACGTCGTCGCAAAACAGAAATCCGTCTTGAACGTCTGCTCAACACTCTTCAACGCACAAGGATTCCAAAAGGACGAGACTTATCTTGGCGTACTTGGTTAGAAACCTTAAACAAGGCAGCAACCTGTTTTCCAAAAGGTGAAGACGAAGCAGCTGACTGGCAAGCTAAACTCCTGACCGAGCCAGCTACACTGCCCTTTCCAATTAATTATGAGACCAATGAGGATCT
>NZ_JACJPC010000066.1:0-15052 GCF_014695875.1 Leptolyngbya sp. FACHB-541 | reverse complement strand
CGCTTTTGCTTGAGCTGTGACTAGAGTCTAGCCAACAATGCTAGGAGCCTTCACAGAAGCGAGGTCGAGCGGGAAGTTGTGAGCATTGCGCTCGTGCATTACTTCCATACCCAGGTTCGCCCGGTTCAATACGTCAGCCCAGGTGCCAATCACACGACCCTGTGAGTCGATGACCGACTGGTTGAAGTTGAAACCGTTCAGGTTGAACGCCATCGTGCTGATGCCCAAGGACGTGAACCAGATGCCAATCACGGGCCATGCACCCAAGAAGAAGTGCAGTGCACGAGAGTTGTTGAAGGAAGCATATTGGAAGATCAAGCGACCGAAGTAGCCGTGGGCTGCAACGATGTTGTAAGTCTCTTCCTCTTGTCCAAACTTGTAGCCGTAGTTCTGAGATTCGGTCTCGGTCGTCTCACGCACCAGAGAAGAGGTGACGAGAGAACCGTGCATCGCACTGAACAGCGCTCCACCAAACACACCCGCTACGCCTAGCTGGTGGAAGGGGTGCATCAAGATGTTGTGCTCGGCTTGGAACACGAACATGAAGTTGAAGGTACCACTGATACCCAAGGGCATTCCGTCAGAGAAGGAACCTTGTCCAATCGGGTAGATCAAGAATACTGCGGTCGCTGCTGCAACAGGTGCAGAGTAAGCCACGCAGATCCAGGGGCGCATGCCCAAGCGGTAGCTCAGTTCCCATTCGCGTCCCATGTAGCAGAACACGCCAATCAGGAAGTGGAATACCACCAACTGGTAAGGACCACCGTTGTAGAGCCACTCATCGAGAGAAGCCGCTTCCCAGATGGGGTAGAAGTGCAGACCAATCGCGTTGGAGGAAGGCACAACTGCACCAGTGATGATGTTGTTGCCGTACATCAAGGAACCGGCAACGGGCTCACGGATACCGTCGATGTCAACGGGAGGAGCTGCGATGAAGGCAATAATGAAGCAGATGGTGGCAGAGAGCAGGGTGGGGATCATCAGAACGCCGAACCAGCCTACGTACAGGCGGTTGTCGGTGCTGGTTACCCAGTTGCAGAACTGCTCCCACAGGGATGCGCTCTCGCGCCGCTGTAGAGTCGTTGTCATGATTAATGAGTGCTTAGTTTACAACAAATGATTTGGATGTATGGGGTGAGGATTTTTCTCCCTTATCTATAGTATTTACGCCTATTGTGGTTTTTTGCAAGGTTTTTTGTAAATTTGTGTAAATAACTCTTATTTATGGGCTGCTCCAGTAGTGTTCTATACTCAGTGCTATTCGGTTTTGACTTGGGTTGACTAAGTTTCCTGGCTGATTGACTTGGCAATCCTCAGTTGTGATTCTCTCCTGCTGAAAGAGGAACTATGAGCAAGCTTCGGTTAACTGTTTCGCTAGTCATTCTGTGCTCGGTGTTGTTCCCACAAAGTACTGTTGCCCAAAGTATTCGGGGCGCTTCGTCCGATTCAACCTATGCTCAAGCGGCTCCTGCCACAGTTAATGCGTTAGATGCCGTCGTAGAAGGCAGGACTCTAGCGGCGCGAGGACGGGTGGATGAAGCGATCGCCGCCTACCGTCGAGCTCTTCAAATTGACCCTAATCTTGCTGTTGCCCACAACAACTTGGGCATCGTCTTGGCGCGTCGGGGACGATTGCAAGAGGCAGCGGATGCCTACCGCGAAGCAATTCGGCTTGATCCTAATCTGGCCAACGCCTACAACAACCTGGCTGAGGTATTGCGAGATTTGGGGCAACCCCAGGAGGCGGAGCAGGCTCAGGCACAAGCTAGTGCTGTTCTCAACAACGCCAATTCTACCAACGTGATTGACTACATTAATTTGGGTCGGGCTTTGGGCAATCAGGGCAATCATGAGGAAGCGATCGCCGCTTACCAAATTGCTCTCGAACTTAACCCAACCTTGGGCACAACCCATAACAACTTGGGAAATTCGCTGCGTAGCCTGGAACGGTTAGAGGAAGCAGCTCAAGCTTATCGTCAGGCAATTGAGCTATCTCCTACGCTGGTGGTGGCTTACAACAACTTGGGGTTTGTGCTGACTCAGCTTAATCGCCCTGAAGAAGCACGAGAAGTCTACGAGCGCGTGAATGCGATCGACCCCAGGTTGATCGCCCTGCGAGAGCCTGACAACGCCACCGCAGAAGACTACAACACGCTGGGACGAGTTTTGCGCTCTCAAAATCGCCGAGAGGAGGCGATCGCCGCCTACACCAGAGCGATCGAGCTAAACAACCAGCTCGCCGCTGCCTTCAACAATCGAGGGGTTGCCTACGCAGAACTGGGACAAATTGATGCCGCCATCGAAGATTATCAAGTGGCAACACGTCTTGATCCAACCCCGACTCAGTATGTCAATTTGGGAAACGCACTTAGGGCAGAAGGGCGACTGGATGAGGCGATTGACGCTTACCTAAACATTGAGTCGGTATTTAACCTGATTGAGCAGTTGCCTACCAGAGTCAACAATCAAGATTTGCTGACCGCGCTGATTTCAGAGCAGAATAACTTTGAGTTTTATCGCGATCGCGCCTCGTTCTTTGCTGAAAATCAGAGCTACTACGCCTCCTACATCAATATCTTGATGCAGCTCCATCGGAAAGACCTGATGATGACAAGCAATTTGGTGCTTTGGCTCTGGAAACCAGCGAACGGGCACGGGCACGTAGCCTTTTAGAAATTTTGACAGGAGCAGAAGCTTATCAGAACGTAGGCGATCCTGAATTGGTGCAAGCGGAACGTAGGCTGCGGCGACAGTTTGGAAGCTTGGAGGCGGAGTGGGAACAGCTTAGCGCCGAGCAACAGACCTTGAACTCGCTGCAGCAACTCTCAATCGAGAGCCCTCCAGAAGTTGCGGATTCTACAGGGGTGATCGATGCTGAGGCGATCGCAAGTCTTGTAGAGAGTACACTTGGGGACATTGGCAGCCCGACTGACAAACCCAGTGCGGATATCACAGCAGTTCTAACTCAGGCGCTTGCAGCGCAGATCCAGCTAGACCAGCGGCAAACTCGGCTAGATCAACAGCAGACTGAGCTTGAGCAGCAAATTGATCAGGTTTTGAGCCAGTACAAGACGGTTCAAGAACAGATTCGCGCCAGCAATCCAGAATATGCAGAAATTACGCAGCCAGAAGCGTTAAGCGTGCAAGACATCCAAGCCCAAATTCTGGATGACGATACGCTGCTGCTGGAATATTGGCTGGGAGAGGAACGCAGCTACTTATGGCTGGTTTCTAATACCGAGGTTAAAACTTACGAACTCCCTGGACGGGCAGCGATCGATGCGGCATCTCGGCGGTTCTATAACTTCTTGACTGTGCCAAGTGAAAGAGTCAAAGCGGTTCGCACTGCCCAGGCTGGGATGGAGTTAAGCCGCATGATTTTAGGCCCTGCTGCTGATCAATTGGGAGATAAGAGACTGTTAGTTGTAGCAGATGGCTCGTTGCACTACATTCCCTTTAGCGCCATTCCAATTCCGCAAGCTGAAAGCATTCCTATTGACCCCCAAAATTTGCCAGAACCACTGATCGTCAATCATGAGATTGTAAACCTGCCATCGGCTTCTGCTCTGGCAATTATTCGAGAGAGATTGGGCGATCGCCCTCCTGCTCCCAGACAGTTAGCAGTGATTGCCGATCCTGTTTTTAACCGCCAAGATCCTCGTTTCTTAGAACTTGCAGCAGGGCAAGAAACAGCTTCAACTTCCACAACTGGAAGAGCCCCAAGCCCTCCCACTGAAGCGTATGCTCGGTTATTGGGCACCAGTCAAGAAGCCCGCGAGATCATTGAAATTGCTGAAGATGAAGGAGAAAATTTTCTCTCATTGACTGGCTTTGAGGCAAATCGGGAAAGAGTCTTTGACGAGGAGTTAAATCAATATCAGATTTTGCACTTTGCGACTCACGGCTTCCTCAACGATCGCTCACCTGGGGAATCTGGGCTGGTGCTATCGCAATACGACGAACAAATTAGACCACTGGAAGGAGAAAATTTTCTTAGCCTCACAGATATGTTTAACCTGAGTCTTCCTGCTGAGTTAGTAGTCCTGAGCGGCTGTCGCACAGGACTGGGAGCAAATCTGAGAGGAGAAGGGCTAGTTGGGTTAACTCGTGGCTTTATGTATGCCGGAGCAGAGCGAGTTTTGGTCAGTCTGTGGAGCGTTGATGATGAAGCAACTGCCGCACTAATGGGTCGGTTTTATGATGAGTTAATCGATAAAAACAACTCACCGGCAGAAGCACTGCGGGCAGCCCAGCTTCAACTGCTGCAGGATGGGAACTCGACCTGGCAAACGCCTTATTATTGGGCGGCTTTTACGCTTCAGGGGGAATGGCGGTAGTCACGTAGTAGCACAGCAAGTTTGGAGTGTTGGGTTCCGCTCTGTTCCACCCAACCTACGAGACTATGGGACTTT
Source organism: Leptolyngbya sp. FACHB-541 (assembly GCF_014695875.1). NCBI lineage: Bacteria > Bacillati > Cyanobacteriota > Cyanophyceae > Leptolyngbyales > Leptolyngbyaceae > Leptolyngbya > Leptolyngbya sp. FACHB-541. The sequence goes on along the minus strand of NZ_JACJPC010000066.1, from coordinate 10,640 downwards.
TACGCTTCGGGGGAATGGCGATAGGGGCGATCGCTTTCGCTAACAGCACCCTACAAACTAATCAATTGCAGCGCAGCACAAAGTAACGGGGGCTGAGGCTACAGATTCGCTTAACCCAGAAGTGGTTAAAAATTCCTTCCAGGCAGCTTCAATTTCTGGGTCATCGGGCTGGTCACGGCGCAGTTGGGCTAGCGTAGTTAGCATTTCGTACCACAGAGCGTTCTTAGAATAGAGCAGCAGTTCACCTTCTAAAGTTGCCGGTGCAAGTTGACCATCCAGCTCCCGATCGACCCGCTGAATCCAGCCGTTGACCGTTGCATCTCCTGAGCGATTGCCAGGATTGCACATGACGGAGATAACCCAGCGGTAGGAGTCCCCGGCTTCTAGCGCAACCTGCTCTGGAATTTGAATGCTGATGATTCCTGGCTCTGCGGGTAAGGAAAAGTTTTGCTTATAAACGTCGTTTTCCTCAGCGTCAATCAGGACAAACTCGGTCTCGTAGTCCTGAGGTGAGGCGTAGGGAATGTAAAACCACAAAGTAGGATGGGCATCAAGAGTTAGCCCCAAGTTGGTGTCAGGCACTAGGGCTGTAAGCGCAGTTGAGGTGGGTGGACAAAGGTCACGACTTGCTCCTGCAAACTGCCGTCCCGACGCTGTACCACTGTTGCGATTTCTGGGTGGATTAAAGAGATTCAATACCCGACGTATCAAACCCGGTGAAACAGCTGACTGAGCCAGTGCGGGTGGAGTGCTCAGAAAAGAATTGGCGATCGCCAACACTAAAACCCCTACCAGTATGCTGCGAAAACGCCGTTTCATTGGTTTGCACTTTGAATCTGTACTGAAATTGTAGACATAAACGCTACCAGGCTTTACGCAACCTGTAAGTGATATAGCCGACGCTCGAACCCGCTAGCAAAAAGGCCAGTGCAGGCGGTATCAGCGGCAGCCACAGGGCTTGAGCAATGAACAATAGGCTGCAAATGGCATAAAGACTGGCCATCGTCACCACTCCAACCAAACTGAGGGAGAGGAGCCGCTGAAAAAACCAGGCAACAAATCCGCCCAATACACCCCAGCCCAAAATCCACAGCACACTTGCCCACAGGGGTAACCAAGAAATGGTCGCACGTCCATCTAAAACAGCACTCACAATCTGACTAGTCATTTGCGCTTGAATGATTACACCTGGAACTTCACGCTCTCCGTAGGGCGTAGACCAGGAATCATTGTCTCTGGTCGTGACATCAGTGATTCCAATTAACACAATGCGATCGCTAAATTGCTGCAGGTCTTGCTCGGTGAGCCGATTCTCCAAAATGTTAGCCAAACCCACTCGTGGGGCAAAGTTGGCAGGATCGCCTTCGTAAGCCCGATAGTTGAGCAGAACCACATAGCTAGGAAACACATAATGGTAAATGCTGCCATATCCGATCCGTTGAAAAGCGGACTCGCCCCATTGCCACTTCCAGGGATAGGTGCCGTCTGGAGAAGCGATCGCCTCACTGTTAGCACCTTCTGATTCCAGGTACTTTTGGGCAATGAGCAGGCTAAAAGCAGTGTTCGTATCGCAAAACTCAGGATCAGCACTTTGATCGAGAATCTGGCGACGTACCCGGTTGCCGTCCGCTTCGAGCAAGAAATCACCAAAGCCAATGCGATCAGGGGAAACCTCAGGTGGAGGTTGGGTGCCATCAGCGATGATTTCGCCTTCCAAGTTTGTCTCACTGCTTTTACAAATGGCAACTAAATTCTCCGCTTGCTCAAGCTGAGGCGCTAGCTCTGCCTGAGCCGCACCAGGACGATATAAATCTAACCCGATCACTCTAGGCTGGTAGGGCTGCAATTTCTCTAACAGCTCCGCCAAAACAGGGTCGGGTAGGGTGGCAGTTCGGCTGGCTCCATACTCTGTATCCAGCCGCCGCGAGGTTTCTTCATCCACTTCTACAATCAGGAAGCGATCGTCCTGCGGCTCACTGGGTCGAATTCTAAATAGATGATCATAAGCAGCGAATTCTAAAGGCTGCAAGCCTCCAAAAAAACTCACCACAATTGATAGTGCAGCCGCCGCAGTGCTAATCAAAACTACATTGCGCGGCTCTAGTTTGCGATATTGAACGGTGCGACTAGCGGTAATATATTCGACCTGAAGGGGTGTTGGTGCAGGATGCTTTAGCTGACCTTGTCGTAGCCATTGCTCCGAAGCAGCTAGGTCTTTGCCTCGCAGTAAAAAACTGTTGTCTCGCTTTACGGACTCCCATTCCACTGCTCGCACGGTGAGTCGAGTATGAGCGCGAACGTATTGTAAATCGGTGTCGATCGCTTGGAGGAGACGGGCGATCGCCATATCAAAATCGTCACTCTCCCGCATGAAAAGCCAATTGTGGGCACTCAAAGCAGGATGAACTCGATCCGGATCAGTATCCCGACGCACAACCGGAACCAGCCGCTTGTTGTGTTTGATTGCGTGTTCAATTTCATCAGTACAAACTTTAGAAGTTGCCGAATCGGGGCTGATCACAAACACAAATGCCTCAGTGCCCTCAATTCCTGCTTCAATTGCCTTCCACCATTTTTCAGTAGGCAAAATGTCTTGCCAATCTACCCAGGTATCGCGTTTGTGAGCCAACAGTGATGTATGGAGCTGCTGCACAAACTCCTTGTCTCGACGCGAGTAAGAAATGAAAACATCGGTCACATTATCCTCCAGAAGTCACTGATTTGCCTTGAGTGACCTGAACCGTAGCTTTGGCTTGAAGAAAGCATGACACGGATGATGGGAATGTTCAGTATCTTTTAGGAAAATTTGATACTGGGGTTAGGAAAGAGGTTAGGGGCTGGGGGCTAGAGGCTAAAGATTGGTGAGAGATTTTGACTACTGATGGGCAGAAGAAACACCAGTCTTTGGATAGCAGCGATCGCTCCCAAAAGCAATTTAAGATGAATGACACCGAAAACCGCCAACTCCTAGCCCCTAGTCCCCAGCCCCTAGCCCCTCCCATGCCTGACCTGCAACAAAAAGCCCTACTTATCCACGATCGCCTGTGTGCTGAGTATGGCTGCCCTATTCCTTACTTTCATGATCTTGACCCGTTAAGTGAGTTAGTTTCCTCACTGTTGTCCCATCGCACTCGCAATGCAGATTCGGGAAGGGCTTTTAAGCAATTAGTGAAACAGTTTCCGACCTGGGAAGCGGTGAGGGATGCGCCGACGCAAGAAGTGGAATGGGCGATCGCCGCTTGCACTTGGGCAGAACAGAAAGCCCCCCGCATCCAGCAAGTGCTGAGACTAATCGGGGAGCGTCGAGACGGTGACTTATCTCTCGACTTTTTAGCCGAGTTCTCAGTTCCAGAAGCAAGAGCCTGGTTAGAATCTTTGCCCGGAGTTGGACCTAAAACCAGTGCAGCCGTCTTATCCTTTAGTCGCCTGCGCTTACCTGCTTTGCCTGTAGACAGTCATCATCATCGAGTGGCGATTCGTCTAGGTTTAATTCCTGCCAATGTTGCTGTTGGTCCAGCTCATGCACTGCTCGAAGCGCAGCTTCCTAAAGAGTGGACAGCCCAGCAAATCTATGACAACCACGAGTCACTAATGCTGCACGGGCAAAAGTGTTGCTATTACAAGAATCCAGCGTGCGATCGCTGTGTTGTTTTGGATCTTTGTCCGTTTGGGCGATCGCGAGTAGATTCGTAGGCTGGGTGAAGCAAAGCGTAACACCCAACAGAAATGTCAGGTTCCATCCAATTCACGCAGGCTTGGAGCGATGGCATAATAGGAACGTACAAGCCTTCATCAAAACCCCTTTTCCTATGGCAACGTTGATTGATGAAATTGTAATTAAGCTACATCATCTACCAGAGTCAGGATTAAGGAAAGTGCTTGGCTTCGTGAATGCGCTCAGTCAGTCTAACCAATCTCCGAAGATAACGGACACATCCAAAGAACCACTACTTCAAACCGCTGGAATGTTATCTGAAGAATCGCTTGATACGAAACCTTCTGTCCGTATCCACGATGCATTCCTAAGCGGATATTCACCTGAAGACGAAGGGCTTTACGATGATTATCCAGCCCGGTGAGTTTTGGGTGGCTGATATTCCCTTTACGAGTGGAGCATCTTCCAAAAAGCGCCCAATTTTGATTCTGTGGCTAGATGGTGATGATGTTGTAGCTGCGGTCGTCACTTCTGCTCAACCTCGTACGCAAATGGATGTTCGGTTGAATAATTGGGCTGAAAGTGGGTTACGTGTTTCTTCAACGGTTCGCCTTTCTCGTCTTGATTGTTTAGAGAAGTCACTCCTGATAACAAAGATTGGACAGATTTCTAATGCAGATGCCGAGCAGTTAAAAAATGTGTGGGATAAGCATATCAAACCTCAATTCTAAGGTTCTCCAATCCGCCTTTTAGAAGCGATCGCCCCTTACCCAACTCTAAGCGTTGGGTAAGGGGCGATCGACTCACTCACTACTTCAAGGGGTGAGAATTGATTACCCTTTCACTCCTCCTCTTCTTCTCTCAACTCTCGCAACATCGGATTCCGCTTTTCTGCCCATAGCGTCAACACCTCTGTCAATGCCTGTACTCTTTCTTCTTCACGACAACGTCTCAATGCTCTCAACACTTCTCCCCAGTCTCCCAGATTCGCGTATGCCACTGCGATAGAGCTTAACGATTGAGGCTCACCAGATATCTCTGCCGATTCAAGTGCCTGTGCCAGAACTTGTCTAGCAGTATCAGTATCTTCTAATTGTCCATACAGTGACGCCATCGTACTTAATGCGTCAGATTTGGTCGAGTCGTCCTCGATAGTCTGGGCAATTTGTAGTGCGTCCGTTAAAACTTGCTTCGCGGTATCAGGATCTTGCAGTTGCAAATACACTGATGCGACGACATACATTACATAAGATTTATGAGCAGAGTTTTGAGACATGCTGACAGCCTGTAACACTTCTGTCAAAACATCCCTGGCAGCAGTTGTATCTTTCAGTTGTCTGTCTAACCGCTCGGCTGCTTTCGCAATGGCACTCAACACATCGGATTGATCAGAGGCATCTTCAAGGGTTTGGGCAACTCGCGATACGTTGATCAATACGTCTCTAGCAGCGATCGCAGATCCTATATTTTCAGATCCTTCCACAATGTTGATCAGTGAGTTAGAGCCGCCTGACCCCCATCCTTCTGAAGATTCTTCGAGCTTTGGAAAGGCTTGCAGCGCTGCTTCTAATATTTGTCGAGCTGTATCTGGTTCCTCCAATTGTCCATAGGCTGTAGCTATGTCAATAAATACATCAAATTGATCGGCAGAAGCTTCAAGACCCTGAGCAACTTGCCATACCGATGTCAAGATATTTCTAGTGGCATCTGTACCTTCTAATTGACTCACTGCGTCCACAATTTCACTGAGTGCATCAAGCTTATCCCCTGCCCCCCATTCATCAGAAGAATTGTCGAGAGTCTGGGCAATTTGAAATGCATCTGCTAACAACTGACTGGCAGTGTCAGCATCTCCCAATTGCCCGTATGCTGTGGCAACAGTAATCAAAGCATCAAATTTATCAGAAGGGTCGTCGAGAGCCTGAGCAATTTGAAATGCATCTGCCAACAACTGACTGGCAGTGTCAGTATCACCTAATTGCTTATATGTTCCTGCAATAGTAATCAAAGCATCAAATCTGCCAGACTCGTATGGACTAGAGGTGGATTCAGCAGTTTGAATCCGCAATGCATCTGTCAAAAACTGCTTAGCAGTGTCAATATCTCCTAATTGTCCATACGCTATGGCAACAGTATTCAGTACATCGAATTGATTAGAAGGATCTTTGAGAGATTGAATTTCATGTGATGTTGCTGTTAGTATCTCCCTGATAGAAACGGGATCTCCTAGTTGACTGGATGCTTGCACAATGGCAATTAGCGTTTCAGATTTATCATCTGAACTTTCCTCATCTGCATCCCCTCCGACAGATGTACTTCCAAGAGTTCGGGCAGTTTCTAAAGCCTTTATCAGCATCTGCTTAGCAGCATTGGTGTCTTTGAGTTGCCCAGAAGCTGCGGCAATGGCACTTAATGTTTCAGCCTGGTTAAAGGGATCTTCGAGCGTTTGAGAAACTTGGAATGCTGCTGTCAAAATTTGCTTGGCAATATTGCTATTGGCGAATTTAGCGGATGCTGTGGCGGCATCACTCAAAAATTGAACATTTGCATCGGGATCACTGATGTGCTTTTTAACAATGTCGAATGCGTGTCGCCAGCGTTCATCTTTAGCAAATGCGATCGCCGCTTCAGCAACCTGTTCATCCTCGACTCTGTGCAGCGGACTTGCTAACTCCCAGCGGACTCGTTGAATCTGTCCTTGAGGGATGTAGAGGAGCCAACCGCTGGAAGCTATTGTTAGCAGGGTAACCAATGCGACAGCAGTGGCTGACTGGTAAATGCGGCGATAGCTTTGATGCAAGAGTTGGGCTTTTTGACGGTGTTGGGCACCCCAGACCAGGTAAGGCTTTTGTAGTCGCACCATCCACAGTTCGCGCCAGGTGAGCAGATAGCGAGAATTACGCTGGTTTCCCAGCCACTCGTTGACGCGGCGATCGAGCAGTTGGTTGGCGCGATCGGCGGCTTTGAGTTCTTGCCCTGCCAGGCGCATCAGGGCAGGAATGATACGTTCGTGAGCTAGTTCATAGCCTGTGGTATCACCTGTTGAGGTGGTGTGTTCAATGGGAGTAATCAGGCGCACATCGCTGCGAGCAAGCCAGGAAGCCGCCTCTTCAACCTCTTCGGGTTTGACGGTGTTCTGTAGCTTCGTCTGGAGTTCGGTGATGGTCAGCACCCCGGCACGGGCATTGCGTTCTAAGTCGGTAAGCGCCAGCAACACTTTGACAGCGGCTTCACGCTGAGCTTTGATCATCCGTGCGTCTAGCGTTCGTTCTAGGAAGCGAGTCATCAAGCCCTCAACGCCGCCAAACTTTTGAAAGGCAGTGCGGTTAAACGCCCGCAGTTCTTCAACCGTTTGCCGCTGGATCATCCAGGCGAGAATTTGCAGGTCTACGGGAGAAATCAAGCCGTCTTCGCGATTTGCCAGTTCTTGCTCTGCTAGCTCTGCAACAAAGCGATCGTCAAATTGCAGGTCTTCGGTGTCAGCAATCACGCGCAACACTTTGGCGGCTTCGATCGGCGTAAACTTCTCTAACCGAAAGACTTCCTGCGGCCCGAGCGAATAGCCTAGCGCCTGATGCAGTTCGACCAGGCGATCGCACATATCCCCGCGAATGCAAACCACAATCTTCACCGCAAGCGTTTCTGTACCATACCAATCCGTCAATGCCTGAATAAACGGTTGGCGATCGCTCCTGTGCTTGTGATGCACAAAGAACTGTTCAAACTGGTCAAACAGCAGGATCAGCGGTTTGGCGATCGCCTCAGTTGCTATGTTTAGAAGCGTTAATAGATCAGCCGTTGCAACCTTTTCTTTGGGCAATTTCAGTTGTTCGCTTAGCGCAGACCGAATTGTGTCGATGGGAGGGCGATCGGCAAACTTGACGTAAACAGCGCGATGAGCGCCTTGTGAAGTTGAAAGCTTGGGCAATAAACCTGCCTGCAAAAACGAAGTCTTGCCGCTGCCCGACTCACCCATTAGAATTCCAAAGCGGAAGGTGCTACTTGTAATTGATTCCAGACATTCCTTTAGGCTGCGGTTGCGCTGAAGCTGAGCAAAAATTTCGGCATCTTCGGCGCTAAAGGGTCGCAATCCTTTAATCGCCTTACGTTCTGTAAAGTCAGTCGCATCTGCTGCGGGTTGTGGCATCGTTCGCACGGCCACAACTAACGCTACAACAAAGATTAGCCCCAGCGTCAGCCAAAACAAACCGGGATACTGTTCTGGTAGGGTTTGCTGCGGAAAGAACGTGGTCAACAGCTTAGTTGCGACACCCGGATTTGCTGCAAATAGTAAGACAACATCCAGCAGCAGCAAAATCGTGAACCAGCTGCGACTTTGGATGAGTTGAGCAATCCACTGCACGAAGGCGGCTAGTTTCTCAGTCGTCTCTTTAATTGCATCCGTTGGGGGAACAGGTGCCGGGGACGGATTGCTCATAGATGATGGGGAAGAAGGAAAGGCGATACGTTTGCGTATAAACGCAGGATGAGTGAAGTATACCGTGTAGATTAATTCCTACTTTCCCTAGTAAAGATGAGAGGGCGATCGCTAGGTAAGGGGTTCTATTCTTACTTGTGAACGTCCAGTCTCGTTACCAAACTGGAGTTTGGTAACGAGACTGGAAGCTGAAACTGCTACTTATGGAGTTTTAAGTTCCTGAGAAAGGACCAAGACACGATGATACAACTGAGGACTAATACGAAAACCAGCTTGGTCGATCAAGGTATCCATGACAGGCTGAACTTGGAGGATGATTCCTCTGTGTTTGGCAAGGAGCAAAATGCCTAAAATGCCAATGATAGAGAGTCCTAATCGAAGAGCTTCTTGCCGTCCTAAACGTTCATCAATGAGTAGGTCGTCAGCTTCCAGTTCAAGCGCCAGAGCGATTGCATTGGCTTCTCCAACATCCAGTCCTCGTTCTTGTTGAAGCTGATCAGCGAGTTGTGGATTGTTTAGGGATCTAGTTTGAATCCAATTAAGTTGAAGAATGGTTGGGATTTTTGGATTGCTGGCTGCTGCCAGTTCGTTAGCAACAGCATCAGGAATGATTACGGTTTGGTAAATAGCTTTCAGCAACCAGAGGTGATCAACGAGAGCAAGATTGGAAAGAGCAGAGGTGTCGCTGACAACGATCACAGCCAGCCTCGATCGCGTAGATGCTGGACATCCTGCTCAAAGTCCTCCACATCGTAGTGAACACAGATACCACGTTCAGCAAGGAGCTTTTGAAAGTCAATCAACTCGATGCCAGCAATTTTGCTAGCGCGGCTGAGTCCAATGCGCTCTTGCTGAAACAGGGCGATCGCAATTTCCCGTAACCAGTCGCTTTGGTTAAAGGTTTGGGTTTGACTGAGGCTATCAGGCAGGTTAAGGGTTATTTGCATAAAGTTACCCCAATGCAGCACCTCTATTTTAAGGCTCCAGTTAGTCGCTTTGTATGCTCAACTGATTGACGTGAGCAATACTATTCAGATTAACCGTGGTTATAGAGAACTAAAAGTGAGTTTAAGCTTTTCACTTTCATGTCCTGAAGGGAAGCAACACTTTTTTTGACATGACAAGTCGGGAGGGAGTGTTAAGATCCACCGTTAGCCGACAGACTAGCTACATCAGTTTGGGGGTTAGCCGCTCAGGGTTGCGCGAACAGCCTTGAGTGGCGCTAGATCTTTGGGTTGACAGGGTTGCTTTGTGTAAAAAAGACAACCTTAGCGTGACAGCATATCTGGGATGGCAGTCTCTAGTCAAGGTGTTGAGCTACGGATTGTTTGAGAAGATGTTTGTCAAACTGCCTTCATCTAGGAGAATGATTCCAACAAAAAAGCGCCCATGTTAAGGGCGCTATCATCGCGTTGTCAGAATTCAGTTTCGTTTCAAGCACTCACTATGACTGGCTAAACTGACAACCGAAGCTTTGAAAAGTTTGGGTTAGCTGTGAATGCTGGGGGCGGCGATCGCCACAGGTTCAGCCTCCTGCATTGCCAGGTCAAGCGGGAAGTTGTGAGCATTGCGCTCGTGCATCACTTCCATACCCAGGTTTGCCCGATTCAACACATCTGCCCAAGTATTAATTACACGCCCTTGCGAGTCCAACACCGATTGGTTGAAGTTAAAACCGTTTAGGTTAAATGCCATCGTGCTGATACCCAAGGACGTGAACCAGATGCCGATAACAGGCCATGCACCTAACAGGAAGTGCAGGGTGCGGCTGTTGGCGCGAGTTCCTAGAATTAACTCATTGGTGCGACCTACCAAACGACCAAAGTAGCCGTGGGCTGCAACGATGTTGTAGGTCTCTTCCTCTTGTCCAAACTTGTAGCCGTAGTTCTGAGATTCGGTCTCGGTCGTCTCACGCACCAGAGAAGAGGTGACGAGAGAACCGTGCATCGCACTGAACAGCGCTCCACCAAACACACCCGCTACGCCTAGCTGGTGGAAGGGGTGCATCAAGATGTTGTGCTCGGCTTGGAACACGAACATGAAGTTGAAGGTACCACTGATACCCAAGGGCATTCCGTCAGAGAAGGAACCTTGTCCAATCGGGTAGATCAAGAACACTGCGGTCGCTGCTGCAACAGGTGCAGAGTAAGCCACACAGATCCAGGGGCGCATGCCCAAGCGGTAGCTCAGTTCCCATTCGCGTCCCATGTAGCAGAACACGCCAATCAGGAAGTGGAATACCACCAACTGGTAAGGACCACCGTTGTAGAGCCACTCATCGAGAGAAGCCGCTTCCCAGATGGGGTAGAAGTGCAGTCCAATCGCGTTGGAGGAAGGCACAACTGCACCAGTGATGATGTTGTTGCCGTACATCAAGGAACCGGCAACAGGCTCACGGATGCCGTCGATGTCAACCGGAGGGGCTGCGATGAAGGCGATGATGAAGCAGATGGTGGCAGAGAGCAGGGTGGGGATCATCAGAACGCCGAACCAGCCTACGTACAGGCGGTTGTCGGTGCTGGTCACCCAGTTGCAGAACTGCTCCCA
>NZ_JACJPC010000065.1:0-212665 GCF_014695875.1 Leptolyngbya sp. FACHB-541 | reverse complement strand
TTATCGGGGCGCTATCGCAATCGGCGACGGCACTTCACGCGCAGAGTGCATTTGCTCGCAGGCATCCTCAACTTTGAGTTGGCTCTCGCTTGCTGATTCGTGCAAGAAGTCTATTGAATTACTTCCATTGATTGAGCGTAGAATTGGTGTGGAGTATAGACGGGATCATCGTAAGGAGTATCTTCAGTTCTTCGGTATCGCCAATGAAAGCCTCAAAGAACTAGAAACTTTGGATAGACAACTGACTTCTCCACGCCACACACCCTATGCTCCGATGACTTCTTCACACCCCACACCCCACACCCCACACCCCACCCCACCAATTCGGGTTCTGATTGTCGACGACCACTCCCTCGTTACAGAAGGATTGGCAAACATCATTAACTATGATCCAGAAATGGTAGTGGTTGCTCAAGCAGAGAACGGGCAGCAGGCGATCGCCCTGTATCGTGAACACCAGCCTGATATCACACTAATGGATTTACGAATGCCAGGAATGGGAGGGGTTGAAGCCATTACTGCGATTCGAGCTGAGTTTAAGTCAGCTCAAATTATTGTGCTAACCACGTATGATGGTGATGAAGATATTTATCGAGGATTGCAGGCAGGTGCTCAGGGCTATCTGCTTAAAGATGTAAAACCCAATGAACTTTTGAATGCAATCCGGATGGTTCATAGTGGTCGGCAGTACGTCTCTTCGACTGTGGCAAGCAAGCTGGTAGAGCGGATGAACAACCCAGTACTCAGCGATCGAGAGCTAGAAGTGTTCCGTTTGATGGCGCAGGGATTGAGTAATCATGACATCGGAGCTGCTTTAAATATTGGTGAAAGCACTGTCAAATCTCATGTGACTCGTATTTTAAACAAGCTGGGAGTGAGCGATCGCATTCAAGCCGTCATTGTGGGTGTCAAACGCGGGCTTGTCAGTTTATAGATTGTACTTTAAGAAAATTAGATTCCGACTTTAGTCGGAGTCGATGGTCTACTTTTAATAGGTACCTCGTGCATCCCCGGGTTGTGCAAAACTGTGGACTCTGAGTGGACGACACACAAAAACTATTTATTTATATTGAATCCATGCAAACGGTAACAGCAATTTAGTTGCAGGGTTTAAGTTTGCTTGGCAGGTTTGAAAAATGGCTAATGCCCGTGAGCAACATTCCTTGTTTGTCCCGCCTTTGATGCAGGATCACATTCGAGGTGTGCCAAATGCCAGTGCTGTACTCGTCATGTATGGAGACTATGAATGTTTTCAAAGTGCAAACGTCTACCGGTTGATTAAAGCGGCTCAACAACAATTAAGTTGTTCTTGCCAGGAGAATGATGTGTGTTTTATCTTTCGTCATTTTCCTCAGATACTGATTCATCCTCACGCTCAACGGGCAGCAGAAGCAGCGGAAGCAGCAGCAGTTCAAGGTCAGTTTTGGCAGATGCATGAGGTACTCTTTATCCATCAACAAGCGCTAGAGGACGGATACCTCGTGGAGTATGCAAATCATCTAGGACTTAACGGTTCTCGATTTTTGCAGGATTTATCTAGAAAAGTGCATATCGCTCGTATCAACGCAGATAGCGAAGGTGGGCATCAAAGTGGAGTAAAGGCTGCACCTGCTTTGTTTATTAATGGAATTCGGTATAGCGATCGCTGGAATGTAGAGCAGTTAATTACAGTGATTATCAACGCAATAAGTCGAGGGAAACGATGAGAGCGCAATGAGTTAGACATCAGACAGATTATCAGTGTGCTGCTCAATCAGTGAATAATGCAATCTTCTCTGAAGCCTGTCAGGTCTATGCTGCTGGCTCATTTTCCGCTGCTTTCCTCCAATTCAAATAATTAAGTTGCATCTTAACTCAAAGAACTTGAGTGGTTTGGATGGGGCGATCGCTGAAGAATGAAAAGTAACGAATCTGAACAACAAATCCACCAATCTAAAGGAGAACAAGATGAGTAACAATCCTGTAACCAGCCAAGCCATGAAACTCGAAGTTGTGGTGATACCTGTTGCCGATGTCGATCGCTCCAAAGACTTCTACAAAACGTTGGGATGGCGACTTGATGCCGACTTCCCTGGCGAGAATGGTTTCCGAGTCGTGCAATTTACCCCACCTGAATCACAAGCCTCGATCATCTTCGGGAAAGGGGTATCGTTAGCCGAGCCAGGCTCAGTTCAAGGCTTATACCTCATCGTCTACGACATCGAAGCAGCCCGCGCCAAACTCGTCGAGCAAGGTGTTGAGGTGAGTGAGGTGTTCCACGACATTGGTGGAGTCTTCCACCACGCTGGAACTGAGGGACGCGTACCAGGTCCCGATCCAAAACGTGGTGACTATGCTTCCTATGCCTCGTTCAGTGACCCAGACGGCAATGGTTGGATACTCCAAGAGGTCAGAGTGCGGCTTCCCGGACGCTAATTAGAATATTAATCGCTTAAAGACAGAAGCGAAGTTCACGACAGAGATGATGACAAGAAAGTGGGTGGAGAAGTAGAGGAGTGGTGGTGGAGCTACTTATCATCCCTTCTACCCCCTTACCCTTCTACCCCTTCCGCTATCAACGCGATGTAGTGCTGTACTAGCCAACCCGTTTTGGAGGATTTACAGATGAAGGTTTTTGTTGCCGGGGGAACAGGAGCGATCGGTCGCCCAACGCTCGACCAATTACTTGCCAGAGGACACAATGTTGTCGCGCTGACCCGCACCCCAGAAAGAGCACAGTCCTTAGCGGCACAGGGAATCGAACCGGCGATCGCCGATGTATTCGATCCAGATTCAGTCAAAGCAGCGATCGCCCAAGCTAAACCAGACGTAGTGATTGAACAACTCACCGCTCTACCCAGAACTTACACTCGCGAATCCATGAATGCGACAGCGGCTCTAAATACGCGCATTCGCTCGGAAGGCAGTGCCAATGTGCTGGCAGCAGCAAAGGCAGCAGGGGTGCGCCGTTTCCTGAAACAGTCGATGTCCTTCTGGGGAATTCCCGGTGCTGGATTGGCAGATGAGGAAACCCCGTTATCGGTTGATGCCTCCCCTGCCGTTGCCGCCGATGCTCGTCTCGTCCTTGACACTGAACGTCGTTTGCTCCAAACGCCTGATCTAGAAGGAATCGCTTTACGTTATGGTTTCTTCTACGGACCCGGCACCTGGTTCAACCCGGATGGTGATGTAGCGCAACAGGTGCGGCAGCAACAGTTTCCAATTGTGGGCAATGGGGATGGCGTCTGGTCTTGGTTACACATTGAGGATGCAGCGATCGCCACTGTTGCAGCCGCAGAGCAAGGCAATCCTGGGGTTTATCTGATTGTGGATGATCAGCCTTTAGCAGTGCGCGACTGGCTGCCTGCATTTGCTCGATCGCTGAATGCTCCACCCCCGCCACGAGTATCGGTTGAAGATGCTCTCAAATTGGAGGGTGGTACGGATATTGTTTACTACCAGACTCAAATGCGAGGTGCCTCGAATGCCAAGGCAAAACGTGAATTGAATTTTCAACCGCGGCCGTTGGAATGGGTGGTTGAGACTGCTGTAACTCATGCTAGTTGACCTGTTAAAGGAGAAGAAGATGAAGATTGCCCAATATGGAACAGCGATCGTAGTCATGCACGTGCTCCTTCATGTCCTGCATGGCTTAGCGCATAATGAAATCCCAATTTCCCTTTCTCTGTTTCAAGGTTTGTTTGTGGGCGTTGTGGTGATATTGTCTCCCATTATTGCAGCCGGTTTACTCTGGACGTCGTTCTATCGTATTGGTAGCGGGCTTTTGCTGGGTTCATTGGCAGGCTCACTCCTTTCTGCAATTTATAATCATCACTTGGTCATTAGCCCCGATCATGTTTCTCAAGTTTCCTTTGAAGGATGGGGCTTGCTTTTCCAGGCTACCGCTTACCTGATGTTAATCGTTGATGGATTGGGTTGTTGGATTGGTGTATTGGCGTTGAGAACAATTCAGCCACCAGAGAAGGCAATATAACTTCCTCTCAATGGTTTAAACCAGATGGCTCAAAACTCAACAACCATAGACTCATCACAAAAAATTAGAAGGAGGAATTCATGACCGCTGCCAAAATTCTTGCTTTTGCCGGAAGTGCTCGCCAAGATTCTATTAATAAAAAACTGGTTAAAATCGCCGTTGAAGGCGCTAAAGCTGCGGGTGCAGAAGTGACCTACCTGGATTTCCGCGATCTGCCCATACCACTCTATGATGGCGATTTGGAAGAGGCTGAGGGACTGCCGGAGAATGTCCTCAAACTCAAGGCTCTAATGAAAGCGCATCAGGGATTCCTGATTGCCAGCCCAGAATACAACAGTTCGATCACTCCGCTGCTAAAAAATGCGATCGATTGGGCTTCACGTTCTGAACCGGGCGAACCTCCATTGGCGTGTTTCGCAGAAAAGGTTGCGGTGTTAATGAGTGCTTCCCCGGGAGCATTGGGAGGCTTACGAGGATTAGTTCATGTCCGTTCCATTCTTGGCAACATTGGGGTTTTAGTGTTGCCAGATCAGCAGGCAATTAGCAGCGCGTATCAAGCGTTTGATGAGAATGGCAATTTGAAGGATGAAGCCCAACAGACAAGCATCCTGCAACTTGGTCGCAAACTCGCAACGGTGACTGCCAAACTCAATTCTCTCTAAACAAAGTAGAGCATTTCAACTTGCGTAAGCAGCATGGTTTCATCGCATTAAGTTATCAGAGGTATTGTCATGAAAATTGTTGTTATTGGTGGCAGTGGGCTGATTGGCAAGAAGCTTGTGAGCAAGCTACAGAAACTTGGGCATGAGGCGATCGCAGCATCCCCTTCTTTAGGTATCAACGCGGTTACAGGTGAGGGACTGGCTGAGGCGTTGGCGGGTGCTCAAGTTGTTGTTGATGTGACGAATTCGCCCTCCTTTGAGGATGCAGCGGTATTAGAGTTCTTCGAGAAGTCAACCCGGAACCTGCTGGCAGCAGAGGCAGCCGCAGGTGTAGCTCATCACGTTGTGGTGTCGATCGTGGGTGCCGATCGCATTCCCGATAGCGGCTATATGCGTGCGAAAGTCGCTCAGGAAAAGTTGATCCAGTCCGCAGGAATCCCCTATACAATCGTCCGCGCTACGCAGTTCTTTGAGTTCATCGAGACGATCATTGCTCAATTTCCCACGGATGGGCAAACAGTCCACCTGCCTCCTGCCTTTATCCAACCTATCCTATCAGAGGACGTTGCTGACGCGCTGGTGGATATCACACTGGGAGCACCAGCCAACAGCATTATCGATCTAGCAGGTCCAGATCGGTTCCGTTTTGAGGAAATCATCCACCAATTCCTGAGCGCAACTCACGACTCACGTCAGGTGGTTGTAGACAGCCACGCCCGTTATTTTGGTGCAGCGTTGAACGATCAGCTCGTTCCGCAGGGTAACTCGCTCATCGGTTCGACACACTTTGAGGAATGGCTTAACCGCGCGATCGCCTAGAGGACGGACTGTTTGTATTCACGTTTGTATTCACGCAAGGAGAACCTAAATGTTCACTAGATTTTTCTGTAGAGTTGCATTCCTGACTCTCTCCCTAGTCATGGCGCTCTCTATATTTGCCACTTCCCCCGTATTCGCAGCTTCAGCCGGTGGTGTGTTGGGTGAAAAGGTAACGTTGGTCTTCGATGGTGCCCTTCCCAATGTGCCTGGTAAGAGCATTAAAGTCCAGACGGTCGAATATGAACCAGGTGTCTCATCGATCCCTCACACCCATGCAGCGTCAGCTTTCATTTATGCAACAGTCTTGGAAGGTGCGGTTCGTAGCAAAATCAATGACAATCCAGAGCAGGTGTATCACGCGGGTGAGAATTTCACTGAACTACCTGGCGATCATCATCGTGTCAGCGCAAATGCCAGTGATACTGAACCCGCACGCTTGCTAGCAGTGCTTATCGTCGATACCGATGAACAGAATCTGGTGATAAACGACGAAGAGTGAGGCGCAAAATTGCACACAAAAATTTTAATGTATCGACAATTCAGAATCACTTCATCACGCAGCTCATCTGAAGCGTATCAGGTCTAATGACTTCACTTTCTGCTGCTTTCCTTCAGTCTGAATAATTAAGTCGCGTTTTAACTCAAAGAACTTGAGTGGTGTGTATTGGTCGATCGCTGAAGAATGAAGTTAATCGAGGTGAGCAGCAAGCTTACCAAGCTAAAGCCAACACACAAAACAACACTTAAGCGAGGAAAGAAGATGAAAACTCAGAAAGTATGGTTCATTACCGGAGCTTCCAGAGGATTTGGGTTAGAAATTGCCCAAGCCGCTCTGGCAGCAGGCGATCAGGTCGTAGCAACGGTTCGCAGTAATCCTGCACAACTCACCAATACCCTGCACAACCACCCGGATCTGTACGTGGTGCAGATGGATGTCACTCAGGAAGACCAGGTACGTGAAGCTGTTAAGGAAGGTATTACTCGTTTCGGTCGGGTTGATGTTTTAGTCAACAATGCCGGGTTTGGCATGGTTGGTGCGATCGAAGAAATCACGGATGCTGAAGTTCGCAAACAATATGAAACCAACGTGTTTGGTTTACTTAACGTAACTCGTGCCGTGTTGCCGTACCTGCGCCAGCAAAAGTCTGGGCACATCATCAATATCTCATCACTGTTCGGCTACGATGCAATTCCAGGCTGGGGCTTGTATGGATCTACTAAGTTTGCAGTCGAAGGTCTTTCAAAAGGGCTAGCAGTCGAATTAGCACCGCTCGGCATTCATGTCACGGTAGTCGCTCCTGGTCTTTTTAGCACTGACTTCTTGAGCACTGACTCCTATGTCGCGGCTAAAACCATCATCGACGATTACCAGGAAACGGTAGGACCGATGCGGAGCGGAGCCGATGCGCTACACAGAAATCAGCCCGGTGATCCGAAAAAGTTTGCTCAAGTAATGCTTCAACTCGCTAATACAGACCGTCCACCGCTGCATTTACCCGTCGGCAACGACACGATCGCCCTATACCGAAGCAGCGCTGCGAAAATAGCACAGGACGTTCAAGCATGGCTGCCAGTCGCGACCAGTACCGACCATGACAAGCGGATCGCGGCTTAGACCATCTTGCCCCTAACTCTAACCCTAACCCTCGATGCCATCGAACCTGCCAGTTTTGAATTGAGCAAGCTTAACTGGCAGTTAACTCAACTAACTTGAATGGTCTAAATAAGAGCGATTGCTGAAGAATGAAGTGTAATTGCACTGTGCCATTCAACATATCTGACTTTTGACCCTCATTCCACTCATCTCTCAAACATATCAAGGAGTTTTTCTAATGAGCACTGAACAGAAAGTTGCTATTATCACCGGCGCATCGCAAGGCATCGGCGCAGCTCTAGTCAAGGCATACCGCGATCGCAACTATCGGGTAGTTGCAACCTCGCGCTCGATCGAGCCATCAAACGATGACGCAATTATCACAGTGCCGGGCGACATCGCCGATCGAAAAACCGCTGAGCTTGTGATTTCCAAAGGTGTTGCACACTTCGGACGCATCGACACACTCATCAATAACGCTGGCATCTTCATCGCCAAACCGTTCACCGAGTACACCCAGGCAGACTACGACGTGTACCTGGGCACAAATATTGCTGGCTTCTTTCACATGACGCAACTGGCGATCGCCGAGATGGAGAAGCAGGGCGGCGGTCATGTTGTGCAGATCTCAACAAGCCTGGTTGACAACCCGATCGCTGGTGTACCCTCTGTGCTCGCATCACTGACAAAGGGTGGACTGAATGCCGCAACCAAATCACTGGCGATCGAGTATGCCAAGCGTGGTATCCGGGTAAATGCGATCGCGCTGGGAACTATCAAAACGCCGATGCATCCCCCTGAGACCCATGCTCAACTCGCTGCCCTGCACCCGGTTGGTCAGTTGGGTGAGATGTCCGATGTCGTCGATGCCATCCTCTACCTCGAATCAGCCAACTTTGTAACAGGCGAAATCCTCCACGTTGATGGTGGACAGAGTGCGGGGCACTGATACCGTCTTACACCCAGGGAGCGTCATTGACGCTCCCAAATAAGATTGCTCGATCGTCCAACCTGCTGACTCAGGAACGCACCTTGTGACCCAACTCGAAAAAGCATGATCTACGAATTGCGCATTTATTACGCCATGCCCGGACAACTACCCGCGCTGCTGTCGCGCTTCCAGAACCATACGATACAGATTTGGGAAAAGCATGGCATCCGCCAGGCAGGATTTTGGACAACGCTAATCGGTGAGAGTGAGAGTAACCGGCTCACCTACCTGCTTGCCTGGGACAGCATGGCTGAGCGCCAGGAGCGTTGGAGTGCATTCCTCACCGACCCCGAATGGATTGCGATCAAGGCTGAAAGCGAGAAGGATGGTCAACTTGTGCAAAACATTAACAGCGAGTTGCTGACACCAACCTCCTTTTCCTCGGTGAAGTGAACGGTAGGGCGATCGCCGGACTCAGTTAATTCGATTTTGAAAGCGAGGTAGTCGCGATGAAGACGAATTTTGAGAACGAATCCTTTGAGGATGAGCGTGAAACCTATCAACGTGAAACTGATAGCCACGATGTTTTCACCGAACAGGTTCGCAACAACCAGCGCCAGCTTACCTCTGAGCTAAGACACCAGTATGATTTTATTGTTTGCGGATCTGGATCGTCTGGCTCACTGGTCGCCCGTAGACTGGCTGAAAATCCTGATGTCAGCGTTCTGCTGATTGAAGCTGGAGGCAGCGATGATCTGCCAATCGTCCTGGAAGCCAATCAATGGCCGATGAACCTTGGAAGCGATCGCGACTGGAGCTTTCAGGGACAGCCAAATCGACATGTGAATGGTCGTTCGATTCCGTTCTCGATGGGCAAGGTACTCGGCGGTGGATCGAGCATCAACGTCATGGTTTGGGCACGCGGACACAAACAGGATTGGGATTTCTTCGCCTCCGAAGCCAACGATCCAGCCTGGAGTTATGAATCTGTCTTGAAGATTTATCGCCGCCTGGAAGATTGGCATGGTGTACCGGACCCGATGTATCGCGGAACGGGAGGACCAGTATTTGTCCAGCCTGCACCAGATCCAAACCCGATCGCACCCGCAACGGTCGAAGCAGCGCGATCAGTCGGTATTCCTACGTTTGAAAATGCGAACGGACAAATGATGGAAGCGGCGAAGGGTGCTTCTATCACCGATGTGCGAGTCCGCAATGGCAAGCGCGAATCGATATTCCGTTCCTACGTCTTCCCTTATCTAGATCGTCCAAACCTGACGGTTCTCAGTCATGCACTAGTCACACGGCTGACGTTCCAGGGCAAGCGGGTCACTGGCGTGGAGATCGCTTATCGTGACGCGATCTATCGCATTGGTGCAGCAGTCGAAGTCGTGCTGTCACTGGGTGCAATTCATACGCCGAAAGTGCTGATGCAATCCGGTATCGGTGATGAGTCCGAGTTGCGACGATTTGGAATTCCTGTCGTGCAGCACCTTCCCGGTGTGGGGCAAAATTTTCAAGACCACGTTGCATTTGACTGTGTCTGGGAATATGAAACCGCTCTCGAACCCAGAAACAACTTGTCCGAGGCAATCTTTTTCTCGACGAGCCAGTCCGGGCTTGACAGTCCAGACGTATTTGTTTGCCAGGCTGAGGTGCCAAAAACCACTGCTGAGAATGCCGCCCGGTTTGGGCTACCTGATGCAGGCTGGACGTTATTTGGGGCGATCGTGCACCCCAAAAGCCGGGGTCGTCTGCGCCTGACGGGAGCCGATCCATCCGACCCGATTCTGATTGATGCGAATACGCTGTCTGACCCAGACGATCTCAAAACCGCGATCGCCTGCGTAGAACTTTGCCGCGAAGTCGGTAACTCCGCCCCGCTTCGTCCGTTTATCAAGCGCGAAGTCATGCCAGGGAATTTGAAAGGAGCCGAACTCGAACGCTTTGTTCGAGATGCTGCGACAAGTTTTTGGCATGAAACCTGCACCGCAAAGATGGGTCGAGATTCCATGTCGGTGGTGGATAGCAACCTGAGAGTGTATGGAATCGACAATCTCCGGATCGCGGATGGCTCAATTCTGCCGCGAGTAACGACGGGCAACACGATGGCTCCCTGCGTGATCGTTGGGGAGCGGGCTGCGGAAATTCTACAGGTCGAATATCAGCTGCAAACCCCTGTAAAAACAGTCTCAGTCGCACCATAAAATCACCACACTTTTCATTGCACTTCTCATTAGTGAACGCACATTTAAGTCGCGTGTTAACTCAAATAACTTGAGTGGTGTGAATGGGGCAATCGCAGAAGAATGAAGTTAATCGAGGTGAGCAGCAAACTCACAATTCAAAGGAGAAAAAAGATGAGTAGCAATCACGTAAACCGTCCAAACATGAAACTCGAAGTCGTGGTGTTCACCGTTTCCGACGTCGATCGCACGAAGGCATTCTACGAGAAGCTCGGCTGGCGGCTCGATATCGATATCGCAGCGGGCGGCTACCGCAACGTGCATGTGACGCCACCTCAGTCAGACGCCTCGATCATTTTCGGCAAGGGAGTCACTCCAGCTAATTCTGGCTCGGTGCAAAACCTGGTTCTCGCTGTAGACGACCTCGATGCCGCCCGCAAAGACTTGCTCGATCGTGGTGTCAACGTCAGTGAGATCTTCCACTACGCTGGCGGTCCCTTCAATAACGCGGTGGAGAACCCGCGCGTCAGCGGGCGCGACCCGGAAGGTCGTTCCTACTTCTCATTTGCCTCTTTTGAAGACCCAGATGGAAACCTCTGGTTGCTCCAGGAAATCACAACGCGGTTTCCTGGTCGCCTGTGGGACTCTCTACAAGCAGACGTTGCCACCCTTGCAACCCTTCTCCACGAGACGGCAGAGCGTCACGACCATTACGAGAAGACTCACGGCGAGCATAACTGGTGGGACTGGTATGCGCCCTACTTAAGTGCACGTCAGAGTGGTAGCAACCCAGAAGAGGCAGCCGCAGCCGCTGAGCGTTACATGGAGACGATTTTGCCTGTTCTTTCCAAATAACCGATCGCCTTTTCCTCGTTGCATTGAGCGATGGGGCGAGCGACGGAACTCAAACCCACAGCTCGCCCCGCCATCACAACTGAGTCATATGGATGACCAATACATAACCTCAGTTAAACCCAATTGGAGCAAGACCAATGTCTGAAAAAATCAACCCACTACGCCGCCGTTTTTTGGGCGTTGCAGCCCTGAGTATTGCTGCTACACAGTTAGGTCGATTCGGTTTGGCGAACGCACAATCGAGCCAAACACAGCCAAAGGAAGCCGCCACACCTCAACCCGGAACCGCGCAGTCCACCGACCCAAACGCAATCCGCCCCTCCACCCCAAGCGCGAGGGACATTCGCGGCGCTTCACCGTATCTCCCGCTCGAGAACGAGCCCGAACCCAAGCTGATCGTAGATCCCCCACTTCCTCAAGGACTGGCTTTGGGCATCTTCTGGGCCCAGTACCGAGTAGAGAATTTGCGTATCGTACCCGTTTTTGGAGCAGGTGCAATCCAGACCTCTCCGCGGGTCGGGCATTTGCACATCACCGTCGACGATCTGCCCTGGTGGTGGGCGGATGCGAGTGATACCAACACAATCGACATAGCCGGACTGCCACCCGGACCGCACAAGGTAAAGATCGAGTTAGTTGACCCTAACCACAACGTTTTCCCCGGACAGGTGGTGACGCAGATGTTCACCATCCCTGAATACCAGAGCGCGCACGCGCACTAATGGAGCCTCTATACCCGGCCCGCTTCGCCGGAGTAAAAGAGTACGTAAACCCGCTTCAAGTTTCGCACAGCAGGCAATTGGACCCAAGCACTAATGGGAGAAAGACCTTTGCTGCCAGCGTAGATCGCGATCGCCCACCAGAGGTATCAGCACCGACGAAACTGGTCTCTGTTCTGGGTCGAAAAGCACGACAGGTATCACGAAATTGATTAGAGCAGGCTGAGTTAAATCAATTGGAGAAAGATCAATGTCTGAGAAAATCAACCATCAACGCCGCCGCTTTTTGGGCATTGCAGCCGGGACGATCGCAACTACACAGCTAGGTCGATTCGGTTCTGCGAACGCTCAATTAAGCCAACCACACCCCAAGGAAATTACCACGGCTCAATCTGGAACCGTACACACCGATCCAACCGCAATCCGCCCCTTCCAAATCAACATCCCGCAAGCAGACCTCGACGATCTCCGCCAACGCATCGTGGCGACCCGCTGGCCCGAAAAGGAGACTGTCCCCGACCAGTCGCAGGGCTTGCAGCTCGCAACGATGCAAGAACTCGCGCACTACTGGGCGACAGACTACGACTGGCGCAAGGTTGAGGCAAGCCTGAAAGCCTTGCCGCACTTCATCACCGAGATCGATGGGCTAGACATTCATTTCATTCACGTGCGATCGCAACACGAAAACGCATTGCCGCTCATCGTCACGCACGGTTGGCCCGGCTCAATCATCGAGCAGCTAAAGATTATCGATCCACTGACCAATCCCACGGCATACGGCGCGAGCGCATCGGATGCTTTCGATGTCGTGATTCCGTCGATGCCGGGTTACGGCTTCTCCGGCAAGCCGACTACTACGGGCTGGGGCGTGGAGCGCATGGCACGTGCCTGGGACGTGTTAATGAAGCGGCTGGGCTACACCCGCTACGTCGCTCAGGGTGGTGACTGGGGTGCGTTTGTGGTTGACCTGATGGGTGTGCAGGCACCGACGGGATTGCTCGCCATCCACACTAACTATCCTGGGACAGTTCCAGCCGACGTCTATGAGGCGCTCCTGGCTGGCGACCCGGTGCCACCCGCTCTCTCGGCTGAGGAACGACGCGCCTATGAGCAGCTGGACAGAACGTTGAAGCAAAAAGTTGCCTACGCCAAGTACATGGCGTCGCGTCCGCAAACTTTGTACGGCATTGCAGATTCACCCGTCGGACTAGCCGCCTGGCTGCTCGACCACGATGATGATGGTGGTCAGCCAGCGGCTGCGGTCGTCGAGGCTCTGAACCGGCCCACGAGCACCACCGGCGAACTGACGCGTGACGAGATCCTTGACAACATCACGCTGTATTGGCTGACAAACACGGGCGTCTCTGCGTCTCGGCTCTATTGGGAGTATAAGGGTGGTTTTTGGGACGCTAAGGGCGTCTCTATTCCGGTGGCGGTGAGCGTCTTTCCCGGCGAGGCATATCAGGCTCCGCGAAGCTGGACCGAGCGGGCGTATCCCAATCTCATTTATTACAACCAGCTCGACAAAGGTGGACACTTTGCGGCGTGGGAGCAGCCAACGATTTTTACTCAGGAACTTAGGGCGGCGTTTAAGTCGCTGCGCTGAATTCTATTGCGTCTTTGGAAAACCAGCTCTTACCGGAACTGGTTTTATCACCTGACATGAACAGCAAATTACAAAACAGTGAAAAAGGCTAAAAACATGGTTACCAATCAGATCGTTAAAGCCGCCGCCGTGCAGATCAGTCCTGTGTTGTACAGTCGGCAAGGGACCATTGAAAAGGTCGTGAAGAAGATTCGTGAGCTGGGCCAACAAGGCGTCCAGTTCGCCACTTTCCCCGAGACCATCATTCCCTATTATCCCTACTTCACCTATGTGCTAGCCCCGTTCGCGCTGGCTAAGGAACATCTGCGGTTGCTTGAAGAGTCAGTCACGGTGCCGTCTGCTGAAACCCGAGCGATCGCCGAAGCCGCGAGAGAAGCAAACATGGTCGTTTCAATCGGCGTCAATGAGCGCGACGGCGGTTCGATCTACAATACGCAGCTTCTCTTCGACTCAGATGGTACGTTGATTCAGCGCCGCCGCAAGATCACGCCGACTTATAACGAGCGGATACTTTGGGGTCAGGGTGACGGCTCGGGTCTGCGCGCCGTCGATAGTGCCGTTGGGCGCATCGGACAACTTGCCTGCTTTGAGCATAACAATCCTTTGGCACGGTATGCGCTGATCGCTGATGGTGAGCAGATTCACTCGGCAATGTATCCCGGATCTTTCGCAGGACCGCTGTTCGCGGAGCAGGCAGAAATTAACGTCCGCCAGCACGCCCTTGAATCTGGCTGCTTTGTCGTCAGTGCGACCGCATGGCTGGATGCCGATCAGCAGTCCCAGATCATGCAGGACACGGGTTGTCCGATCGGACCGATTTCGGGTGGTAACTTCACTGCGATCGTGAGCCCAGACGGATCGATTATTGATGGGCCGATCCAGGCTGGTGAAGGCGAAATAATTGCCGATCTTGACTTTGCGCAAATTGACACCCGCAAAAGAGTTATGGATGCGCGTGGTCACTACAGCCGCCCCGAACTGCTCAGCTTGCTGATCGACCGGACATCCGCATCCTACGTCCATGAGCGCACCGCATACCCCAATGCTGATGGCTTGCTGATGGCTGTCGCGGAGGAGAGGCCAGTCGAAGTTCTCTAATTCCACCGTACCTGAACCAACGACAGGGAGGTCAGCATATGTCCGAAGAAATCAATCCTAATCGCCGCTCCTTTTTAACAACCACGGTTCAAACCATTGCTGCTACCCAGCTTGGTAGGCTTGGTCTCACAAAACAGCATGCTACATCGGCAACGGCTGAGTTACCGATTGAAGGCGAACTGCCTTCTCTAATCGGCGCAACCACATGGCTCAATTCGCAGCCATTAACGGTTGACGAACTGCGCGGAAAAGTTGTGCTCATCAACTTCTGGACTTATACCTGCATTAATTGGTTGCGCCAACTTCCTTATGTTCGCGCGTGGACCGAAAAGTATCAGGATCAGGGACTAGTAGTAATTGGTGTACATACACCGGAGTTCGGATTCGAGAAGAATCTCGATAATGTCCGCCGAGCTTTGACGGACATGAGAATTGATTACCCGATCGCCGTGGATAACGATTATGCAGTGTGGCGTGCGTTCGGGAACCGTTATTGGCCGGCCCTTTATTTTATAGACCCGCAAAGACGCATCCGTCATCACCACTTTGGCGAGGGCGAGTATGAGCGATCGGAAAGGGTCATTCAACAGCTTCTATCAGAAGCTGGAGCGGGTCGTGTCAGTCAGGAAATGGTCGCAGTCGAGGCTCGCGGTTTTGAGGCTGCTGCCGATTGGGACAGTCTGCGATCGCCTGAAAACTACCTCGGCTACGCAAGAACGGACAATTTTGCGTCTTCCGGCGCGGTGTTAAACAAGCCTCATTCGTATACCGCCCCCGCGCAATTGCAACGTAATCAATGGGCACTTTCGGGCGATTGGACAATCGGCAGACAAGCCATTGTCCTGAACCAGCCCGGTGGGCAAATTGTGTACCGCTTCCACGCCCGTGACCTTCATCTCGTCATGGGTCCGTCCGCACCAGGAACGTTCGTGCGGTTCCGCGTACTCATAGATGGGCAGCCAGCAGTTGAGGCTCGTGGACTTGACGTTGATGAACGAGGCGAAGGCACCGTGACCGAACAGCGGTTGTACCAACTGGTTCGGCAATCGGAGCCTATCCGCGATCGCCAATTCGAGATCGAGTTTCTAGATGCTGGGGTAGAGGCGTTTGCATTCACGTTTGGTTGATTACGCAAACAGATATGTCCTCGCAACGGGTGACAGGGAGGTAAATGATATGACGATGAACTCCACACATGACAGCCCAATCCTCGTGACTGGAGCGGCTGGCGATATCGGTGCGATCGGTCGCAACCTCACTGCAATGCTGCTCGACAAAGGGCACCAGGTGCGCGCCCTGGTCCGGCGGGAGGATGAACGCGCTGAAGCGCTGCGTCAGCTTGGTGCCGAGGTTGTGCAAGGCGATCTGACCGATCTTGCCTCGATGCATCGGGCGATCGAAGGGGTTAAGCGCGTCTATTTCGGCATGTCAGTCTCGGCAGCTTATCTCGAAGCTACGGTCAACACTGCTGTGGTGGCAAAACACCACGGCGTCGAAGCCTTCGTGAACATGTCGCAGATGACGGTGACGCAGATGAGCATCACGGACACCACTGACAGCCCGCAGCACAAGCTGCACTGGCTTGCAGAACAGGCATTGGCGTGGTCGGGGCTGCCGGTCGTCGCGGTGCGGCCGACGGTCTTCCTCGACGGCTTCTTCCTGCGTCTCGCCGCTGCTGGCGTTCGGGATAACGACGAACTGGCGCTGCCGCTGGGGAACGGCAGGACTTCCCCTGTTTCGGCAGTCGATGTAGCACGCGCCGTTGCCGAGATCCTCGACGACCCTGCCCCTCACATCGGTCAGGTTTACAATCTGACCGGATTTGAGTCCGCTGATTTGAACCACTACGCGCAGGTCTTTTCCGAGGCACTGGGTCGAACGATCCGCTATCGCAACGTGCCGCTTTCTGGGTGGGTTGACACGCTTCGTGAGTTTGGGGTGCCAGCGCACCTCGTCAACCACCTCGCGGTGATGGCCGAACTTCATGCCCAGGGGCGGTATGACCGCCTGACGGATGACCTGTTCAAGCTCACGGGCAAGACACCGACGAGCCTGTACGACTTCGTGAAATTGCACGCCGCTGAATTCACGCGAAGTCAAGTCGCGGCTTAAAGGGCAGGTCGCCCAGATGTCACCGAGTAGACGGCGGAAACTTCGCGGCACGGAAACAGCCGCAGTTCTTCTCTAGGGAGATCCGTGCTGCGTTTCGATCGCGACGCTAGTTAGCTCACCACGTACAAACCAAAAAGATCGAAACCTATTCAACCTATTCAAAAGGAGAACATCATGACTCAATCAGAAGTTACACAACGAAACAGCGGGCAGGCACTTGATGGGAATGCGATCGGAAGGAATAAACCCATAACCGTCTCGTTGCACACGCCCATCCAGCCGCAATTTCGCACCATTGATGGGCTATCCATCCGTTATGCCGAGAGCGAGGACCCAGGGCGAGGTGTGCATGCTCTCCTTCTCAGTCCTTGGCCGGAGAGCCTGTATGCGTTTGAGCCAACCTGGTCGCGACTCGCTGAGTACGCACATCTTGTGGCGATCGACCTTCCAGGCTTCGGACACTCTGAGCGACGCGACGACCTCATGTCCTCACGCGCCATGGGCGAGTTTATCGTGCGCGTCGCCGATGCATTTGGGCTGGAGCAGCCGCACGTTGTCGGACCTGACGTTGGCACCAGTGCTGCGCTCTTCGCCGCAGCCCTCCATCCAGGACGGCTACGCAGCCTTGTCGTCGGGAGCGGGGGCGCGGCAGTTCCACTACAGCTAGGCGGACTGCTAAAGGAGTGGGTCGAAGCCCCCGGACTTGAACCGTACCGCAGCCTCGACGGGCGACAGGTTGTCAGTGCAGCGATCGCGAAGTTCGAGCGATACACGCCGACCGATGCTGCACGCGAGGATTATCTCTCGTCCTATGAGGGTGAAAGGTTCGTCGAGTCGATGCGCTACGTGCGTGCGTATCCAACGCAGCTTCCCGACCTCGCTGGTCTGCTGCCAACCATCCAAACGCCAGTGTTGATCATTGCCGGACGGCGGGATCACGTCGTACCCCTGGTCAACGCGGAGTTTCTTCTCGAACGGCTGCCCGCGAGCACACTTGCCGTCCTCGAAGCGGGGCACTTCACATGGGAGGATGCTGCCGACGAGTACGCGGCGTTCGTCACAAACTGGTGGGACAGAGGCTATGCGATCGCCGACCCCCGATCAAGCGACATCAACGAGGAGAATGGAGCGGCTCTCCCGGTGACGACTAATGTGCAGCAGGTGGAGGTAGCCGTGCTTGCTGGCGGTTGCTTTTGGGGCATCGAGGACATCCTGCGTGAGGTGCCTGGCGTGATCGACACCGAGGTCGGTTACACGGGCGGCTGGCTTGAGAACCCGACATACGAGGACACGCACGACAGCCAGTCTGGACACGCCGAAGCGGTTCGCGTCACTTTCGATCCATCGGTGCTTAGCTTCGAGGATCTGCTCGATCGCTGGTTTTTCCGCCTGCACGACCCCACGACGCTCAACCGTCAGGGCAACGACATCGGGACGCAGTACCGCTCGGCAATCTTTCCGCAGACGGACGAGCAGCAGGCGATCGCGGAACGTGTCATCGCGCGTGTCGCCGTGTCAGGGCACTGGAAGCGACCGGTTACCACAAGCATTGAACCCGCTGCAACCTGGTACAGCGCTGAGGAGTACCACCAGGACTACCTGCGCAAGCATCCCGGCGGATACACCTGCCATTACCTACGCGATTAAGCAGCCCATCGGCGCGTCGGCGTGGATATCAGCTCACCAGTCAGCGCTTAAAACCGAAGGCCCAAACGGCTTTGACTATCACCTAACCTGCAACATTCACACCATATTTCTAAAGGAGATTGTCATGAAACTGGAAGGTAAAACAGCCTTAATCACTGGCGGTACCAGCGGCATTGGTCTAGCAACCGCTCAAGAATTTATCCGCGAAGGGGCGAAGGTCGTGGTAACGAGCAGGACTCCCGACAGGCTTGCCCAAGCGGCGGAGGTGCTAGGACCAAATGCGACCGTAGTCTCAGCGGATGTGAGCAAGTCTGATGAACTGGATGAACTGTTCAAGCACGTGCGCGAGAAGCATGGACACCTTGATGTAGTCTTCGCCAATGCTGGCATAGCAAAGTTGGGTCCGGTGGAGAGTACCACTGAAGAAGTGGTGGACGAACTGTTCAATACCAATTTTCGAGGCAATTACTTCACGGCTCAAAAAGCGCTGCCGCTATTGAAAGATGGTGGGGCGATCGTGTTCACCACATCCTGGTTTGTGGAGGTCGGCATTGCCGGAACATCAGCGGTGTCTGCGACCAAAGCGGCTCTGCGATCGCTCACACGCACCCTGGCAACAGAGCTACTGCCACGCAACATCCGAGTCAATGCGGTTAGTCCTGGCGTGATTGAGACGCCGCTGTTCGGGAAGCTTGGCTTGCCGGAAGAGACGGTCCAAGAAATCGGAAAAAGTCTCCTACAACAGATGCCGATGCAGCGATTTGGCACGGTAGAGGAAGTTGCGAAGGCGGTGGCTTTTCTGGTATCGGACGACGCCTCCTACATTACAGGAGTCGAACTTGCCGTTGATGGCGGGCGGACTCAGCTTTAAAGCGCAAATGCTGGATAGGAGATAGCCCCCATGGCAAGGTTGTTATCAGTCAACGTTGGTCTTCCTCGCGAGATTTCATGGCGCGGGCAGACCGTATATACAGCAGTATGGAAGGAGCCGGTCGAAGGACGTTGCATGGTGCGGCGACTCAACATCGATGGTGATGCACAAGGTGACCTGGCCGGTCACGGTGGCGAACAGCGCGCGGTGTTTGTCTACCAGATCGAGTCTTATCGCTATTGGGAACGTGAACTGAATCGGAGTGATTTCACATTCGGGCAATTCGGCGAAAACTTTACGGTGGAGGGACTGGCTGATAGTGAGGTCTGCATCGGCGATCGCTACCGGATTGGCGAAGCGTTGTTTGAAGTCACCCAGCCGCGTGTAACCTGCTATCGCGTTGGCATCCGCATGGATGATCCCAGAATACCGGCTTTGCTCGTGGCGCATCGCCGCCCGGGGTTCTACTTTCGCGTGCTTGAAGAAGGCGAGGTTGGGGCTGGTGACGAAATCATTAAAGTTGCTGAGGGTCCGGAGCAACTGACGGTTGCCGCAGTCGATGCGCTGCTCTATCTTCCCAAACCTGCCAAAGAAGACGTTGAGCGGGCTCTGCGGATCTCAGCTCTGAGCCCTGGCTGGCAGTCTTCTTTTGAGGCGATGCTCCAGCAGATGGCACAATCGGGGTCACGCACCGGCAATGCGGGTCTCGCTTCACCAGAACAGATGGCTACAGCCACTCCTGGATTTCGGTCTCTCAAAGTAGCTCGGATCGATCGCGAGAGCAGTAGCGTCGTCTCACTGATACTGGAGCCAACAGACGATCGTCCGCTCACCGTCCCTCTGACTGGGCAGTTCGTAGCATTGCGACTTCGTCCTCAACCGGATGGACCTCCAGTTTTGCGCAGCTACTCACTTTCGGGTCTGCCGGATGCCCATCGTTATCGCATCAGTGTTAAGCAGGAGCCGCACGGCCTCGCCAGCACCTACGTAAACACACAGCTCCGGATTGGCGATGTGCTGGAGGTCAGCGAGCCACGGGGTGCCTTCACCCTGCAACCAGGCGATCGTCCTGTGGTGCTATTGAGCGCGGGCGTAGGCGTAACTCCGGTGCTGGCTATGCTCCATGCACTGGTGTCCCAGGCATCGGTGCGCCCGGTTTGGTGGATTTTTGGCGCACGGAACAGCAGGGAGCATCCCTTTGCCCAGGAAGTACGCGATCTATTAGCAAAGCTTCCCAACGCCAGGAGCTACGTCCAGTACAGCCAGCCTGATTCCACTGACCGATTGGGGTTTGATTTTGATGCAGCCGGTCGCCTGACTGCCACTGTCCTCAAAGCGTTGGAGCTTCCCCTCGAATCCGATTTTTATCTGTGCGGACCACCCGCGTTTCTAGCAGACTTCACCGCCGGACTTGCCAATCTAGGAGTAGTGCGCGATCGCATCCACACCGAAGTCTTCGGTTCAGGCAAGTCCATCACCCCGGGCGTAGCGAACGCAGCACACCGTCCACCACACGCGCCGGATGGTCCTGCTGGCGAAGGTCCAAGCATTTCATTTGCCCGCACCGGGCTCACCGTTTCCTGGGACTCCAAGTTTCAGAACCTGTTAGAACTTGCTGAAGCCTGTGATGTCCTGGTGCGTTGGTCCTGCCGGAGTGGAGTTTGCCACATGTGCGAGTCTGGGCTAATTTCCGGGTCGGTGCAATATGACCCTGAGCCGCTCGACATTCCGGCGGTTGGGAACCTATTGATTTGCTGCTCACGCCCGCAGAAAGACATGGTCATCGATCTCTAGAATGCCTAGCAACATGCATGAAAAAAATTAGGAGGATTTCATATGCGATCTGACATTGTTCCAGGAGCGGTCTTTCCCGACTACGAACTGCCCGACCACACTACCAAGCGCCGGAAGCTCTCCGAGCTGCAAGGACAACATCCGATGGTCCTCGTCCTCAGTCGTGGCGGGTACTGCCCCAAGGATCGCCGACAAGCTGAGGGACTAGTCCAACTCCATCGTGAGATCGAGGTCGGCTATTGCCGTTTGGTCACGATCAGCACTGACAACCTCACCGAGACGAATGAATATCGCAGCGGCGTTGGGGCCCACTGGCCATTTCTCTCCGATGCCGGCCGCAAAGTTCAAAAAGACCTCGACATTGCCGAATACACCGACCCGCTCCACAATCCCATGATCCCCTACACGTTTGTCCTCGAACCGGGTCTAGTCATTTACAAGATCTACATGGGCTACTGGTTTTTTGGGCGACCGACTCTGGAAGAGCTGCGTCAGGATCTGCGCGCCGTTCTCAAGAAATGCCGACCAGATTGGGAAATCACAACACCTGAACTGAAAGCAGCATGGCAGGAAGGCCGCAAGGAACTCTTCTACCCGTATGGTAAAACCTACGCTCAGACGATCGGTGAACAGGACTAGGCGCGGAGTTATCACATGCAAGGAGGCGCACCAGTCAATCTCACACTGGAAGCCATCATTGCCCCTCAAAAGAGGCAGAGAATATGTCTGAAAAAATCAACCGTCAACGCCGCCGCTTTTTGGGCATTGCGGCCACAACCATTGCGACTACACAGCTAGATCGATTCGGTTCTGCGATGCGAAGCAATTCCCCTTCCGGGGTAATCGCCCAATCAAGCCAAACAAAACCAGCCGTTCTGTCCAGAATGAAGTCGGGCACAAACACGTCGTTCGGTTCACTGAGGCAGATTGATGCCGGTATCTTGAATGTCGGATACGCGGAGGTTGGTCCTGCGAATGGTGATCCAGTAATCCTCCTGCACGGCTGGCCCTACGACATTCACAGCTATGTTGATGTTGCTCCGTTGTTAGCGGCGGAGGGGTACCGAGTGATTGTCCCTTATCTACGCGGCTATGGGACGACGCGTTTTCTTTCGAGCGAGACACCCCGGAATGGGCAGCAGTCGGCACTTGCAGTCGATATCATCGCGTTAATGGATGCACTCAACATCGAGAAGGCGATCATCGGCGGGTTTGATTGGGGAGCGCGAACTGCCAACATCATCGCAGCACTCTGGCCCGAACGCACCAAGGCGCTTGTCTCGGTGAGCGGTTATTTGATCGGCAACCTTGAAGTCAACCAGATGCCACTGCCGCCGCAAGCTGAACTTCAATGGTGGTATCAATTTTATTTCGCAACGGAGCGGGGCCGCGCGGGCTACGAACAATATCGGCATGACTTTAACAAGCTCATCTGGAAGCTTGCTTCGCCGCAATGGCAATTCGATGACGCGACATTTGATCGCAGTGCCGAGTCTTTCAACAATCCCGATCATGTCAGCATCGTCATCCACAACTACCGCTGGCGGCTCAGTCTGGCTGAAGGTGAGCCGCAGTACGACGAGCTTGAGAAGCGACTTGCCGAAGCTCCAGTAATCATCGTGCCCACCATCACGCTTGAAGGGGATGCCAACGGTGCGCCTCACCCAGACGCCAGTTCCTATGCCAGGAAATTCTCGGGCAGATACTCACACCGGGTTATCAGTGGCGGCATTGGACACAACCCACCTCAAGAAGCGCCACAGGAGTTTGCAAATGCGATCGTCGAAGTTGACGGTTATTGATGGTGTTTTACCTGAGTCGTGAACAGACAATTTACAGCACGGAGAAAACACCATGACCCAACTAAAAAAAGTACGTTACCCAACCAAAACCCGCACGATAGGTGCCTTCGTCTTCCTCTCACGATTCCTTGTTGCGCTTTTTGTGGCAACGGTGTTTCTAGCACCACTCAGCCGCGTGCTGGCGCAGCAGCCTACACAGAGTGGCGCACAAGCTCAGGTTGTAACCGAGGCGATCGCAACCCAAGACAACACACTCCGCCCCTTGGGCAATGAAACTGCCACAACTCAACTCGAAACCGCGCAGTCCACCGACACAACTGCAATTCGCCCCTTTCAAGTCCACGTTCCACAAGAGGCGATCGACGACCTTCGCCAACGCATTGCGGCGACTCGCTGGCCTGACCAGGAGACTGTTACCGACCAGTCACAGGGTGTGCAACTGGCAACCATGCAGGAGCTCGTCCGCTACTGGGGCGTGGAGTACGACTGGCGGAAAGCCGAGGCGAAGCTGAATGCCTTACCGCAATTTATAACAAACATCGACGGATTGGATATTCACTTTATCCATGTCCGCTCCCAAAATCCTAATGCGTTGCCGTTACTCATCACGCATGGCTGGCCCGGCTCGGTCATTGAACAGCTAAAGGTCATCGGTCCACTAACCGATCCCACTGCCTACGGAGGACAACCAGAGGATGCCTTCGACCTGGTGATTCCGTCGATTCCTGGCTATGGCTTCTCCGGCAAGCCGACAGGCATCGGTTGGAACCCCGATCGCATTGCACAAGCCTGGGCAGAACTGATGCAACGCCTCGGCTACACCCGCTACGTTGCCCAAGGCGGCGACTGGGGGTCTCCTATCACTAGCGCGATGGCGCGCCAGGCACCAGCAGGATTACTCGGAGTCCACCTCAATCTGCCAGCGACGATACCGCCCGAGATAGCCACAGTGCTTGCTAGCGGCAGCCCCGCACCAGCCGACCTCTCCGAGCAGGAACGTGCAGCGTTTGACTCACTCGACACGTTTAATAAGAAGGACCGAGCCTACGCTGTGATGATGGGCACGCGTCCACAGACGGTCGGGTATGGTCTGTCCGACTCGCCAACCGGACTTGCGGCGTGGCTGCTCGGGCATCCAGGCTTCGCGCAGTGGACCTCCAGTAGCGACGATTCCGAAAAGTCCCCGACGAAAGACGAAGTGCTGGACGACATCACGCTGTACTGGCTAACGAATAGCGCGGTTTCATCAGCTCGGCTGTACTGGGAGAACAAAGCCAGCCTCTTGAACGCGATCGCCCAGAAGACCAACGAAATCTCGCTGCCAGTGTCCATCACGGTGTTTCCAGGGGAGATCTATCAAGCTCCAGAGACGTGGGCTCGGCGTGCCTATCGCAACCTGATCTACTTCCATGAGGCTGACAGGGGCGGTCACTTCGCGGCATGGGAGGAGCCGCAGCTCTTTTCCGAGGAAATCCGCGCAGCATTCAGGTCACTGCGTTAGTTCGAGACCAATGTATTCACTTGGCAAAATGACTAGCTATCAACAGAGGTAGTCATGGAAACAGCAGATATCATTGTGATTGGAAGTGGTCAGGAAAGCTAGGCGTACACAAACATAAAAGTTGGGGAGCACCTGAAGAGGTGCTCCCCAACTTTTATGCACTAAGAATCAGAACAATTAAGCCTTTCCTCGCCTGTCGTGGAGCTTTTGCTCAATTAGAGGATCTTGCCAACCCGTTGGTTCCGCACTATTTCCAGAGGAGGGTTCCTCTAGGGTCTTCTTCGCTGCCGAAGTTGCACTATCGGCAACATCTTTAGCTTTTTGAGAGGTTTGGTTAATGGTGTTTTGGATCGCGGGCCTTACATCATCATTGATTGTTTTTTTAGCAGAATCGGTGACTCCGCGAACGTCTGCTTCATTGATTTTGCCTTGTACAGACTGGGTTACACCGCGAACATCTGCTTCGTCAATTTTGCCTTGAATAGATTGGCTGACACCGCGAACATCTGCTTCATTGATTTTGCCCTGTACAGACTGGGTTACGCCGCGGACGTCTGCTTCATTAATTTTGCTTTGGACAGACTGGCTTACACCACGAACATCTGCTTCATTAATTTTGCTTTGGACAGACTGGGTTACGCCGCGAACATCTGCTTCGTCAATTTTGCCTTGAATAGATTGACTGACACCGCGAACATCCGCTTCCTCGATCTTCTGCTTTGCAGACTCAGCTAGCCCTTTGACATCTGTTTCGTCAATCTTTTCTTTGACACTATCAAGGGCATCTTCAACCCGATGGGTGACGCTTTCAGCTGCGTCCTTAATTGATCCCACCGCATTTTCCACTTGCTGGTCCATGTTTGTAGCAGCTTGATCACCAATAGCTGCACCTGCGATCGCGCCACCTACAGCACCAACGGCTGCACCCATTTTACCACCGACCATTCTACCAACTACCGCGCCTGCAACACTACCTCCGGTTGCGCCAACCGCTTTAGCTACAGTATGTCCACCGCTTTGATTTTTTTTGTCCTTCTCTGTCTGCTCGGATTGGGTAGAAGGAAAATTGGTATCCTGACTTACAATGTTTTTATCAGGATTTCCAGATGGATATTGGTTATTGCTTGCACTCGTCATAAAGTAAATCCTCTTGAAAGATAAATTTCTCTTATTTCTATTTAGAGCATATCAATTGGGATCTAGTAATTCATCTTCTCAAGGCTGAGACTTTCTAGAAGCTATTTCAGCCAATAGTTATAGACCTTCGCTATCGATTCAATTTTCTAATACTCAAACAACCATTCACTGATATCACTAGTAGAGCTTGATATTGATACAGCGAGGATTCCGAAGAAATTAGACCAGATTAACCTAAAATCTTAAGCGCTAATAAGCTTTCT
This sequence comes from Leptolyngbya sp. FACHB-541, assembly GCF_014695875.1. NCBI lineage: Bacteria > Bacillati > Cyanobacteriota > Cyanophyceae > Leptolyngbyales > Leptolyngbyaceae > Leptolyngbya > Leptolyngbya sp. FACHB-541. The sequence goes on along the minus strand of NZ_JACJPC010000065.1, from coordinate 187,095 downwards.
TAATGAATCTAGGGCAAGCTGGAGCAGAATAGATGTGGCAATGGCTATAGTGGACGATCGAGTTCGTGCATATCTTTTTGTCACTAATAGAAGCTGGAGCAACGTGGCAGTTACTCGAACAAGGTATAAGAAAGGAGCACTCACGCTGATTGATAATAGAGCATATATTTGCTGCTCTGTGTTTAAAGAAGATGCTTATCGCTACGGCAGGAGTTTTCTCCAAAGCACAGTGTTGATTTAAGCTAAGCTTTTGTCACTCAATAAGCTATCCTTTCGCCAAAGTTCAATCTAGAATATTGATTCTTTCTTTGAGCGATCGCCTCCACTCATATGTCTACGAACTGTATTTCTGAACACACCTCGGCTTCACCTTTAGTTCAACTCTGAAGACAGAGTAGTCCTAGCGCTTGAGGCAGACGTTAGCTAGAGCGATCGCCCTCTACACTCTAGAGATGAAGTTTAGCCCCGTCTCTTCACTATCACTAACCCGCTTCTAACAAAGACATTAATTATTAAAGATATTAAGAGAAACTTATGCAACTTCAAGTCGAGTGTAGCAACACAGTTGGAAAACAGCAGGTTTGCCAGATTTGTAATTGTTCCTTTGAAATGCAAGCCGCACAGATTATGGTTTGTGATGACCAAGGAAGCATCTACGGCAATGTTTGCCCTGTCTGCATTAGCAGAGGATTTGGTTGGCTTAACAGCCACTTTAAACCGTTCAGGTAGATAAAAACAGCAATTGCCGTGCCCTCAAATCTAATTGCTGTGATTAAAGAATGAAGTGGACAACTGTAAAAACTGGAGGCGCGCTCCTCAAAGGGTTCCAGTTTTTAGGGCATGCTTGGTTGCATCTACTTCACTGACTTAATATCACTTTAAAGAACCTGTGTGAGTAAACAGATTAAAACGATGGAAAAAGTTTACGGGAATACACAAGGCATTAGATCGAGTCATCTCAAACAGCTTCAGCAATTGTATGAGCAGCGACAGCCGGGCGATCGCTTTGTAACCTCTGAATTTGCCCAACAGTTGACGGCTCTCAGCCTTGAAACTCACCATCCCTTATGCAGCTACATCAATCGTCGTGGGCAAATCGTCCGCATCGCGATAGGAACTCCTGCCCAAACTCAGCTTGCTGCTTCTGAGCTACCTCGCCAAAGTGCTGAACGCTTGAGTGGCATTCACTGTGTGGCTGTTCAGCCTACCCCTCCTGATGCTGCAAGCCTACTTGCAATGGTACGACAACGCTTAGATGCACTAGTCATCCTGATTCCAAATGAAACAGATGGGAAGCGACCGGGAAACCATAATCCAGCCTCAATCAAAGAAGCCTATCTCGCCCATTTGGTATCTGACCTGAAAACACCTTGGGCTGTTTCACCCCCCTTTAAACTAGAAGATTTGGTGGAACAGGACTCAATTGATTGGGTTGATGAGTGGGAAACGGAGTTTCAGGAATCTGGCTTTGCAGCATTGCAGTTTCAGCAAATTGAGTCTGATGACGATCGCGTCCTTCTGGTCGGACTGATGACCGATGATCTAACAGAACAACGGTTTCACGATGGTTTAGCAGAACTGACTCGACTCGTAGAAACGGCTGGAGGCGAAGTCGTGGGGACAGTGCAGCAAAAGCGATCGCGCCCTCATCCCCAGACTGTGGTAGGTCAAGGCAAGGTCGAAGAAATTACGCTTCAGGCTCAAACCTTAAACGCTAACTTGATTGCATTTGACCGAGACATTTCTGCTTCTCAAAGCCGCAACTTGGAGGAACAGATTGGCATTCGAGTTGTAGATCGAACTCAAGTCATTCTGGACATCTTTGCTCAACGGGCCCAATCTCAAGCAGGCAAATTGCAGGTCGAATTAGCGCAAATGGAATATCTGCTGCCTCGCCTACGAGGGCGCGGACGAGAAATGTCTCGTTTGGGTGCTGGCATCGGCACGCGAGGACCAGGAGAAACCCGCTTAGAAGTAGAGCGACGCACCATTCAACAACGAATTAGTCACCTCCAGCATGAGGTCAACCAACTCCAGGCACATCGTTCTCGCCAACGTCAACAGCGCCAGCAACAGGATATTCCTACCGTTGCATTGGTTGGCTACACTAATGCAGGCAAATCGACCCTGCTTAATGTTTTGACCCAGGCTGAGGTTTATGTTGCCGATCAGCTATTTGCAACCCTTGATCCCACAACTCGCCGACTCACAATTTCTGAGCCGTTATCTCAAGAACAGCGTCCATTGCTGCTCACCGATACGGTTGGTTTTATCCACGAACTGCCACCTGCACTGATTGATGCATTTCGCGCCACACTTGAAGAAGTAACTGAGGCAGATGCACTTTTGCATGTGATTGACTTGTCTCATCCCGCCTGGGAAAGTCATATCCATTCGGTAGAAGCAGTATTGGCAGATTTATCAACTCTTCCTGACCCAAATTTGCCAATGTCTACCTTGCTAGTGTTTAACAAACTAGATCAGGTGGATAGTGAGACGTTGGCGATCGCCCAGCAACAATATCCACAATCAGTGTTTATTTCAGCCACTAAAGGTTTGGGCTTAGACACTCTCCGACAGCGACTACTACAACTCATCGATCACGCAACCATACCCGTATAACTGAAACGGCTTTAAACATAATGGACACCAATGTCTTGCAGCGTTATTGGGCAGGAGAAAGAGATTTTGTCGGCCTAAAACTAGCCAATGCAAAGTTAAATCGAGCAGAATTAACCAACATCAACTTGTCTCAAGCAGATTTAAGAGGAGCTAGACTCATCGGAGCTAATCTACAGCAGGCAAACTTAAGCAATGCATGTCTAGCAAATGCAGATTTAACAGACGCTAATTTAGAAGGTGCAGATTTAAGAGGTGCAGATTTGTCTGCTGCGCTGCTACTTAGAACAAACTTGTCCCAAGCAAGGATGGTGGGTGCTAACCTGAAGTGGGCATCCCTAGCAGGCGCAAACCTAGAAGGTGCAGACTTAGACGATGCAATTCTGAGTCGAACAATTCTGCCCGATGGTTCTTCCCTTAGCCCTGCACTAAGCTTGGACAGATTGTAAAGTTCCTCCTCAAAATTAATTGCACGAGAGCAAACCGAAAGGATATTACCTGGAGTGAACCTGTAAATAATTCTCAAGCTCAAATGTTTTCAGAATCACAAACTTGCTTCATTTAATCCCCCTCCTCCGGGTGGAAGATTGGATAGGAAGGCAAAAGTAAATTTATAACTTAGCAGCTAGCAAATGAAACTTCTCGTAGGATGACTGATGGGAAACAGTTGCCTGTTGAGGATTTTTCGTGCTCAAACTAACTCCTCGAGATCACAATTTCTTGAGGAGTTTTATTTATTATTGAAAACTAAATTATACCGATTCCACACAATAGTTCATATTTTGTAGCGTACTCTATACAAGCTGCAAAATACAAAGCTCTAAAGAAAATCAGTCCTAAATTGTAGTATGTAACAAGAAACTGTAGCCGTTAGCATCATCTTCCGTAACATGGCATAACTCCTCAGACGCAAATCACGCTGTTCCTGAGATAGAGGATAAAGCAGATGACAGCAGATATTGTTCTTAGTTAATGGCTAAAGAATCAGCTCAGCCTATTGCCTGAATTCTTTACTCGACGATTGAAACTGGTTTTATCTGACTCATAGTTTTTGGTAGAGATCGCCGAGTAGTAATTAGGTTCTTTTCACCTTACTGGCTGATGTTTGCCGCTCGTATCACCCTGATTCAAATAAACAGTTGCCAATTTTGGGACTCGTGATTCTTCTGTCGCTAGTCCCAAAGCAAACCTCACCTTAAAAACAGCAATATTGGTAGCCCTATGCCACAAAAAAAACAGACGTTTGATGAACGCAACGGTCAATCTCAAAGTTCTAAAAAATCTTTAGCAATGAGTACACCTTCGTCTAGCCTATATTCATCTCACTCTCAATCCACAATTGAGAAAAGTATTTCTGTAACTGCGTCTGTTCAAGCGCCTGATTTGGTTTGCTTATCCCATTTACGGTGGAATTTTGTTTACCAGCGGCCGCAGCAATTGCTGAGCCGTTGTGCTCAAACGCAGCGGATCTTTTTTATCGAAGAACCTATTTTTCACCCTTCTATTCAGGCACAGCTAGAGGTAAGCCAGCCTGAAGCTGGTGTTTGGGTAGTTGTGCCACAGTTGCCTGAAGGGATGAGTGAAGAGGCGATCAACACGGTTCAACGGAGTTTGATTGATGACTTGTTGGCAGAGCGAAATATTCAAAAGTACATTTGTTGGTATTACACGCCAATGGCGATCGCCTTCACTCGTCACCTTGAGCCACTGGCAGTAGTTTATGACTGCATGGATGAACTATCAGCTTTTAAGGGTGCTTCTCCTATCATGAAACAGCGGGAAGCTGAGCTGTTTGGTCGTGCCGATCTGGTATTTACGGGTGGGCAAAGCTTATACGAATCAAAGCGGGATCATCATCCAAATGTGTATGCTTTCCCCAGCAGTGTGGATGTGCCTCACTTCGCCCAATCTAGAAAACTCACCGAAGATCCGGCAGATCAAGCAAACATTCCCCATCCTCGACTCGGCTTTTATGGGGTAATTGATGAGCGGATGGATATCGAGCTAATCGCAGGCATTGCTGCAGCCCGTCCTGATTGGCATTTAGTTCTGATTGGACCCGTTGCTAAGGTTGATCCCGCCAACTTGCCGCAGGCTGAAAACATTCACTACCTGGGCAGCAAAGATTATAAAGAGTTGCCCTCCTATCTGGCAGGGTGGGATCTTGCAATGCTGCCCTTTGCACGTAATGAATCGACTCGATTCATTAGCCCCACCAAGACTCCCGAATATCTGGCCGCTGGGAAACCCGTTGTATCTACCTCCATCCGAGATGTAGTGCGTCCTTACGGACAGCAGGGTATGGTGAGAATTGCTGACAACGTTGCAGATTTTGTTGCGGCGGCTGAAACTGCGATGCGAGAAGATACTCCAACATCGGGTTGGCTTAGTCAAGTAGATGCTTTCCTGGAAAAGATCTCCTGGGATCGGACGCTGTCTTCAATGCAAAAATTGATTGGAGAGGCGATCGCTGATACTCATTCATCTACCCATCTCACAACTACTCATGCAACAGGATATGGACAAACCCCAGCGGTTGTAACCAGAGACTTTGTATTTGACTATCTGATCGTGGGAGCAGGTTTCTCTGGTAGCGTCATTGCAGAGCGACTGGCAAAATCTGGCAAAAAAGTGCTGATAGTCGATCGTCGCAACCATATTGCTGGCAATGCTTATGACCACTACGACAATGCGGGCGTTCTAGTTCACAAGTACGGTCCTCACATCTTTCATACCAACTCTCGTGAGGTATTTGAGTACCTCTCTCAATTCACAGAATGGCGTTCTTATGAACACCGCGTGCTTGCCAGTGTTGATGGTCAGCTAGTTCCTATTCCAATCAACTTGAATACCATCAACAAACTCTACGGGTTAAACCTCAACTCATTCCAGGTTGAAGAGTTCCTGCAATCATTGGCGGAACCCAAAGAGCAGATCCGTTCTTCTGAAGACGTGGTAGTAAGCAAGGTTGGACGGGTTCTCTATGAGAAGTTTTTCCGGGGCTACACTCGGAAACAGTGGGGACTTGACCCGTCAGAACTGGATAAATCTGTAATTGCTCGCATTCCCACACGCACCAATCGGGACGATCGCTATTTCACTGATACCTACCAGGCGATGCCGCTACATGGTTTCACTCGCATGTTTGAAAACATGTTAAACCATCCGAATATCAAGGTAATGTTAAATACCGATTACCGCGAGATTGAGAAAGCAATTCCCTGTCGTGAGATGGTGTACACAGGACCAGTTGATGAGTTTTTTGAATATCGTTATGGCAAGCTGCCCTACCGCTCACTGGAATTTAAACACGAAACTCACAATACACCTGTCCATCAACCTGCTCCTGTGGTGAATTATCCTAACGAGCATCTCTATACTCGCGTTACGGAGTTTAAGTATTTGACCGGACAGGAACACTCTAAGACCAGTATCGTTTACGAGTTTCCCCGTGCTGAGGGTGATCCCTACTATCCTGTGCCGCGCCCCGAAAACGCTGAAGTGTATAAGAACTACAAAGCGCTAGCAGATACTACTCCTGGGGTGTACTTTGTTGGACGGCTGGCAACCTACAAGTACTACAACATGGATCAGTGCGTAGCTCAAGCACTCAACGTGTACAAGCAAATTGCTAGCAAACAACGCTTAGAAGCAAATAGGTAGAGCGTAGGTAAAGCGTGAGATTCCTGGTTCCTAAGCAAGAGTTAGGAACCAGGAATCTGCTAGATCAAATTTAACTAGGAGAATCGTTGATGAACTTGGAACCTCTCTCACTTCCACCTTTGGAGATGTGGGCTGGAGTGGAGTGTACGGTTAATCGTGTGGGTAATGAGTATTTTGATCAGTTGGAGCGCAATGGTCACGCGACGAGGCTAAATGACCTCGATCGCTTTGCTGCATTAGGCATTCGTGCCATTCGCTATCCAGTGCTGTGGGAACGGGTTGCTCCAAACGGATTGGAAAAGGCAGATTGGACTTGGACCGATGAACGGTTGGAACGGCTGCGGGAGTTGGGGATTTGTCCAATTGTAGGATTGGTGCATCATGGCAGTGGCCCACGGGATACCAGTTTGATTGATCCAGCATTTCCAGAGCGGCTGGCGGAGTTTGCCCATGCGGTGAGCGATCGCTATCCTTGGGTGACTCACTACACACCCGTGAATGAACCGCTCACAACTGCTCGATTTAGCGGACTGTACGGGCACTGGTATCCGCACGGTCGCGACGATCGCACTTTTCTGCGTGCTTTGCTGGTTCAGTGCCGCAGCGTTGCTCTTTCCATGCAAGCCGTCCGTCAGGTCAATCCTGACGCGCAACTGGTGCAAACTGAGGACATGGGCAAAACGTTTAGCACACCCCTGCTGGCATACCAGGCAGACTTGGAAAATCAACGCCGCTGGTTGAGCCTGGATTTGCTCTGCGGTCGGATTAATCCAGATCATCCACTCTGGCATTACTTTTGTCAGGCTGACATTGAGGCGGCTGAATTGGAATGGTTCCTAGAGCATCCCTGCCCGCCAGATATTGTTGGCATCAACTATTACCTGACGAGCGATCGCCTACTCGATGAGCAGTTGGAAAAATATCCAACTCACTTTCACGGTGGCAACGGTCAGCACGAATACGCTGATGTAGAAGCTGTGCGGGTTTGTGGAGAGGGAGTCGCTGGACATTATCGCCTGTTACGAGAAACTTGGGAACGATATCAACTCCCAGTTGCGGTGACAGAAGTTCACTTATGTTGTACTCGTGAGGAGCAGTTGCGCTGGCTCAAGCAAGCCTGGGAGGCAGCGCAACAGTTGCGCGGCGAAGGAGCAGACATCCGGGCGATCACGGCTTGGTCGTTATTAGGAGCCTATGACTGGAACAGTTTAGTCACTCGTGCCAATAACTTCTACGAACCGGGTGTGTTTGACCTGCGATCGCCTACCCCTCGTGCCACTGCCTTGGCTACAATGGTGAGCCATTTCTCCCAAGGCAAAACCTACGAACACCCTATCCTCGAGACACCAGGATGGTGGCAACGCCCGGAACGCTTGTTCTACCCCGCTGTTAACTGTAATTTCTCCTCATCATCCACTATTTCCCCAGCTCGTCATGCCACTCTCTCTCCGCTCGTAATCACGGGTGCAACCGGAACACTAGGACAGGCATTTGCTCGAATCTGTGATATCCGAGGCATTTCCTATCGACTGTTAACTCGACAGGAAATGAACATTACAGATGTTCAATCAGTGGAGCGATCGCTAGACGAATTAAAACCCTGGGCTGTGATCAACACAGCAGGATATGTGCGAGTTGATGATGCCGAACGTGAACCTCATCTCTGTCAGAAAATTAACGCTGATGGAGCCGCGATCCTGGCACAGGCTTGTGTTGAGCGAAGTGTTGGGTTGGTGACTTTCTCCTCGGATCTGGTGTTTGATGGGACTCATACGAAGCCTTATCTAGAAAGCCACCAAGTTTCACCGCTCAATGTATATGGACACAGTAAAGCTGTTGCCGAGAAGTGGGTGTTGCAGACCCATCCTTGTTCGCTGGTGATTCGCACTAGTGCCTTTTTTGGACCCTGGGATCGTCATAACTTCCTCACGATCCTGTTGCAGACGCTTGCGGCTGGAAATCTATTTGTTGCTGCGAATGATGCGGTTGTTTCTCCCACTTACGTTCCTGATTTGGTTAACACCACTCTTGATCTGTTAATTGATGGTGAGTGTGGTCTGTGGCATCTAGCGAATCCGGGAGCGATCGCCTGGGCAGAGCTAGCCCAACTCACTGCGAAGCTAGCAGGCATGGATGTTAGCCGCATCGAAGCCCGCCCATCCCACTCACTTGGCTGGGTCGCACCTCGCCCGGTTTACAGTGCTCTGGGTAGCGAGCGGGGCACCTTGTTGCCTGAGCTGGATCAGGCGATCGTCCGTTATTTGCGCGAGCGACAGTCAGTGTAATGGGTAAGGAGTAAAGACAAGTGGCGAAGCCACATTAAAGGAGAAGTTAAGATGTCTGATGAACAACAGGATGAATCCCTTGGCTTAGAGCAACTTCCTCAAACTGAGCTAGATGCTGTCCCTGGTAAAGGGGAAAAGCAAGACCCTAATACTGAAGATATTCATGAAGCAGGTATATCCAAGCCAGATATCACTACGCCAGATGCTGCAAAGCTGACGGCTGAGCAGAACCGTAATACCAATTCCAAGAACTAAGGCTACAGATAAAAAGGCACCTCACTTAGCGGGGGTGCCTTTTCATCTATAACCGTTTTCGATCGAAAAGGTATAAGAACGATGATTGAGTAATATTTACCATTCATTAAAGGTGAACTATGGCAAGCTCTAAAACAACGCGGCGGAATTTCTTGATTACCAGCGTGATTGCGGCAGGTGGAGCAGTGAGTAATGGGGCTTGCCAACAATCTCAGACGACTACAACAGCCCAAGTACAAAACGACTCATCCTCTATACTTTCTGAGCCTGCTACTTCGTCATCTACACCTTCTGCTCCAGTAGAAATTCCTCAACAAGTGCTCGGACGTACCGAGGTTAATATACCAATTTTGGGCTTGGGAGGAGCGGGTCGTACTCCGCTATCTCGTGCTGGAGAAGAGCAAGAGGCGATCGCCATCATCGAACGAGCCTTAGACTTGGGAATTCGTTACTTTGATACTGCTTCTAACTACGGACCCAGTGAAGAAAGGTTGGGAAAAGTTTTACCTTCTCATCGAGCAAACTTATTTTTAGCCAGCAAAACAGGCCACCGAGATCGGGATGGTGCATGGCAAGACTTAGAGCAGTCCCTCCAGCGTTTACAAACGGACTATCTTGACCTTTGGCAGTTTCATGCTCTGACATACGATTGGGATTTGAACACTCTGCTAGATCAGCAGCAAGGTGCAATCAAAGCCGCAGAGGAGGCACGCCAGCAAGGAATCATTCGTTTCATTGGCATCACAGGGCACTACAACCCAGCCATCATTGCTGAGGGGTTACGTCGTTATCCGTTTGATACGGCCTTGATTCCGGTTAATGCTGCTGATAAACATACTGCTAGCTCGTTTATCACAGAAGTCTTGCCTACTGCTCAGCAACACAACACAGGGTTGATTGCAATGAAGGTTCCTGCCTATGGTCGCCTAATCGAAACGGAAGCTGTAGATGGAATGCGCCAGGCAATGGGATATGCTCTGTCTCAATCAGGAGTACACTGCTGCATCATTGCCGCAGAAACCGTGCAGCAGCTAGAACACAACGTTACTGTAGCTCAAACATTTCAACCCTTAACAAGTGAAGAAATGACTGCAATCGAGCAACGCACAGCCGCTGACTGGAAGAACTTTAGCTTCTTTCGGGAGTGGGCATAGATTAAACGTATCAACTTTTCTCTCTTCCCTAACAAACTTGCAATCTGGAATAACTCAATGTTGCAATAACAAATAACAAGGGAACTCTACGAATGTACATTCAGTGGAGTTTTTGTATGAAACGGCTGTTACTAGCTATTGGTCTTACCAGTTTAATGATCCCCAGTAATGCAATTGCTCAAGAGGTTTGTGGGAATAGCTATGTGATCCTACCCGACGGCAGTTGTATGAATATGTCTTACTTAACAGTGCTAGGACAAGCGAGACAAACCAGAGCAGCAGTTAATGAGGCTTACCAACAGCAGTTTAATGCGAATGTGTTAATAGAGTTAGATCCATATTACATCGAAACTGAGCAAGAACGGGATAATCGATACCAATCATTAGCAGAGTCTTCGATCATACGAGATGATGTGAATGCAACAGCGGACGACATTGAAAGCACTCTTTTCCCCATTCATACAGAAGCAATGTCTGTGATTGGAGAGGCATATCGCTGAGCTTAGTAAGAAACAAAACTTGCAAAGGTAGGATGTAATAGGGTTTCACGAGAATTACTACGCTCAAGCAGTGAAGCCCTATGAGCATAAGATCTTGTATGGTTCAACTTAAGTTACTGTTTCTTGTTGAGTGTTATTCAGTTCTGGAACCAGAATATGTCCTGAATAGCCTAAATTGTTGTAATTTTCGAGGACTTCGTCGGCGATCGCCTCTCCTTTCCCAGCAGTTACCAGAGCCACACATGCACCACCAAATCCGGCTCCAGTTAAGCGTGCCCCCAGTACATCAGGTGTTTTTTGTAGAAGTTCTACAAGCTGATCGAGTCCGGTTACGGATACTTCGTAATCATCTCGGAGGCTAGCGTGAGAATCATTCATCAATTCACCAAACCGTTCTGCTGAAACGCCTTGACGCGCTTCCAACACCCGATTGTCTTCGGTTACCACATGACGTGCCCGTCGTCGCAAAGGTTCGGGTAATATCTCTACGACTTTTGGGTCAGTTACATCTCTGAGTGCTTTGACCTGCAATAGCCGGGCTGCTTCTTCACATTCTGCTCGACGTTGGTTGTACCCGCTAGTTGCTAGTTTCCGAGGAATGCCGCTATCGATTACAACAACTTCTGTATCTTGAGGAAGCGGAATCTTTTGGCGTTCGAGCGTTCGAGTATCCAAAAACAGCAGGTGTTGAGGATCTGCCAAACTGGATGCCATTTGATCCATAATGCCGCAGTTAACCCCGGCATACTGAATTTCTGCCTGCTGTCCTAGTTGAGCGATTTTTACATCGTCTAAGTCGAGGTGGAGGAGCGATCGCAATCCTCGTAAGGTCGCAACTTCTAGTGCGGCGCTGCTCGACAGCCCAGAACCAATGGGCACAGCCGAAGTGATGAATATGTTCACAGGTGGAATCGAGTGTCCTACTTGTTCCAACATGCGAATGCAGCCAACTACGTAACTGGCAAATCCTTGCGGCTTTAGGGAGGAGTCCAGGTTTGAATCGGTAATGTCAACCCATTCTTCCAGTTCCGCAGAATAAAGGTGGTGTTGATTGTTTGGGCTAAGCCCTAAATAAACGGTTGTTTCCTGAGGAATCGCCGTCGGTAAAACAAAGCCATCATTGTAATCAGTGTGTTCGCCCAGCAGGTTTACTCGTCCCGGAGCGCTGGACTGGACTGTGGGTGCTGCATTAAAGATCTGTTGAAAGTCCATAAGTCACAACCTGCCTGTTTTGAGTGTGAGGTAGGCAGACCGCCCGTCCTCGTGAATTTCTCACCTTTCCAGAGGTAAGGGTCTAGCACGTCCATTCACATCAATGCTTTGCCAGTTAGGGTCAAGGGTGAGATTTTCCAAACCGCCATTGGAAAGCACAAAGGTATCTTCAACTTTTGCTCCAGGCAGGCTAGGATTCCACGCTAGAACCATGTTTTCGGCTAAGGAATCGGTGCTGGTAGGCGTTGCAATCACTTCTCGTGCCAGATAGCCTGCGGTGCCGCCCTGATGATGTTCCTGAATGGCGTGAGGATAGCCTTGCTGGGTATAGGACTGGGCGATCGCCTCATACACTTCCCGCAAAGACACATCTGGTTTAGACGCATCCAGTGTCGCTGCTTCTACTTCTCGCACCTGCTGATGTAACTTTGCCTGCTCCGATGACAATCCACCAAAGTAAACAAAGCGGGTCAGACTAGCAACCAAGCCATAGCCCCGCGCACAAAAGACCAGCATGGCGACTTGCCCAAGTGCCTCATGCTTAGGGACAGGATGGCGATAGAGAGGTAATCGTTTCTCCCCTGCTGCTAGGGTTAGCGCGGGATGTAGTCCCCTTGCCCACATTGCTCTTGCTCCGGCTCCGGCAAGCTGATATTCTGTCCAGTCTGGTTGCGCTTCAAGTAATACTTCTGTCATCGCTTCACTGGCTAACCGCCCAACTAGTCGATATCGCTCCAGTTCGCTAGGCATCATGACTCGCTTGTGGGTGACTAGTGATTCCGGAATCGGAAGCTCAGTGAAATCTGATGACGCAGAGGGTTTATCACTCAGAATCTTTCCGCCACCAGCCACCTCTTGCACAAAAGTGTCTCGTGCGGTTGAATCAGCCCAGGGGTGAGCAAAGAGTTTATAGCCTCCAGCAGACTCATCTCGTCCTGAAAGTTCCTCATCTATAAACCGCTGGGCTTCAATTTCATCGGTCAATAACCAGGCATCCTCAGACGTTACTAAAATTTCTGCGGCTCCAGTTTCCGCTGCAAGCAAAACAGTGTGTGTTGCTCCGGCAGTTGCCCAAGAAAACCAATCTGTGCCGCGCAGTCGTAGCCCTGTCACTCCATCGCTTAGAGCCGCCCGCATCAGCTCTAGTTTGCGAGCAATTTCGGCGGCATAGTGAGTGTTAAATGACGAGTTTTGAACTGAGGCAGAAATCATTGGTTTAACGTGAATGTAAATGAATAAAAATGATAAAAGTTGTTTGACTAACAAACTCTCTGATGTAGGTTGGGTGAAGCAAAGCGGAACCCAACATGTGCCTAGTCTCGTAGCTCTACCTTCGCTTTACCCAACCTACGCCTGCTCGCATTTTGCCTCTGTTGGGTTCCGCATTCGCTTCACCCAACCTACGGAATTTGCTACTTTCCAAACGCCCTCTTATACAGTGTGTAATTCCTCCAAATTGACATTTACAGCCTGTAATTCCTTTGCTTTCTCCTCGGGTAGCGCATCGTTGGCAAACATTCCGGCTGCTAGCTCCGTTCCTGCTAGATATTTCAGCCGTTCTGAGGTGCGGTAAGGAGGGTAAAACTCAGCGTGGAGATGCCATTCTGGATGGGGTTGACCATCGGTAGGAGCCTGAAACCACGCCATCAAATAGGGGAAAGGACGATTCCACAGTCCGTCATATTTCAAGGTGACCGTTTTTATGGCTCTAGCCAATCCCCCACGCTGCTCTGAAGTGAGTTCTAAAAAACCTGGCACGGGTTGAATGGGAGCAATCCAAACCTCATAGGGGTAGCGAGCACACACCGGCACAAAGGCGATCGCCCACTCATCTCGATATAAAATTCGCTGATTGTCCTTAATTTCCTGTTGAATCAGGTCTTGTAACAGTCCCTGCTGGTGCTGGTCGTAATAGGTTTGCTGGCAGGACTGCATCCGCGCAGGAACAGGTGGCACAAACGGATATGCATAAATTTGTCCGTGCGGATGGTGTAGCGTCACGCCGACTTCTACCCCTTTATTCTCGAAGGGCAGCACGTACTGAATTTGAGAGATGTTTCCTAAGTGACGGGTGCGATCGCCCCACACCTCCAATAGCAGTTCCAAATGATCCAGCTCTAGAGAACCGAGATAAGCTTGGGGGTCTTGAGTAAAGACCACCACTTCACAGGCTCCGTTAGAAGGCAAGGTTTCGACAATTTCAGGAGGTGCATCGTGAGCCGCTGGAGTCATTGATGGAAAACGGTTTTCAAACACCGCCACATCATATTTGCCTTGGGGAAGCTCAGTCGGAAATTGAGGATTGTGAGTTGGAGCCAGCGGATTGTACTCCGGGGGCGGCATAAACGTGCGCCCCTGTCGATGACTGGCATAGGCAACCCACTCACCCCGCAGCGGATGCCAACGCAAATGGGGGTTTGCCTGCACAGGTTCATTACTTGGACTGGGAGCCTGAATGTCTGTCGCAATCGGAGTACGACTGTACAAAGTCAACGTTCGACCATCCGGCTTGGACAACTCCTGAGAATGCATCTCTAGACACAAATAGAGGATATATCAAGCTTTACGTTTCAAGCTGTTTCACACATTCCCTTAAAGACGGGTTCTTTGTAACAAGGACTCGTGATAATAAACACACTTTTTATGATTTAATCCAACAATTTCTTGTCTAAATTTCCTAACGGTTCACCCCATTGGGAGAGGTATTTCAAACTTTTTTTACAATTTGGTTGGCGATCGCCCCATTGCTTCTATCCAGGGGAATAATTGAAAGTGTATAGAGCGCTACTTCTCTATTCAGTCTGCCCCCAAGGGCAGCATCTAGATTTAATGCCCGAGTTCAGCAAATAGTGAAATGATTCAAGCTACAGGTGTTACTAAATTCACAACAGCAGATTTCAATCAGCTTGCCGAAGACCTGAATCGAGATGGAATCTGCATTATTCGTCAACTTTTCGATCCGCAACTGATTAAAGAGTGGGCAGAAGCCTTCAACCAACTCTTTGAGCAGCGCCAAAACCAACCAGGCGGATTAGCCCCGCGTGAGCAAGCTCGCTACTATTTAACCCTGCCCTGGGTTGCCCCCTTTGCAAATACGGAGGTGTTTGCCAATCCGGTAATTTTGGCTGTGCTAAATCGAGTTTTTCATCAGGAATATCGCCTGGTTCAGTTGGGGGTTGATATTCCAACAAAAGGCTCAGATTATCAAGAAATTCATCGGGATTTTCGCCCGCTTTTCTCTGATCAAGTTGTTACACCTTTATATGCAGTGGCGGTAAATTTTCCGCTCGTTGAAGTAACTGCAGACAATGGTCCTTTTCAAATGGCCCGTGGTACTCATGTTCTTCCCCGTGAAGAAGGGTTAGTCAAAGTCACGGCTGGCGAAATTCCGTTGGAGTCTTTCTACTTAAAGCCAGGAGACGTGATGATTCGATCGCCCTTGGCACTACACCGAGGCTCACCTAACCAAACGGAACAACCTCGTCCAATGGTTGTGATGGGTTACGTGATGCACTGGTTACATACTCCCAAGGTTGATTTGACCGTAACGCAAGACTATTACGAGAGCTTACCAGAGCAAACCCAGCAATTACTCCGCTGTGAAGTGGTAGATCAATTGCCAGAAAAAGCTGAAAGTTACATCAATTTTAAGTATTAAGAACCGACTAGAGTAAAGCAAGCGTGGGGGTGGGCATTGCCCACCCCCACGTTTGCTTTACTCTGTTTCGCATTCACTTTTCGAAGTGTTAGCACCAACCTTGATGTTACAAAGTGTACCGAGCGGTAAATTGCGCCTTCTATGATAAGGAATAAGCGCACTGGTTGATATCAGTGCAATTCTGTTTAGCGAAATTATTGCCGCATTTTACTTACAGTTTTAGTACTCCTGCACTCGGTAGCTTCAAGGAAAGTAACAATGTCACAATCCACGCCAATAGAGTCTACTACACTCGCTTACACCAATCCAGTTTATCCCAGCTACTTTGCTGACCCGTTTGTTTGGGAGTATCAAGGGGTTTATTACGCGATCGGCACGGGGGAAGCCGAAGCCGAAGGAGAAGTAGATGAAGCTGGCGAACAGCGCGTCTTTCCACTTCTACGCTCTCACAATTTGGTGGACTGGCAGTCCGCCGGACGAGCTATGCTGCGACCCGATGCTTCCCTTGGCAATAACTTTTGGGCACCCGAGGTTGCCTACTGGGATGGCACCTTTTATCTTTACTACTCTGTCGGGCATGAGGACAAAAATCACCAGTTGCGGGTAGCAACTAGCGATCGCCCCCTTGGTCCCTACAAAGATATCGGCAAGCCACTCCTGGAAGCAGAGCCTTATCCCTTTGCGATCGACCCCCATCCGTTTCAAGATGACGACGGGCAATGGTATCTATTTTATGCCTGTGATTTCCTAGATACGGAAGGAGATGCACGAGCCGGAACTGCACTAATGGTAGACCGCCTAGAAAGCATGACCAAGCTAGCAGGAGAGGCAAAAGTCGTCCTACGCGCTCACCAGGATTGGCAGCGGTTTCTGGAAAATCGCCCGATGTACGGCGGCACCTATGATTGGCATACCCTAGAAGGTGCATCGGTTCGCAGGCATGAGGGGCGCTATTACTGCTTCTATAGTGGTGGACGCTGGGAAACAGAAAACTATGGAGTGGATTATGGTGTTGCCGACCAAGTGATGGGGCCTTACTCTGACGCAGGCAATGAGGCAGGTCCGCGAGTGTTACGAACCGTTGCTCACCGAGTTTTAGGTCCAGGACACAACTCCATTGTGCTAGCTCCCGATCGCCAGACTGAATACATCGTCTACCACGCTTGGGATACAAACCGAACTGCCCGTCGACTGTGCCTGGATAAACTGGTCTGGACACCAGAAGGTCCGTGTTGCAACGGACCTACCTGGACACCGCAGATGATAAGCATGGGTAATAGAAATAGCTAAGGAATTGTGGTGCTAACGCTATTAACCAACGCAGTAAACAACAGCCTGTTTCAACTTCATACTGGATCTCCAACTTGGCACTATACCAATTCCAAAAACTAGGGTTACAGATGGAAGGGCACCCCGCGCCGCGGGGTGCCCTTCCATCTGTAACCTCTTTTAAAGAAACGTCATTAAATATTGCCAGGGCAAGCATTGCACACCGCTTGGACGGGACCCACAATTTGTTTGTTTAAGAAACAGGAATTCAACAAAATTTACGTTTCTTAGAAAAACATAGATAGTGTTTGCTATCACAAAATCATGTAATGCAATACTCCTTCCTAAGTCAGACCTGAGATAAAGCGGTAGTCGGTAGAGTAATTAGCTAAATAGCTCTCCTTCTGTGGTTATAGAAGGAAAGGTATAACCGTTGAGATCGGCTAATCGAAACATAGTTGCAGAACGCTAGCCGTTTAGTTCCCTTAGCAGCAGCGTTTGGAGCTTGTCTGAGAGATAACTTAATAACTCACTTCAGTGGACGTTTAGCCACAAGATACGGTGGTTCAACTCAAGAAATAATGCGCCATAGCTTAAAGGATGAAATAGGCAACATATATGGCAACTAAATTCCCAAAATTTAGCCAGGACTTGGCCCAAGATCCGACTACACGGCGGATCTGGTACGGGATTGCCACTGCCCATGACTTTGAAAGCCATGACGGAATGACCGAGGAAAATCTTTACCAAAAGATTTTTGCCTCGCACTTCGGTCACGTGGCAATCATCTTCCTCTGGACATCTGGCAGCCTCTTCCACGTCGCCTGGCAAGGCAACTTTGAGCAGTGGATTAAAGATCCGCTGAACACTAAACCGATCGCCCATGCGATCTGGGACCCTCACTTTGGTCAACCCGCCGTTGATGCTTTCACACAAGGTGGTGCTTCTGGCCCGGTTAACATTGCCTACTCGGGCGTTTACCACTGGTGGTACACCATCGGCATGAGAACCGATGGAGAACTGTACATGGGTGCAGTTTTTCTGTTGTTACTGGCAGCAGTTTTTCTGTTTGCTGGCTGGCTTCACCTTCAGCCCAAGTTCCGTCCTAGCTTGTCCTGGTTTAAGAATGCTGAGTCCCGACTCAACCACCACTTGGCTGGTTTGTTTGGGGTTAGCTCCTTGGCTTGGGCAGGTCACTTGATCCACGTTGCCATCCCCGAGTCTCGCGGACAGCATGTAGGCTGGAATAACTTCCTGACGACCCCACCTCACCCCGCTGGTCTAAAACCATTCTTTACGGGCAATTGGGGCGTGTATGCTCAGAATCCTGACACCCCTGATCACCTTTTCAGCACCTCTCAAGGTGCTGGAGATGCAATTCTGACCTTCTTGGGTGGTTTCCATCCTCAGACTCAGTCTCTGTGGTTGACGGACATGGCGCATCACCACTTAGCGATCGCCGTGATCTTCATCATTGCGGGACATATGTACCGCACCAACTTTGGGATTGGTCACAACATCAAGGAGATGTTGAACGCCAAGAACTTCTTCGGCATCAAAACTGAAGGGCAGTTTAACTTGCCTCACCAGGGTTTGTACGATACCTACAACAACTCCCTGCACTTCCAGCTAGGCATTCACCTAGCAGCTTTGGGCGTTGTCACCTCTCTGGTGGCTCAGCACATGTACTCCATGCCACCCTATGCTTTCATGGGCAGGGATTTCACCACTCAGGCAGCGCTTTATACTCATCATCAGTACATTGCGGGCTTCCTAATGATTGGTGCGTTTGCTCATGGTGCGATCTTCTGGGTGCGGGACTATGACCCCGTTCAGAACCAAGGCAACGTGCTAGCTCGCGTCCTGGAGCATAAAGAGGCAATCATTTCTCACCTAAGTTGGGTATCGCTGTTCCTGGGCTTCCATACGCTGGCATTGTATGTTCACAATGACGTGGTGGTTGCCTTTGGTACGCCTGAGAAGCAAATCTTGATTGAGCCTGTGTTTGCTCAGTTCATTCAAGCTGCTCATGGTAAAGCACTGTATGGCTTTGACACACTTCTGTCTAACCCCGACAGCCTCGCTTTTACAGCTTGGCCAAATCACGGCAACGTCTGGCTACCTGGTTGGCTAGGAGGTATCAACAGTGGTACCAATTCTCTTTTCCTAACCATTGGACCTGGCGATTTTCTGGTTCACCACGCGATCGCCCTCGGTCTGCACACCACCACCTTGATCTGTGTGAAGGGTGCCCTGGATGCACGTGGAACCAAGCTATTTCCTGACAAAAAGGACTTTGGCTTCTCCTTCCCCTGCGATGGTCCTGGACGGGGCGGCACCTGTCAGTCTTCTGCGTGGCAGCAATCTTTCTACCTGGCGATGTTCTGGATGCTGAATACGTTGGGCTGGGTTACTTTTTACTTCCACTGGAAACACCTGGGCATTTGGTCGGGCAACGTTGCTCAGTTCAATGAAAGTTCGACCTACTTGATGGGCTGGCTACGGGATTATCTGTGGCTCTATTCTGCGCCAATCATCAATGGCTACAACTCCTACGGCATGAACAACATTGCGGTATGGGATTGGATGTTCCTATTTGGACACTTAGTTTGGGCGACGGGTTTCATGTTCCTGATTACCTGGAGAGGTTACTGGCAAGAGTTAATTGAAACTCTTGTTTGGGCCCATGAACGCACGCCTTTGGCGAACTTGGTTCGCTGGAAGGATAAGCCTGTTGCTCTGTCCATTGTTCAGGGATGGTTGATCGGTCTAATTCACTTTACGGTTGGCTACATTCTCACTTATGCAGCCTTCCTGATAGCCTCAACCGCCAGTAGATTTGCTTAAGTCGCTAACTCCTCATCGTTAACCATTGATAAGTGCCCAACCCGGAGATCTTTTGGATTGGGCGCTTGTTTCTTTTCAAGCGAACTCTTCATATCCCACCACGGGTTAAAGTGGCAAGCGAACAATGAGTTATTCAAAAGAGAGAACAAAAAAATCTACGAGCGAAGCTCTCGACCGTGATTATTCCGCTCAAATACACGTTTTAGGAACATCAACCATACCATTAGAACAGGTCCAAGTGGATCGGGGAAACGTTAACAAAGCTTCTGCTTATTCACTAGGTTTTAGGGTTGTTGTAGGACTTTTTCTGGCATCGCTTCTCTTTATCGCAGCGATTTATTACGGTCTGATAAATCCTTAGTCTAGCCAGTAGGTCTAGCCAGTAGGGTGTCCTAATTCCGCCCATCCCAGTCCTTCTCCCGCAGGAGAGGAACTGGAGTGGGCGCAGTTGTTTTTGTTTCTTGTTCCTCCCGAACTTCAACAACCGTTAGGTCCGCAGTGGGCCACGAGTTGAGGCTGTTCGGAGGGGGGTGTCCACTGCCCTGATACGACATCAGGGCTGAAGCCTCTACCATGAGTGGCAGCGGCGATCGCCTCTAATGCGAACTTAGGAGTGCGATCAGCGTAGAGCAGCCCGTTTGCTTCCTGGAAAGTATCGGTCAGCTGGGTATAGCAGAAACCGCTAAAGATCTCAACCTGATTTATTACTCTCAACAAGTCTGCGTACTGCTGATAAAACTCAGAAGCATTGTCAGATCGGGCATAGCCCCAGGTTTTGTGAGCCTCATCCGGGGGTGTGTAGGCAATACCACCAAACTCAGTGAGCATAATCGGCTGTCCCTGGTGAGGGTAGCCATCTAAGGTGAGAATACGCCCGCCCGGACGCTGGCGATCGAACAGGTCAGACAGCTTAACTTCAGGACCATAACGATTTGCTAACCGTTGCGGATGACTGTCGTAATCGTGGATTGCCAAAATATCGGTGGCTGTACTTTCCCAACCATCGTTACCGATCACAGGGCGAGTCGGGTCAAGCGTCTTGGTCAGGTGGTAAAGCGCTTGAACGTAGTTGCGGTGGGCGGGAGTCGCAGTCAGGTCAGGCACACCCCACGACTCATTAAACGGCACCCAAACGACAATGCAGGGGTGACTGGCATCTCGCTCGATCACTTCTGCCCATTCTCGGGTCATGCGCTCAACGGCTTTAGGGGTAAAGCGATAAGCACTGGGCATTTCCTCCCAGACGAGTAGCCCCAGCACATCTGCCCAATACAAAAAGCGAGGATCTTCGATTTTCTGGTGCTTTCTGACACCATTGAAGCCCATTTGCTTCACTAGCTCTACATCTCTCCGCAGGGCTTCGTCGGAGGGAGGGGTCATGAGTGTTTCTTCCCAGTAACCCTGGTCTAGCACCAAACGCAGGTAGTAGGGATGTCCGTTGAGCATGAAGCGATCGCGCTGAATTCCCACAGTTCGCATAGCGGTGTAGGACTGCACCTGATCTAAAAGCTGCCCGTCCTGCCAAAGCTGAATCTCAGCATGGATGAGGGTTGGCTTCTCAGGGCTCCAGAGCAATTCATTCCGGTAATCGTCAATACCGGGGTCAGACAGGGCGATGCGGCGATGAATTTCTCCATTGAGTACAGCATAGGTGTCATTGACAAGAAGCTGTTGCCCTACGGTTAGCCGCACTTTAACCTGAAGGTCGCCCTGCTCTTCCCCAGTGACAAAGGCTTCAAAGCCAATTTCCCAGCGCTCAAAATGGGGAGTCCAGCGCAGACGGTCGATATAGGTTTCTGGCACCTGTTCCACCCAGACGGTTTGCCAAATGCCGCTAGTGCGTGGATACCAGATGCTATGGGGTTGAAGCTGCCAATCTTGCTTGCCGCGCGGTTTTGCTAAATCGTGAGGGTCGTCCTGTGCCCAAACGGTAACCCGTTGCACTCCATCAGCATTCAGGACAGGCGTGATGTCCATGCTAAACGGGGTGTGTCCGCCTACGTGTTCTGCCATGAACTGACCGTTGACCCAAACCCGTGTTTGGTAGTCTACTGCACCGAAATGCAACAGTACTCGTCCTTCTTTAGCTGGCAAGAGAAATTCTCGCTCGTACCAGCAGTTGGGGTGGAAGCCATGATCATCAATCCCACTTTGGGTAGATTCCGGTGCAAAGGGAACCTCGATAGTATGACTCCAACTGGATATCTGGTCGGGCTTGGTGTACTGCCCTTCATCATCAAACATAAACTTCCACTGCCCGTTGAGAGAAAGCCAGTGCAATCGCTGCAGCTGTGGGCGCGGATACCCCTGTAGAGGCGTTTGTAGAACGTCGTCAGTCCCAATGGGGCAAGGATAGCGGTCTTCGAGGCACTTACCGAATGTTTTCATTAAAGTTCAACCCTAGCTGCTCAAGAAAGGGTGCCCTTATTGATTTATGATTTAACCTTTGTTAGCAGACTTAGCTGGAGATGTCAAAGGAACAGCTCCCTCGCTTGAGTCAGTAGATAAAGGCCATACATCATCTTGACAAGGCCTGGTCATCTTGGCAAACTTGCTTCTACTCTGCTTTCTCTATGCTATCTCCTTCTAGCGAGGGGTAGCGAACTGTAACAACCGTAGAAGCCAGTTCGGCAATCCAGGTATGAGGCACTCCTGCTGACCAGATGACGTAATCGCCCTCCTCAGCCAATAGACACTCCTGCTCAGGAAATTGCAGGCGAAAGCGTCCTTTGATCAGGATGGATAGCGTCGTTGCGACCTGGTTAACGCTCCACTCCGATCGACTGTCTCCTGCTGCGTGAATGCCCCACTTTACTTCCAGAATTTCGGTTGAGCGTAGGTTAGCAGCGTTGACAAAGTGCCCTACAAACCAGCCCCGGCGCTCAACACCATCTGTCTTGGCATTCCCAAAAGTAATGCCAGGTTGGGAAAATGGGTTTTCCATTCAAGATTGCCCGTGCCGATGGGTGTGCCACTGCCACGCATGGGCCAAAATCTTGTTTAGGTTTGCATATTGCGGCTGCCAGCCCAAAATATTTCTAGCTTTTTCACTGCTGCCTACTAGAATGGACGGGTCTCCAGGGCGGCGATCGCTCTCCACGGTCTTAATTTCCTTCCCAGTAACCTGTTGGGCTGCCTCGATCACTTGCCTGACTGAAAACCCGCTGCCGTTGCCCAGGTTAAACACATCGCTATCCCCGCCGTCCAGCAAATACTTCAGTCCTAAAACGTGCGCCTGTGCCAAATCAGCAACATGAATGTAATCTCGGATACAGGTACCGTCTTCAGTTGGGTAATCCGTACCAAAAATCTTAATGGCGGGAAGTTTTCCCAGAGCGGCTAACAGCACCAGCGGAATTAGATGAGTTTCAGGAGAATGGTCTTCCCCAAGTAACCCTTCGGGGTCAGCTCCTGCCGCGTTGAAATAGCGAAATCGCACTGACTTTAAACCATATGCTGCGTCAAAATCTGCCAGAATTCGCTCTACCATCCACTTCGTCGTGGCATAGGGGCTAATTGGATCTTGCGGGTGTTCTTCTGTAATGGGAACAAATTTTGGTACACCGTACAGGGCACAGGTGGAGGAAAACACAAAAGTTTTGACCGATGCCGCCACCATTGCTTCTAGTAAGGTCAGCGTGCCAACGACGTTGTTGTGATAATACTTCGCTGGGTCTGTTACTGACTCACCCACTGCGATGTAGGCAGCAAAGTGCATCACTGCTGCAATCGAGTGGGTTGCAAACAGGTCGTCAAGGAAGGGGCGATCGCTCACATCTCCCACAATCAACTCAACTTGCAATGGCTCTATTAGCTCTCGATGACCCGCAGAGAGGTTGTCTAACACAATCACTCGATAGCCTGCTCTTTGTAGCGCTCGTACCGCATGGGAGCCAATGTATCCTGCCCCTCCAGTCACTAAAATGGTCTGTTCAGGTTGTGACACAAGAAGTTTATCTTTAAAGTTTCATGGATAATCTGAAGCTTCGCTTTATGTTCCTACTCTGGCAACTGCTCTAGGAAGATTTATTGTAAATATATTGTGTAATGGCTATTGCATTCGTCCTTAAAAAAGTGGTTTATACTACTTTAAGAATAGTAACTACACGACAGCTAATGTTACTTTTACTTGTGCTGGAGTATACAAAGGGCGATCGCCATCTTCAAAACTAGTTCAATGTTGGCAGCGGGGCACTACGGGCTGCACGAACGGAGAACTCATTAGGATGGATTTGCTCAGGCAATTTGCCTGTGAAAGCTGAAACCTAAGTTTAGGATTAGTGCCTTCGTTTACGAAACACCACTTTACTTAACTCACAATTCTATCCACAGAGAAGCTGGACTTGTCCCTGCGGTAGAGTCTGACCGAAAAGGCAGCCATTACGCTGTTATTCATAAAATACGACATCGCTTCCAGGCTAATCGCCGCAAGAACTTTTGGAATAGCAATATGAATCTGAAGCCTATAGACCAGCAGGTGGTTGTCATCTTTGCCTCCAACGGCATCGGACGAGAAACAGCGCTCCAGTTTGCTCAAAGAGGCGCAAAACCGATTGTGGCAGCAAGAAGCGATCGCTGCGTTAGGAGTAGCTGCACTAACACTTTTAGCGACACCCACCTTCAGCGGTAGAGGCTAAATGAGATTTATTCTATCTGCGTGCAAGCTAGTCACTGTGCTTGTGACGGTAACACGGTCTGAACTGGACTGAGAATTTTTTGATTAACCGAACACCCGATTGGTAAAAGAACATGACTGTAGCAATTATTGTGCATGGTGGAGCAAAAACTATCTCCAAAGGTAAAGAACAACCCAATAAAGACGGTTGTTTGGCAGCTGTCCAGGCAGGCTGGGAAATTCTGCAACGAGGCGGGGATGCCATAGATGCAGTTGAGGCGGCCATTCGAGTGCTCGAATCTGACCAGACCTTTAATGCAGGGTTTGGCTCGACCCTTAACAGTGAAGGAGAGGTAGAGGTTGATGCTGCAATCATGGAGAGTACGAATTTCGGATGGGGATCTGTAGCCGCAGTGCAAGGAGTCCGTCATCCAATCTCCGTGGCCCGCAAAGTCATGGAAGATAAGCCTCGACTGCTAGTAGCCCGTAGCGGGGAACGCTTTGCTCTGGAGCATGGATTGGAACTGTGTGCTAAAGAGGATTTAGTCAGTGAGGAGCAAAAACAGGAGTGGGAAGAAGAGGCAGAAGTTGTAGATCGTCCTAACACTGTTGGCTGTGTAGCGCTAGATGTTAATGGCAGACTGGTCGCTGGCACTTCGACAGGCGGAGTGACGGATCAAAATCAGGGTCGCGTTGGGGATACAGCGTTGGTTGGTTGTGGCTTATATGCCGATGGTCGGGGTGCTTGCTCCACGACAGGCGACGGTGAGTCGATCATTCCAGTCGTATTAGCGAAGACGGCGGTTGATTTTCTGTCAGGTAATGCTGCAAGTATGGACGGAATCGTCGCCTGCCATCCCCAAGAAGCGGCGGAGAAAGCAATTGAGGTACTAAAACAGCGGGTTCCGGGAGAAGCAGGCTGCATTTTGCTCGACCGAGACGGGCAGATCGGCTGGGCGTATAACTCCCAGGATATGGCAGTTGCTTATATGTCTGATGACTTACAACAACCAGCTGTTTTTATCCGCAAGGAGCCAGATTTAGCGATCGCCTAACCCTTTCACTATGACTCCTCCACGGACTCAGTTTGGTTGTGTTGCAGAGGATGAAAGCAATAAACTTCTGTGGAGGAAGCAGTAATTTAAGCTGTTATTAGACTCATTGACGCGATTTGCAGCAAAGCTCAACAGCTTGGTATCACGGTTGAGTCAAGTTTTCAGCCAGTGCAGAGCAGTTCTCAAGACAATGAGGGGATTAAAATAACAGGATGATGTGGCTTGCTTAATCTTCAGCAAGTACAACAGTTGAATTTGTTCTTTACCAGATGCCATTTTTCCCCCTCGTAGCAGTTGCTTGAGCTCTCTTTAATCTCTAGCTTGTATTTCCACTGCCATATCCTACCGTTGAACCCTCTACAAGCTTTACACCATCTATCCCCTTACTTTGGAGAACTGGTATAAGCCATTAAAGCGGGATTGCAGCTAGCTGCAATCCCGCTTTAATGGTCAGATCGGTTAGATCTTTTACCTTACTCAGGCGTGTTTTGCAGATCGGGTCTTTCTTCCGGCACGATCGCCCCCTCTACCGGGCAGACTTGCAGGCAAATGCCGCAGTCGATGCAGGTAGCAAAGTCGATCCAGTACCAGTCTGTCCCTTTTTCGTTTTTGCCTGGCCCTTCATGGATGCAAGCAACCGGGCAGGCATCAACACAATCAGCAATGCCCTCACAGGTATTGGTCAGAATCGTATGCGGCACAGTGTTCTCTCTCAGTGTTCTCTCTTGAAGAATCAGCAGGATGAGCCTGATTCAGCTTTTTCTAGCCTAACAGGTGTAGACACGACTGCAACCATATCTACTTTTACAGGCAAAGGCTCATTAGATTTTTTGCGTGAATGGTAGCACGATGGAACCGCGCTACCATTCACGTCTCAAGAGGTGATTTATGGGTGAGATTTATCCTACAGAAGACAGGGTTTCAATCTCAGGCACACCGTCAGCATTGATCCAGGCAATCTGACTAATGCCGCGATGACGGGCATAGTCGCGCACCGCATCCTGGCTGTCCCGCTGATCCAGGTCAACTTCTACCCTGACCAGGTTGGCTGATTCGCGAATTTTCTGGGCATAAGCAAAGGCAACTGCACAGTCCTGTGGGCTAGATGGAACAACTAACCAGTTGGTCGCTGGAGTGTTATGGGGCAGTTGACCTGTAGGCAGCAACGTTTGGTGCAACTCTTCCAGGTTAAAGACAAATCCGACACCGGGATAGGTTTCTGCTTGTGGGTGATAGATGCCCAAAAGCTGGTCATAGCGACCGCCCTGTCCTAGCACTCGCCGCCCTGTATTGGCATCTCCTACGACTTCGAAGACGATGCCCGTGTAGTAGTCAAAGGTTTGAATTAAGCTTAAATCCAGAATTAGGGAGGGGGCAATTGCCTCCCCTTCAGCCTCAAAGCTGGCTTGCAACACTTCCATCAGCGACTTTAGGGCATTCACAGTAGCCCGCTGGGTTTCATCCAAGTCCAGACTGGAAACTCGTTGCAGCACATCTGCCGGACGACCGCGCAGGTCTAGCAGCAGCAGCGCTCGATCGCGCAACTCGGTAGATAGGGGCAAAGTTTCTAGGGTGATTCGATCGAGGTGGGCGATCGCCCGTCTTACCCGGTCACGCAGGTCTTCGGGGAAAGGGGAAAGGAGCGATCGCGTTAGCCCAGCCTCTCCCAAAACCAAATGCCAATCTTTTAGTCCCAACGTGCTAAGGCAATCCATCAACAGCAGCACCACTTCAGCATCGGCCACTATGCCGCCACTGCCCAACAACTCCACCCCTGCCTGGTAAAATTCCTGCTGGCGGTTGTGGCTGCCCCGCTGTGCCCGCCGAAACACATTGGCATTGTAATAGAGCCGTTGGGGATGGCTCACGCCCGCCATACGAGTCACTGCTGCACGGGCGATCGAAGCGGTCAACTCTGGACGCAGCCCTAGCGTTTCATCCTCAAGTTCTTGCAATTGAATGACTGTAGACTGCTGAACAGCCCCACCTGCCATCAGCGTATCTACCCGTTCCAGGGTAGAGGTGATGATGCGGTGGTAGCCCCAGCGTTGAAAAACCTGCTGCAAACGGTTTTCGATCCAGCGTTTTTGAGCTACATCCAGAGGAAACAGATCTCTGGCTCCAGAGGGAGGTTGATACATTGCTACTTCTTTGTTACTTCTTCTTTCCGCCAAACAATCCAAACAGCCCGCCACTCGGCTTACTGGCTTTGCTGCTCTTCGCACTCGTCTGCTGAGATTTGGCAGACTGACCGCCTGCCTCCTCAAGTTGACGTTTACCCTCCAGCGCAATTGGGTCTTGGGGGTTGAGGCTTAATGCTTGATTAAAGTAAATTTTTGCCATCGTCGCTTGATTCGTCTTCAGGTAGACTGCTCCCAAGCGGCTATGGCAGCTGCTATTGCGAGGGTCAATTTGAATCGCTTCACGCAGTTCAAGGATTGTCCTGGGAAAATCTTGCTTTGCCTCAAATTCCTTAGCTCGACGCAAATAGGCTGTTACGATCGCCTCTTTGGTAGGTGGGGGTTTAGGCGTTGTTGGAGCGGATGGGGCTTTTTGCGTCGAGCCTTTTTTAGAATCAGACTGAACGGGCTGATGGTTTGCAGGTTCTCCGCGCGCTTCTTTACGCATCAGGTAGACCAGGTTGAGTTCGCTGATCCGCCCTGTTAGTTCTAGAGTTTGGTTGAGCAATTTATACTGCTGCTCTGCCAACTCTTTTAGAGTCGATTTGTAGTAGTTTTCCAGGTCGTTGGTTGAAGCTAGAGTGCGAGAGGCTTCGTTCATCAACACGACTGTATCTTGCTGCTTGAGCGCCTGCTGTCCTTTGAGCCGCAGCACAACACAGTATTCGCTGTAGCTTTTCTCCTGAGAGATTTTTTCGTAGGCGGGGTTGACCAGCTTTGAAAGCAATTCACTGGCGCGATCGCGCTCTGTCTGATCTTCTGTCGCGAAACTATCTGGATGGAGCCGTCGAGCAATTTTGAGGTAGCGCTTCCGGATTTCTTTCGGATTTGCGTCAACGGGAACTCCCAAAATCGCATGGTAGTCAATGAAGTCTGAGTTAAATAGTCCCTGCTCAATCTTTAAAGACATTCTGTACGTCCCACTTCACCGCCACTAAATTCCTTCTAGTGTACTTTGCTTAAGATTGAGAATTAAACAAAACCTAGAATTTTTTGCGGGATCGGAGTCATCCTCAAAGGAGTTCTAGACCTCTGTATCGGGATCAATGCCTAGCTCTCGTAGCTTTGCTGCTAGTTTTTCATTCCGCTGCCGTTCTACTTCTGCCCGCTGCCGTTCTGCCTCTGCCCGCTGTCGTTCCGCTGTCGCCATTGCCTCAGCCGCTTGGGCAGACTCTTCTGGAGTGGGAATCAGTTGTCCTTCTGGAGTAAAGAACCGCAGTTGATGGTTGTGAAGGCCCAAGTAAAGATTTAGCTGCTGGCTCCACAACTGCCCTTGCTCATTTGGCTGAAGGTCATGATAGGTGCCATCCACCAAATGAAAACCCTTGAACTCCAGCGAATCGGGGTCAAACCAGAAGTAATCGGGCGTGCGAAAGGTGTCTTGGTAAATTTGTTTTTTTAACCCTCGGTCGGTTTTGGCGGTGGAATTTGAGAGCAATTCAACGATTACGTTTGGATATTTTCCTTCCTCTTCCCACACCATCCAGCTTTTGCGCGGCTTGCATTCCGTACCCAGCACTACAAAAAAGTCTGGACCACGAAAATCTTCTGACTTGAGCCGACGAGAGCTGTAATAAATTGTGAGGTTGCCCGTGGCGAAGTAATCGTTGCGATCGCGCCATAGCCAATCCAGGCACTTAAGCAGCAGCAGCATTTGCTGCAAGTGGAGATGTGTTTCCAAAGGGGGTTCGTCGCTGTAGAGGTCACTGGGGGGAAGGACGATGCCGTCTACCGCTTCCTCCAGGACGGTTTCAATTGTTTCGGTGGCTGGGGCAGACATGGTATGGGCGATCGCAACAGTTCACTGACTCAATAATAAGGGATTGGTTTTGTCAGGTCAGACTTCAACAGTTCGATGACAGTTCGATTAGAACGATGAACGCAGTACAATAGCGGCGATCGCCCAGGAGTGTGGTTGGCATGGTTGCAAGATCTTTACTCGTTAGTTTGTCTTTGATTCCAGTGCTGTTTGCTCCGATTGGTTTAAGTGCGATTTCCGTTGCTCAGGCACAGACAGTTTCACAAACGGCAGAAGATCGGCTGAATCAAGGCTTGCAGTTTGTGCAGCAAGGGCAAATGAATGAGGCGATCGCCGCCTTCCGTCAAGCCACTGAACTGAATCCTGGACTTGCACCCGCCCACTACAACCTGGGATTAGCTTTGCGCCAGCAAGGACAGCTTCAGGATGCGGCCAATGCCTTTTATCAAGCAACTCAGGCAGAACCAAGATTTGCCCTGGCTTTTGCCAATTTAGGAGCAGCACTGCTAGAAGGAAACAACTTTGACCAGGCAGACGATTATTTGGAGCGGGCGATCGCCCTTGATCCAAACTTAGGTTTAGCCCATTACAATTTGGGACTGGTGCGAGAACAACAACAAGATTGGGGTAGGGCGATCGCTGCCTTTCAACGTGCTACCGAACTCAGCCCCTCTGCACCAGAGCCACACTATCACTTAGGCTTGGTTCACCTTCAACAAGAACAGTTTGAACAAGCTGCTACTGCCTTTAGTCAGGCAATTCGGATCAGTCCCAGCTATCCAGAAGCACACTACAACCTAGGCTCGATTCAGTTTGCTCAAGGTAATCTGGACGACGCACTAGAATCATTTCGTCGAGCCGCCGAAGCCAACTCTAATTACCCCAATGCATATTACGGAGCCGGACTGGTATTTATTCAGCAGCGGCAATACGCTAGTGCCGAGCGAGTTTTGCAATATGCCAAAGATCTGTTTACCACTCAGGAACAGCCAGAATGGGCAGAGAACGCTGAACAATTGCTAGAGCAGGCTCAAACGTTAGCAGGACAGTGAATATCGCTTAGCCTATAGAAATGTTACGTGAACTTAAGTTTGATGCAACGGCAGTACCTCAGTTTGCCCAGTAGGTAATCATTCTGTTGCTTCAAATCAGGACTTTGAGTTGACGACAGATTAAAATTTGTTCCTTAAATTAAAGTCATATAACGCTACACCCATACTTTAAAGTCATGTTCAAACTATCCGCTAAATTCTTTGCTGCACTAGCTACTCTCGTGGCATTAGTCCTGATCAGTTTGCAGTCTGTTCAAGCACGGTCTGTTTTATCTGAAACGCCGGATATAGATGCTCTGAATCAATCAACACTTGTTGCAACCGCTCCGGCACCCCCCGACCTAGTTCCTGCTGTACTAGGAGGTAGACCTGTTTATGTGCTGTACGTGACCCAATCTGCAGATACTGTTTTGATCCGTTGTTACCCTGGCTATGAACCTACGATTACAGTTCGGGCAATGGGCAGTAACCCTAATGCTGATACTCAGAGGGAAGGAGTCATGACCTGTCGTCCTTCTGCATAAAAACTATCCCAAGGATTGCACGAGCGATTGTTCACGCTGAATCACTGCCACTACATCAACCGCAGATGATGTAGTGGTCGGGATAGCTATTTGTGCGATTTTGTTAGGCAGGAATGGATTGCAGTCGTGATGTGAGAAATTGACGTATGTAATTGGCGATTGCCTCTCCTTCCTCTTCCAACGCAAAGTGTCCGGTATTAAGCAGATGAAACTCAACGTCTTTCAGGTCACGCTGGTAGGGATAAGCGCCTTCGGCAGGAAAGATGTCGTCGTTCTGACCCCAAACAATCAAGGTAGGAGGTTGATGATTGCGGAAATACTCCTGCCATTGTGGATAGAGCGGTGGATTCGTTCTGTAGTCATAAAACAGTGCTAGCTGAATCTCTTCATTTCCTGGACGATCGAGAAAGAATTGATCCATCGTCCAGGTGTCAGGACTGATTGCTTCTGGATTACTAACACCGTTGGTATACTGCCACTTTGTTGTTTCCAAGGTGAAAGATTGTTTCATCTTGTCAGTATTTTCAGGAGAAGGGTTTCGCCAGTATTCCTTAATCGGGTCCGTGAACTTGCCAAATCCTTCCTCGTAGGCATTCCCGTTCTGAACAATTAATGCTTCTACCTGCTCTGGATGTTTAACTGCAATGCGGTAGCCAACGGGAGCACCATAATCCATCACATAAAGACTATATTTCTGGACGGCGATCGCATCGAGAAATTTATCGATGATCTCAGCCAGATGATCAAATGTGTAATCAAACTCATCTACAGTTGGCATCGAACTGTTGCCGAAGCCCGGATAATCGGGGGCAACTAAATGAAACTGATCAGCAAGCGTAGGGATCAGATTGCGAAACATATGTGATGAAGCCGGAAATCCGTGCAACAGCAGAATTGTTGGATTATCACGAGAACCTGCTTCGCGGTAAAAAATATCTAAACCATCGATCGCAACCGTGCGATAGGTCGTCATGAATTACTCCTTAAGTCTGGAATCGACGATGCTTATGACAAGTCTTCTAGATGAGATGGCTTTGGAAAAGTTGGCTCAGGTTCAAATGACTTGGTTTCCTCGCCAAGGACATCGTGTGAAATTTCTTGCTGAAGTAAGTCGCTCGAATTTTTTAAGCCACCAGAAATACCGGCAAGCTCTTCGTTGCTAAGTTGTGCCTCATCCATGACTCCACCGATGGATGCTTCGTCTTCATAACGAGATTCTTCTTTTCCTTCAATATTCTGACTGGGATGCTTCTGATTGAATTTATCTTGATGTTGGGTCATAATTTCTCACCGAACAATGGAGTGGTCATCAACAATTAAAACGCGAATAGCTTGTCATGGAGAATTGTTAGATTTGGCGATCGCAGCCAATAGCGGTTCAAGTTCTAGAGCGTTTCTATAACGAACACCATTAATAAACAGAGCCGGAGTGCTGAGCACGCCACTGTGCTTTCCACTCGTGACATCTCGACTGATGGAATCAGCATACACTTTTCTAACAATGTCACGAACAAACTGAGTCACATCAAGCCCTAAATTGTGAGCATACTCCGCTAGATGACCATCGCTCAAAGCTAGCTGATGCTGCAGTAAAACTTTGTGCATCTGCCAGAATTGCTCTTGTGCTGCCGCTGCTTCTGCTGCTGCCGCTGCCTTTTGAGCGTATGGATGAATTTGGGGCTGAGGAAAATGCCTGAATATATAGCAGAGATTATTTTGTTGAGAACAGGCTGCATTGAGATGGTTTTGGATGGTCTGAATTAAAGCATGAAGTTTTCCACATTGAGGACACTGATAATCTCCGTATTCAACAAGTACAACTTTGGCCTTGAGCGATCCCTGAAGATGATCTTGTTCTGAGGGAGGTACACTTAATTGGTTGCGATCGCTAATTGTTTCAGTAAAAATATCGTGGCTCATTCTAAACCTCTGAAGAAAAATAAATTCCTGTACTAGAGGCACTGTGAAATCGCTTCTCTTCAATCTTGGATAGCAGTTTGTAGTATTCACTATAGGAAACAAGTCCAAATCCGTCGTCAACTTAGAGTTTGCACTTTAAGTAACAGAACGATTGCTAATCAGGCAATCTAAAGTATTGGAACAAGGTGAACTTAAGTTCACTTGATTGTCAAACTTGAGTTAGTGCGATCGCCTTTTTATTAGTGGAGTGTTAAAAGATGTTTTAGACCTGATGAGTCTTGATCCTCTCGATCATTAGCCTGACCCTGAAACTTGAATTACAGATTTTACTAGGAGATTTGGGTAGCAAGGATAAGTATCAGGACCACACACGGTCGAAATCGTTCCTTTAACCAAAACCAGAGAACCAACATAAGTCTTAATCAGATCGCCCTCTAGATAAAATCGATCAATTGCAGTCGATTCAACAAAATAGCCATTGGGAGGATTACCAGTGGCACTTGGAGCACTGGGTTGTGATTGAAACCTCAAAACTCCACGAACTTCGAGAGTCGCTGGTGGAAATAAGTAAGCTCGGACAAACCAATAGGTTCCTATGCAAATGAGTAACCCTGCAATGAAACTAATACACACAGCCATTAATAAAGATACAGCACGGTTCATACAAAGCTACTAGATGATTGTTGATGTCTCATTCTATAAATCTGGTTGTGTACATGAAAAGTCTTGTTTCGATTGTAGTCACTTTTGCGCGGCTCACTCTGGCTTTTGAAAGCTGGTCGCAAGATTTTGATAGTATGGCAGGAAGCAGATAGCCAGATTTAGACAATTTCTCTACTCTAGAAAAGTTGTAAGAATGGGCGTAGTATGGAAAAAATGATGTTGAGCAAATTTCCTTACGTGAATCATTTTATTTAGATAAATTAAAGCAAATCCACGACCTGAAAAGCGATCGCCTCAATCTGCTCAATTGAGAGTGTGAAACAATGTTTAACCTTTCTTGGCACCAGGTATTTCTTGCTACTGCTTGTTTCGCCAGTCTAGCCTCGTGCAATGCTTCTACAAGTGATGCAGAACTGAAGTCCCTGGAGGCTAGACTCGCTGAGTCAGAGGCTGAAGTAGCAAGATTGAAAATTGAAATGGCAACTTTGCAAAGTCGCCAGGTGGGTATCATTTGTGCAGAAGGTGATGATGCATTACTCATGCAATCAGGTGATTTATCAGCTGTACTAGGAGTTGGCGAGACAGATGTGTTTTATCCACAGCCCTATGCGTCTCCACCTGAGTTGATACTGCCTGTTGAGCTTAGTCATATTGGGGCAAAACTGCTAGAGCAACGTGCCAACGGATATCGTATTTCCTTAACTCGCTTTCCCGCTCCAGGGATTCGCTCACTGAAATGGCAAGCTAGGGGAGTTGCGGCTTCATCCTGCGACTGAGTGCGATCGCATTCATCTCGTCAGCACACAAACCAACGTTGGAGTACGGTAGGGCATACCAACTTATGAGTGAGCTGTACTAATCAGTTTTCGGAGAAAAGTTAGCATGACAGATCAACACCCTTTGCTTCTCCAATCCAAACAAATTGTTGAAAATTTGCAAAACTTCTCACATCCCTGGAACCCAAACTCCGAGCTGGCAGGAATGCAGTTAGGCAAAACGGTTGGGCTACAGCGCACAGGAGTGAACTTCATTAAAGTACCTCCCGGCAAAGAATCATTTATCTATCATTCCCATCATCGGGAAGAAGAATGGATTTATGTCCTATCGGGTGATGGTGTCGCAGAAATTGATGGGTCAGAATTTGAGGTGAGTGCTGGAGATTTTATGGGATTTCCTACCCCTTCAGTGGCTCACCATCTCAGGAATACAGGGACTCAAGACCTCGTGTATCTGGCAGGAGGAGAGAACCTGGATGTTGAGATTGCTGAGTTTCCTCGCTTGGGAAAACGGATGATTCGGCGTGAAGAAGCGGTCGAAATCTATGATTTCTCAGATGCCAAGCCCTTTGAACCATTGGAACCATGACAATAGACATTAACTGGAGTTCCGATGGAGACATAGCTTGAACTTTGCAGTGTTCATCATGTAATTCCTTGAAGAACGATTGCGAATTTAGAAGCGATCGCCAGTCACAGCGAACTAAATATGCAGCACCCGTTCAATGAACTGGAGTTACAAAACCGAACTGAATAAGGCAACGTATGAAAAGCAAACAAATTAGCATCAACGGAGTTCACCTTTTTTCAGAATCGTTTGGTTCTCCGGACGATACTCCAATTTTGTTAATCATGGGAGCAACGGCTTCAGCGATCTGGTGGCCGGAAGCATTCTGCCGTCAGTTGGCTGCTGTGGGACGATATGTGATTCGTTATGATCACCGAGATACTGGATGCTCAACCAGCTACGAGCCAGGACAGATCAACTATTCCGTTGAAGATCTGGCAGATGATGCGTTTGGGGTACTCGATGGCTATGGTCTTCAGAGTGCTCATTTAGTTGGGATGTCACTGGGAGGCTATCTCAGTCAACTCATGGCGCTTAAGCATCCTCAACGCATCAAAAGTTTAACCTTAATTGCCTCAGAACGGTTGGCTGAGGCAGACTCCACCATGCCTGGAAATGATCCGTCTGTCCTCAGCTATCATGCAAAAGCCAGTGAACTCGATTGGACGAACCGTGAGGCAGTGATTGAATACCAGGTTGAGGCATGGCGGTTGCTCTCCGGCTCAGCCCATCCCTTTGATGAATCAGCTATACGTGAATTGGTGAGTGCTGATTTTGATCGCACACCCAATCCAACAACCGCTTTTAACCATGCTCTGCTTCAGGGAGGAGAGAAATGGCTGAACCGTCTCGCCGCGATCGCTGCTCCAACACTGATTATTCACGGTACAGAAGATCCTGTGCTGCCCTATGCTCATGCTTTGGCATTAAAAGCAGAGATTCCTAACGCTGAATTACTCACGTTGCCTGCGACAGGACATGAGCTGCATCGTGATGATTGGTTCATCATGATTGAGGCGATACAACGACACACCGCACGTTAGGGCCTACGGGAAGTCTTGGCGGCAAATTGCTTCGCTGCACAAGCTGGGAAGCCATCCTCTGGGATTATTTTTACTACATTGAAGAGGTTCCACAAAATGAGTGGCGAGCAAAAGACTTTTCTAGTTTTGCGCTTGCCAAAGCGTCATTTGGTGAGACCGCAACCCAAAACTTGCATGAGCAATTTAAACGGAAGTATATAGTGAAATAACTGTGTTTTGCAGAGGTGATCAAGGGAAGTTGTATGTAGGGCACGAACTGCATTTCAAGTCTGGTTAAAGTCTCTTTAATTGCTCCAAATTAAATGGTTAACCTTACCTGTATCCAGTCGCATCAGCAGGTTTACCCATCTCTGTCACCTCCTGGATATAACGCCAAGCATCCGGTTGAGAACCATCCAGATCCGTAAAACCATAAACTTTTGCGAGTTGCCCACTGGAAAGAGACTTACCATTCCAACGAGCCACCTCTGGATCACCAGCAAGATGGGCAACGGCACGTCCCACATAGCGGGGGGTTTCGGCAATGATGAAATGTGGTTCCTTTGCTGTAGCATCCTGCCAATTGGCTTCACTCACGCCAAAATGATCTAGCATCATCTCTGATCGTAACCAGCCTGGAGTCAGGCACACTGCCGTGCAGTGATGGGGTTTAAGCTCCTGTGCTAGTCCCCACGCCATCCGAATGATTGAATTCTTGGCAAGATCATACATTAGTGCTTGCCGATAGTGCTGATTATTGTAATCTGCCGTTCCATCAGTGAGTTCAACCACTAATCCTCCGGGCTTTTGAATCAGTAGCGGCAGGGCAAAGTGACTGGTAATCAGATGAGTATCGATCGCCAATCGTAACAAACGTAGGCCCCGCTCCAAATCAACCTCCCAGACGGGCTTATCAAATTCTGCGAAATGTTCTGCTCCGATATCGTTGATCAGAATGTCTAACTGTCCTTGCTCTCGTTCAACACGAGTTACGAGCGATCGCACCTGCTCTAGATCTAGATGATCCACTTGAACTGCAATCCCTTGTCCACCCGCCTGAGTCACTAGCTCTGCGGTTTCTTCAATGGTTTCTGGGCGGTTGTAGTCTGACTGTTGTGTACGAGTTGTGCGTCCAGTCACATAAACCGTTGCTCCGGCTGCACCCAGTTCTGTCGCAATGCCCCGTCCTGCACCGCGCGTACCTCCTGCAACGATCGCAATCTTATCTTTTAATGGCTGCATCATGACCTCTCAAAAGCGTTCTAGCTAACAGCATAAAGGCGACTTCCTGACACCCTTTGTCATATTTCAGCAGTAGTGTAGAGGAAGTTGCGAGGGTTCTAAAAATCGTTATGCGTGCCGATCGACTCCTCTCCATTCTGATGTTGTTGCAGGTTTATTCTCGGTTAACCACACGAGAGTTGGCAGAGCGGCTGGAAGTATCTGAGCGCACTATTCACCGCGATATGGATGCCCTCAGCAGTTCAGGGGTTCCGGTGGTGGCAGAACGCGGTAAGGGCGGCGGATGGGGCTTACTGGAGGACTATCAAACCACCCTGACCGGACTCAACCTGGCAGAAATTCAAGCACTATTTTTGCCAAAACCGACTCATGTGCTAGCAGATTTAGGTTGGAACCAGGCGTTTGAAGCCGCACTACTCAAACTTCTGGCAGCATTGCCTGCTGCTAATCGTCAGCAGGCAGAAGTGGTGAGTCAGCGCATTCATGTTGACCCAACCGGATGGCATCATTGGAACGAAGAGATGTCAGCATTTCCGGTTCTGCAAGCCGCAATTTGGCAAGAGCAGCAAGTCTTTTTGAGCTATGAGCGTAGCAATGGTAAGCGGGTTGAACGATTGGTTAACCCTTTGGGACTGGTTGCCAAAGGCAGTGTTTGGTACTTAGTGGCAGGCGTAGAGGGAGACGTGCGTTCTTACCGTATTTCACGAGTGCAGAATGCTGTACTGATGGATGCTCACTGTGTTCGTCCAATTGGGTTCGACTTAGCTGACTATTGGCAGCGATCAATGGTAGAGTTCAAAGCGAATCTACCGTACTATGGCGTGACGGTGCGGGTCGCGCCAGAAGCAATGTCCTGGTTGCGCTACGCCGGATACTTTGCTCGCATCGAAATGATTGATGCACCTGATGCCGATGGTTGGATTCCTGTCTCATTACGATTTGACATTGAGAAAGCGGCTTGTGCTTATGTATTGGGGTTTGGTGCACAGATGGAAGTTATTGAACCTTTAGAATTGCGCGATCGCATTGTGCAAGCAGCTAAGGAGACGATCGCACTTTACACAGATGTTGAATGAACCTCTTCAAAGATGCTGTGTTTGAATGCAAGAATGGCACAGTTTGAGCAATGATGGAAAGGTCTTTGAACCCGATTGGTCGCTACACTACGGATAGAACTATTGCTCGACCTACATGAGGCGTTTAGGACGTGCCTAGAAACTCTTTAGAACTTAGAAGACAGAAATATTTCGAGATTAGTTCAAAACTTACCCAGTTAGGTGATAGAGAACTACGTTCTTTGCTTGACCAAAGTGCATCAAATGAATCAAGCACAGGTTGGGGGATGAATCACATCATTATCTTTGAACAATCTAAAGTCTTCGTGAAACGGGTTCCAGTTACAGATCTTGAATATAACAACCTTTTTTCTACTAAAAATCTTTATGATCTTCCGCCCACTTATAACTATGGCTTTGGTTCTACTGGGTTAGGGGTTTTCCGTGAACTTGTGACTCATCTCAAAACAACTCATTGGGTATTAGAAGGTGCGATCGCCTCCAGCAGTGACGCTCACGCAACATTTCCGTTAATGTACCATTATCGAATTGTTTCTTCCACTGGAGAGCGTGCAGATTTAGAGATTGATGTAGAGCACTGGGGCAATCATATCAACGTCAAGAAATATGTGTTAGATAGGTCAAATGCTCAGCATGAATTGGTTCTATTTCTAGAGTACGTTCCTCATGTGCTAGAAACATGGTTGCAAGAAAACCCTAGCAAGCTTCGGCAATCTCTCAATGACTTGTGGAGGGCGATCGCTTTCTTGAGAACGAAGGGCATCATCCATTTCGACGCACATTTTCGCAATGTTCTCACTGATGGCGAACAAACTTATTTAACCGATTTTGGTCTAGCTTTGGACAAGAGTTTTGCACTGACGGAAGAGGAAGAAAATTTCTTTGAGCAAAACACTTTTTATGATTACGGGGAAGTCCTGCGAAATTTAGGACATCCAATTCGCTGGGCATTTGATTCATGCTCAGACAATAGCAAACGCAAGATAATGGAGAAATATGGCATAAACGAGGGTCTACAACCTTACCAAGTGGGAGCCATACTACTCAACAACATCAAACAGATTCATGTGGATGAGGATCTGAATCTAGATCAGTTTTATGTGGATAGCGTTGTTAAATATCACAGCATTGTCGTGTTGATGCAAAACTTCTTTTCTACAATGTGGAGCAATCCTAAAAAAGACACAGAGTTACCTCACAAAAAACTACAACAGTTGCTGAATGAGACGGGCTTTCTTTCTAGCCCTGATGGAGAAACGTAAACATAAGTTACTACACCGAGTAACTACACTGAGCAATAAGAGGGCAGAGTACTGCTCATGGAGATTATTACCAAGAGATTTATTCTGCGTGATTTTGTTCAAGAGGATGAGCCTGCATTTCTTGCCTATCATGCTGAGCCTCGATATGCCGAATTTTGTTCAGCAGAAGAATCGACACCAGAGTTTATTCAAGAACTGTTTCAACGGTTCAGACAGTGGGCAACCGAAATTCCTCGACGCAATTACCAGTTAGCGATCGTCGATCACCGGACTCTAGAGTTAGTTGGCTGCGGCGGTTTGCGACAGAATGGCTATGGCTCCGAACAAGCAGAACTGGGAATTGAACTGGCACCTCAATTTTGGGGACGTTATGCCTACGCGATTGAGATCGGTAAGGCGTTAATTGACTTTGGGTTTCGCGATTTGGGGCTAAAAGAAATCATCGGTATTTCTGTGAGCGCTAACCTGAGGGTATCCCGACTAGCAAAACGTTACGGATTCGTTGAGATTGGTATACAACCCAGTCCTGATTGGATGAATGTGCGAGGATGGAATCAGATTGAGTGGCAGCTTACAAGAGAATCGTGGGAGCATTTATTTCCTTCGCCAAGGCTCTGTTAATTGAGCTTTGTAGAAGAGGGAGCAAAACATCCCGAGGAGGTTCGCGATGTCAATCCATTCCAGTTCACCTCAAACTGAGCCAGTTTCCCAGACTCATGAAATAGCAGATGTACAGGAAGTAGACTGCTGCATTATCGGAGGTGACCCAGCAGGCGCAGTTCTATCATTACTTCTAGCTCGTCAAGGCATTGCCGTAACGCTTTTGGAAGCCCATCGGGATTTCGATCGCGACTTTCGAGGAGATACCCTCCAACCCTCCGCAATGGAAATTATGGAGGAGATGGGTTTAGCAGATCGTCTCCTGGAATTGCCCCACACGAAGCTACGCAGCATTACCGTGAGAGCAAGTGATGGTAGTGTTATCTTCTCTCCGACCTTCACTCACCTTAAAACTCACTTCCCTAGTTGCTAAATCAGACCAGTGGATTGTCTGATCGTGGCTTTCCGGAGTCACTGCAACCTCAACCCACAACCAATGCAGAACGAGTAAACAGTTTGCACAAAGCCCATCCAGTTGCAGCTCCCGGAACTGAGTTTCACTATTTCAATCCTAACTATGATGTTTTGGCGAGAGTGGTGGAAGTGGTCAGCGGTCAACCCTTCTCAGACTATTTGCGATCGCACATCTTTGCGCCGCTTCAAATGTTACAGACCTTCCATGCAACGACAATGGCTGAAGCACAGCAACAAGCCAAACGTTTGGCATCGGGACATCTGATGACGTTTGCTGTCCTGTTTGCATATCCAGAGCTATCAGCCTACTTAGGTGGCAATGCGGGCATTATTTCTACTGCTGAGGACATGGCAAAGTATCTCATTCTGCAAAGTCACGAGGGGCAGTTTCAGAACACACAACTGCTAACTCCAAGCAGCATGTCCCTTATGCATACGCCTCCACAACAGCGGCTCTTCCCAATTTTTGGTGATCGAGGTTCTTGAGGTAGCCTTAAATCTAAAATCCACATCACTCAAGTTTGCGATCGCATCCATTTTCACCAAAAGTTGGGAAGAGCCACAACAGCTTGACAGTTCTTATGCAATGGGATGGTTTGCCACAACAGAAAATGGCAGGCAAGTTCTTCAGCATAATGGCATTCTGTCTACTTTCTATACTGATGCTGTTGTGTTGCCGAACGAAAAATATGGTATCGCTCTGCTCTATAACATCAGTGCTTTGTCACTGATCGCCTTCGCCCTGCCGCAAATCAAAACGGGATTGATTCAATTGCTCACTGATGGAACGTTTCCTTCAGGTGGTTTCAGCATTAATTCTTGGGGTATCAGTGTTGCAATTGTCACGGTCATCGGTATGGCGTTTGCGATTCGCAGCTTGCTTCACCTTTCCCAGTGGAGACGAAAGACCCACACGATGCCTAAATGGCAACTCATTTTGGGCATCGGATAAATGTTTTTCCCAGCGATAGTACTGCTGATAATGCCCTGGCTGTTAGGGATGGTGAGCGATCGCATCTTTGGCTACGACAAACTGTTCCGAGCGATGTTGGATGTCATGCTTTGGTTGAGCCTTTGTGCGGGATTGGGTTTTATCAATGGCACAATGCGTCTCTTCTACTCATTTAAGCAGGAATAAAAAACAGTGACGGTGCGATCGGGCCGTGTTGCACTAATGAAAACCATCGATTAAACTCAATGGTTCATTTCGCGAGAATTGATATTAATCTATGGTAAGCTGTTTCGAAACTCAATCAACCTCGATCGCACTCATTAGTACAGCAAGCTTCTACCATCTTGAGCGGCTGAGCTTGTTTTGCGGGGCGATCGAATTGTGATGGAGATCTACGCAGAGAGGGGAGAATATGAAGCAGAATTCAGATAAATCTTTGGTTTCAAGAAGAAACATTTTGCAATTGGGCAGTGCCTTCGTGGGTGCAACTTCGCTCACTGCTTGGTTAGGGTCTGGAGCGTTGGCTCGTACCGTTCAAAACCGAGCCGATCGAACTCAAGTGGCTCAAGCTTCGGGCAGTGCTCCGTATACGGCTTCATCCACTTTGACTCCCGATGAAGCAATAGCCAAGTTGATGGAAGGCAACCAGCGCTTTGTGACAAATAGACGGCTGAATCCGAATCAAGACAGCGTTCGCATTGCGCAGGTGGCAACTGGACAGGCTCCCTTTGTTGCGATTCTCGGTTGTGCGGATTCGCGGGTTGTTCCAGAAATCGTTTTTGATCAGGGCATTGGCGACCTCTTTGTGGTACGGGTTGCAGGCAATATTGCCATTACAGAGGACATTGCGAGTGAAGAGTTTGCCGTTGGTGTGCTGGGAGCACCATTACTCCTCGTCTTAGGACATGAACGCTGTGGTGCAGTCCAAGCTGCTCTAGAAGCTGGTACAGAACTTCCTGGTGTGATTGAGTCCCTCGTGTATGCCATCCGACCTGCCGTTGCAGCATCTGAAGGACAATCAGGCGATCGACTAACGAATGCGATCAAGGAGAATGTTCGACTTCAGGTGCAACGGCTACAAACCTCTTCAGTCATTGCCAACGCAGTAGAACAAGGCAAGCTTAAGGTGGTTGGAGCCTACTACGACCTTGATACAGGAGAGGTGAGCTTGGTGAGCTAGGCTCCTCTGGAGCCGTACTGTTAAAGTGCTTGTTCCGGTTCTGTCGCAAGAATTTTTAGGGACACTATGCTTAGGAAACCGATGCGGGATTCTAACAAACTTTTGTCCTTGATATAGAGTAGTCAATTTTTTTGCGACAGAACTACCATTTTGCAACACTACTAACTATTGAAGGTAACTGGTTCAGATAGTGAAGGTGAAATCAGAGTATTGAAATTTCTGGTCATTCCTTTTTCCCTGAAACGCTGTTTGTACCTCAAGCACGTCCAACTCCTGAGACTCCTCACCCAATCGTGGCAAGGAGTAGCAAATGGTGATCGTTTTAAAGAAACATCTTGTGGAACATCTAGAACACTACTTGAAATAAAAAAGGTTTCACTGTTGTTTTGTAGCTAATTTTTTGTAGCTAATTTATGGAAGTTACCAAAACTTACAGCCATTTTCGGATGGGTAAGCCTAGCGTAGGGGCGGTTCGTGAACTGCCCCTATAGCGGTCTGTGGTTTATACGAGTGAAAACGGCTGTAGTTCTATAAAACCAGTCAAGGCTATCAATTCAGGAGGTTATCCATACAAGGTGTTTTAATCCTGGTTTGTCCACGCTGGTTTTTTCGATTGGCTTTTTGCCGATCGCCCAAGCACAGCACACCTAGCCTCCACGGGTGATTACGGTGGACGAGGATACTGCTTACTCAACGGCAACGAGACTCTTAAGGAAGATGAGACGATTGGAAATAAGACCGAATTGAAGCAAAGCAAATATTTGAATAACCTCGTTGAGCAAGATCATTGAATCATTAACCGTGTTGTGAAGCGATGATGGGATTCAAGTCGTTTAATAGCGCGAGAAGAACTTCCAGTGGGATTGAAGCAATGAATATGGTCCGCAAGGGACGAGTTAGTGGAATTGCTCAAGGAGGTTTGCTGATCTGATGTATGAATTTCGTAGGGGCATGGCATTGCCATGCCCTACAGAGGAGATTGAGACCCGTGAATCATACCCGCATTCAGCAACGCCCTTAAGGAAGTAGAGTCTCTCAGCCAAGTTTATTTAAGCACTCTTTGGAATTACGTTTCGAGTATCCAAACGATACAGATCGTTTGTCCTTAAACAGTTTTTGCGCCATAACACTCGTAACAGCATAGATAGCACATTCTCAACCACTCTTCTAATGGTGAGAAGTTTTGTAGCGATCGCTACACTACTACCTCAAATTGGGCTCTAAGTGGTATCAGAGTCATTTCAAACAAATGGGGTATTAGCACAATATAGATACTCCGACTTATAGAGTTATAACGCTTTATTAAGATATAGGTAGCCTAAATCGAATTTAATTGAGCAATAAACCCAATGTCAGCTTAACTTAAGAGTCAACTTAATGAACTTAAGTGGTAAGAAATGAAGAAATGTTGAAAAATAAATACGATAATAAAAAACGGAAATTTGAG
The DNA here is from genome assembly GCF_014695875.1 of Leptolyngbya sp. FACHB-541. Lineage (NCBI taxonomy): Bacteria > Bacillati > Cyanobacteriota > Cyanophyceae > Leptolyngbyales > Leptolyngbyaceae > Leptolyngbya > Leptolyngbya sp. FACHB-541. The sequence goes on along the minus strand of NZ_JACJPC010000065.1, from coordinate 143,266 downwards.
AAGGAGCTGTGGAGTCCCTATCCGTTAAATATTGACTGAAGGCAAGTCAGCCAGAAAATAATGGCTGAATCGGGATAACTGTATGGCGTTTAGGAGAGGATTAGCCACGGATAGCGCGATCGCACTTATGCAACAAGACTGTCTATACCAAATTATTCAATTCTGGGGACGAAACTGGATGAGTAAGTGGCATCTGAATATATGGGTTTTGCTGACCAGTGCTGTAGCAGTATTAGGTTGGGTGCAACCCAGTGTTGCAGAGGTCATTCCTGATGTTACTCTGCCTACGGGGGAGCGATCGCAAGTTACAGGCAACCCCAATTTTCAGATTGATGGTGGAGCAAGGCGAGGGGGAAATCTATTCCACAGTTTTAGCCAGTTTTCGGTGCCTACTGACGGTTCTGCCTTCTTTAATAATGCTGCCGGTATCCAAAACATTTTCAGCCGCATTACGGGTGGGTCAGTCTCAGAGATTGATGGCGTGATTCGAGCGAATGGGACTGCTAACCTATTTTTGCTCAATCCCAATGGCATTCTGTTTGGGCCGAATGCGGCACTTAATATTGGTGGCTCATTCGTTGCTACGACTGCGGATGCGATCGGCTTTCCCAATGGGGAAGTGTTCAGCAGCGATATAGCTCAACCCCTGCCCAATCAATTGCTCAGCATTAATCCCAATGCGCTCTTCTTCAACCAACCCACTCCACAGCCTATTGTTAACCAATCCATCTTTAACGAGCAGGGTTTACAAGTTCTTCCTAGACAGAATCTATTGCTAGTTGGAGGAGAAATTCAACTAGATAGCGGGCGGCTGATTAGCCCAGGAAGCCATGTCGAATTAGGAAGTGTTGGTGAGGTGGGAATTGTTGGGTTATCCACGGTGCGCGAGAATTGGCGATTAAATATACCCGATGAAGTAACCAGAGCGGATGTTTTCTTAAGAAATGGTAGTCCTGATGTTAGTGTCGAAGGAGACAGTGGTAGCAGTATCAGAATCCTTGCCCAAAACATTGAGGTTTTTGGAGGGTCACTTCGAGTTGGAGTTCTAAGAGATACAGGATCTCCCAATGCTCCAACTGGGGATCTTGAGCTAAATGCAACTGGCTCGATCACAATTTCCAACACTCCCGTAACCAACATCTTGGCTGGACAGGGAAATACCGGCAGCATCTATCTCACAGCGGGCGATCGCATCACGATTCTGGGAAATAGGTTACTCAGCACAGCCGAACCTGGCAGTAGTGGCAATACGGGAAATATAACAATCTCAGCGGGAACAATCTTGTTCGACGGTACACTTTTAATTTCCAATACCTCTCAGCAAACGGATGCAAGTGATATCTTCATCAACGCTCGCGATCGCGTCTTGTTCAACAACAGTTTTGTATACAATACCGTAGAACCAACGGGCACCGGCAACGGTGGCAACATCAATATCAACACAGGGTCTCTTGCTCTTACCGAGAACGCTCAACTCATTCTATTCACAGCAGGGAGAGGAGACGTTGGCAATCTTAATATCAATGCCCGTGATACCGTTCTTTCAGAGGACAGTGCTGTATTCAATTATGTGGAACCAACGGGTATTGGCAACGGTGGTGACATTAACATTACTACGGAGTCACTTGCTTTTACAGAAAACGCTAGGATGCTGTTATCTACGCTAGGGCAAGGGGATAGTGGCAGTGTCAATATCAATGCTCGCGACACCGTCTTGATGGAGGGTGGACAGATATCCAACACGGTGGGCTCAACTGCTATCGGTAATGCTGGCGGTATCAATATCACGACGGGGGCACTCACTCTCACCAATGGGGCTCAAATGGTTGCTGGAACTTCTGGACAGGGGAATGCCAGCAACATTACCATCAATGCGCGCGATCGCGTTTCCCTGGATGGTGAGTCTTCCGATGGCACCATTGCAAGCACTATTTTTACACGAGTGGAGCCAGGAGCGGTGGGGCAGGGAGGGGCGGTAAATATCACAACTGGCTCACTGTTTCTGACCAATGGAGGGGCAATCAATACTGCAAATGTTGGTGGAACGGGTAACTCAGGTCGCGTCACTATCGAGGCTCGTAACGCTATACAGATTCGTGGTACAGCCCCCGTTCAGACTACCAACCGCAGTGGAATATTCACCTCAGCAACGGAAGGATCAACGGGCAACGGAGGAGATGTCATCATCACCACAGGCTCACTTTCCGTTTCTGATCGGGGAAGGATTATTACCAATGCTGAGGGACAAGGCAGGGCTGGAAACATCCGAATTCAGGCAAGGGATACCGTTTCCTTTAATGGTGGAGATGCTGTCAGCACACTGGATCGAGATGCCACTGGTAGAGGCGGTGATATTGGTATTGCTGCGCGATCGCTCACTCTGCTCAATGGTGCTCAACTGTCTACCAGCACTAGGGGACGCGGTGATGCTGGGAATGTAACGGTTGATGCTCGTGATACCGTTCTTCTGGATGGAGCAAATCGCGTATCCGCCAGTGCGATTAACACTCGTGTAGACGCTGGAGCCATCGGAATCGGAGGGCAAATCGAGATCACAGCAGACTCAGTTTCATTGATCAATGGAGCACAATTGGCGACGACTACGTTAGGTCAGGGGCGAGCCGGAAATATCTCAATTAACGCTAGAGAGCGGGTAGCCATTTCTGGAACAGATGCAAACTACACCAGTCGTGTTCCTCAACCTGATGATGAGATTGATGCGATTAGTGCAGGTCCAGCCAGTGGGCTATATGCCAATACAGAACCAAACTCGATCGGGCGCGGAGGAAGTATTCGGATAGCGACGGGCGAACTAACCGTTGAAGCGGGTGGGCGATTGGCTGCCAGTACGTCTGGACGAGGGGATGCAGGCAATATTCGAGTTCGGGCAACTGATGCAGTGATGCTCTCCGGCACCAGTTCCTTTGGATTTTCCAGCGGCTTGCTCACCAATACAGAGAACACGTCAACGGGGCGGGGCGGGTCCATTCGTATCGATACTGATACCTTGCGGGTAGAGGAGGGAGCCGTCTTGAGTGCCCGCTCTTCCAGCGCCCAAAGAGGGGGTGAAATTATTGTGAATGCTGAAACTATTGATTTAACCGGGGGCGGACAACTACTCACCACTGCTTTTAGTAGCGGTCAAGCGGGAAGCATCACTGTGAATGCGGGCGATCGCCTCCACATCGCAGGCAGTGACTCTACCTTTGACGCTCGACTAGCTCGGTTTGGCAGAACTACGGTCGATCCGGTGAGTGCGGCTAGTGGACTGTTTACCAATACTGCAGTTAACTCTAGTGGTGCAGGCGGGGCGATCGCCCTTACCACTGGCTTTCTCTCATTGCTGAATGGCGGTCGTCTGGTCAGCAGCACTGCAGGACAAGGGGATGCCGGAGACATCACAGTAAACTCATCTAATCTGCGGCTCTCTGGTGCATCAAGTGGACTGTTCGCTCAGACAACCACCGATGCGAATGCAGGCAACTTGAGGATTCAGCCCCAGGGGGACGGGCAGAGCATAACAGTGCAGTTACAGGAAGGAGCACAAATTTCTGCTTCCACCTCTGGTGGCGGTCGAGGTGGAGCGCTGACCATTACGGCTCCAGAGTCTATCACGTTAACAGGTAATGGCTCCATCATCTCAGCCGAAACCAGCGGCAGGGGAGCAGGCGGTAACTTAAACCTGCAAACCGGAACGCTGAACATTCAAGATCAAGCAGAAGTGACGGTGAGTAGTTCAGGTCGGGGACGGGCAGGTTCCCTGTTTGTAGATGCAGGTCAGATCTTTCTCAATAATCAAGGACGTATTCGGGCGGACACGGCTGGTGGTGGGGGTAATATCAACTTGCGATCGCCCCTCATTCTCCTACGCAACGGTGGCAACATCACAACCAACGCCACTGGAAGTAACATTCCTGGCGGCAATATCGCAATCAATACTCAATTTCTAATTGCTGTGCCCAACGAGGATAGCAATATCAGCGCCAATTCGGAGAATTTTCGGGGTGGCAATATCAGCATCAACGCATCTGGTATTTTGGGTATCCAGCCGCGTCTTGCTCCTACCCCTTTAAGTGACATCACCGCTACAGGCGCAAATGCCGCTCTAGATGGAACGATTGCCCTCACCCTCACCGGAACTGATCCCACACCCGGTTTAGTTGAACTTCCCACTGACTTAGTAGACTCATCTCAGTTAATTGCTCAAGGCTGTCCCGCAGACGAGGGCAATTCATTCGTCATTAGTGGTCGAGGGGGTTTGCCCCCCAACCTCGAACAGCAACTAGACGATGACGCAGGTTGGCAGGATAGACGCAGGTTAACAGTAACTCAGCAAAGGGATGAGGGGGAAGGACGGGGAGACATAGAGACACGGGGACGTGGGGAATTTGTCGCAAACCCTCTCCACGTCCCCAATATCCCACTCACCGAAGCTACGGGATGGCAAACTACTTCCACTGGAGAGGTTCTCCTGATGGCTATCACTCCTGAGCCAGTCGTGCAGAACTCCTCCAATCAACCAGCCACTTGTTCACGTGGCAACACTGAAAGGAGTAACCCCAATCCACTGTTTCCCTGATACTTAAGTTTTGCCCTTCTAGAAAACTGTTTATAACAACGTCATGATTTACATCCAATCTTTGCTGTGCCACATCTCTATTGCAGTTGTCTTGATTTTAGAACTGGCGATCGCCCCCCAAGCAACGGCTGTTCAGCAGACGCTCAAGCAAACCTTACCCCCACCCCCGCCTAACAATCCAGGTAGCTCAGCCGCAGGAGGACGGCGCAGTGCATCCACCTGCCCCCAAGATGCGATCGCGGCAACAACCGATCCCTTATTGACTGCTCTTAGCCCAACGACTACACCGGGTTTAAGCCTGGCAGAGCACCCTACGTTTCTGGTATACGTGCCCAGCACCAGTGCCGAGAACGCAGAGTTTAGCCTTCGCAGCCGAGACGGACGAGGCATTTATCGAACAACAGTCCCCCTGACGGATACTCCTACTTTAATCAGCATTTCCCTTCCCGATCAGGTTGCTCCTTTAGAAATTGGCAGTCTCTATACATGGTCATTTGCTATCATTTGCAACCCAGACAATCGTATCGAAGATCAGTTTGTTACAGGCAGCATTCAACGTATCGAGCTAAACCCAGTCCGTCTGAGTCAAATTGAGCAATCTCCCCCTGCCCGGCGTATTGCACTATATCAAGAGGATGGCATTTGGTACGATGCCCTTACTCTCCTATTTGAGTTAAAGCGCAGCCAACCTGATGATCTGAGTATCGATACGACTTGGCGTGAGTTCTTGCAGTCAGGGGGAATTGATAGCACGATAGATAGCAATTTAGACCAATAACAACTATCTCCGAGAGATACAAGGAGCAGGTTTTAAGGGTGGTTTCTTGGATGCCCACAGACCTACTCTAATCCTCTCATCTAAAACGCGTAGCGAATGGTGCAATAGGGTAAGCGCTCCTGCATTAACTGAGTAAGGGCATCCACGAGAGTTCCTTTAAAGCCGCGCTTATAGCGGACATTCTTGCCACCCGTCTGAGAATGCTTCTGTTCCTGCAAATCAGGTTGCCAGAGTAAGGTCTCTCCTTGCGGATGCCAGCCCATGTTAACCTCGTGCAGTTTATCGTTATGAGTCAGGAAAATGATTTCTGCTTTCAGTTGGGCTTTTGCTTGAGGGGACAGCGTGTCGTCGATCTGCTGCAACAGCTCCTCGTAGTCAGTCAGCCAAGTATCGGTGTAGATCACCGGTGCAAGGTTAATGTGAACTTCATAACCCGCTTCGACAAAGTCGTTGATGGCGGAGATGCGATCGCCAATACTAGAAGTGCGAATGTCCACAATCTGCGCTTTTGACTGAGGCATTAAGCTAAACCGAATGCGAGTCTTGCCCTGTGGGCCATAGTCAAGCAACTCACGATTAACACGCTTTGTGGCAAACGTTGCTTTTGCATTTGGAATGGTGCGAAAAAGCTGAATGATATCCTTCACGTTGTCACAAATGGCTGCATCCACCGAGCAATCGCTATTCTCACCAATCTCATAAACCCAATACTGCGGATCGACCTGATTTGGCTCAGGCTTGTTACCCTGCTTAGCTGTATGACGCTGAAGATATCGCTGAATCTGCTCGATGTTGACAAATGTAGTAATAGGATTAGCAAAGCCCTTGCGCCGGGCCACGTAGCAGTATGAACAAGCCATCGCACAGCCATTTGCATGGGAAGGTGCAATAAAGTCAGAACTGCGAGAGTTAGGACGTGCCTGAAGTGACTTTTTCACACCCAGAATTAAGACACTTCGCTTGATCCGGTTCCAGTCTTCTACGGCTCCCTCGTTGCCATGTAGTTCAGGAATCTGCCAGTGTGACTCGACCTCAATTCGCTGCGTATCGGGATATTGAGCAAAAATCTCCTGCCCTCGCGGAACTTCTAAAACAGCGGGTTCATAATAGATCGTCTGAATGTTGAGAAGGCGGTTGAGCGCCTCACGGTCTTGCTCTTGTGGCGTGGCAATCTTCAAACTCAAAACACAAAATCCAATTCATCAGCTCTTTCAAGATAGATCTTGAGCCAATAGAATTCACCCCAGACAACCGCCCCAGATGGAGAGATTTCCTCTTTCTAGCAAATTTTATCCTTTACCCACTACCGAAATGCCCTTAAAGCAGGGCTTGTACCCTTACTTTTGCTCTGTTCTATGAACTGAGGAATGGTTTCAACAATAGGCGAATTAGGGAAGGTCGGACTGGTCTCAGATTCACTGTATTTACCAGCTTGAAGAACGCTAACCTTTAACCTGCCATTCTCGTAGCGCCACAGTTCAGGAACACCTAATACCCATAGGCACTAAGAAGTAGGGTGCGTCACGACGCACCCTATCAAGTTTGGTTAGAAGTGGCTGTAGTTAGCGATCGCCCCTTTCACCCGCTCAATCACTTGCTCAACTGGAATTGCGCCGAGATCCTGCGTTTCCTTTCCGGCTTCACGAATACGGACGCTGAGAGAATTGGCTTCCACTTCCTTTGCGCCAATGACGGCCATGACCGGAATCTTTTCCTTCTCAGCATTGCGGATTTGTTTGCCGAGGCGATCGCCACTGTTATCCACTTCGACGCGGATGTTGAGCGATCGCATCTTAGCTGCAACTTCTTTAGCGAAAGGCAACTGCTCTTCACCCACGGGCAACAGACGTACCTGAACCGGAGATAGCCACAGCGGGAAGTCACCTGCATACTCCTCAATGAGAATGCCAACTAACCGTTCGAGAGAGCCAAACGGAGCGCGGTGAATCATCACAGGGCGCTTGCGGCTACTGTCCTCCGCCACATACTCTAGGTCAAACCGTTCGGGTAAGTTGTAATCAACCTGCGCCGTACCCAACTGCCACTCGCGATCGAGCGCATCCTGGAAGATAAAGTCGAGTTTTGGCCCGTAGAAAGCTGCTTCCCCGATGCCTTCAAAGTGATCCATGCCTAGCGTTTCTACTGCACGGCGAATGGCAGATTCTGCCTTGTCCCAGGCTTCATCAGAGCCAATATATTTATCTAGCGCAGGGTCACGGAAGCTAAGTCTGGCTCTGAAGTTTTTCAGCTGCAGATTCTTAAACACCGATAGGGTTAAGTCCACAACGCTGAGGAATTCCTCATCCAGCTGTTCGGGCGTGACAAAGAGGTGAGAGTCATCTACCGTAAAGCCTCGAACGCGGGTCAGTCCGCCCAGTTCGCCCGATTGCTCGTAGCGGTAGACCGTGCCAAACTCTGCCAGCCGCATGGGCAGTTCTCGGTAAGAGCGCAATTCACTCTTATAGATCTGAATGTGGAAGGGGCAGTTCATTGGCTTTAGCGCAAATCCCTGCTCTGCCTGACGGGCGTCGTCATCTTCCGCCATCATCGGGAACATGTCTTCTTTGTAGTTCTGCCAGTGTCCCGAAATTTTGAACAGGTCAACCCGTCCAATATGCGGTGTAACGACAGGCAGATAGCCGCGCTTGACTTGCTCTTGCTTAAGGAAATCTTCTAGCGTCGATCGCAATACCGTTCCCTTAGGAGTCCACAGCGGCAAACCCGGCCCAACTGGATCAGCAAAGATAAATAGCCCTAGTTCTTTGCCCAGCTTGCGGTGGTCGCGCTTAAGGGCTTCTTCTTTGCGGCGCTTATATTCAGCTAACTGCTCTGGCGTTTCCCAAGCAGTGCCGTAGATACGCTGAAGCTGCGCTTTGGTTTCGTCGCCGCGCCAGTAGGCACCTGCTACGCTTTCCAAGGCGATCGCATCAGGATTCAGTTCAACCGTGCTTTCCAGGTGCGGTCCAGCACACAAATCCCACCACTGGTCACCCAGATGGTAAATCGTAATCGGGGCTTCTAGCCCTTCCAGGATTTCTAATTTGTAAGGCTCATTAATTTCCTTGATGCGGCGTTCAGCTTCTTCCCGGCTGATTTCTTCCCGCGTCACGGGCAGCTTTCGGTTGATGATCTTAGTCATCTCCTTCTTAATTGCCTTTAAGTCTTTCTCGGTAAACGGTTCAGGACTGTCAAAGTCGTAATAAAAACCGTTTTCGATCCAGGGTCCAATAGTTACCTGCGCCTTGGGAAATAGCTTTTGTACGGCCATCGCCATCACATGTGAAGCGGTGTGACGAATTTTTCTTAAATGCTCAGATTCGCTGGTGCGCGGCAGGTAGACTTTCTCTGGCTGCTTTTCTGACTGCTGTTGAAGCGGTTCAGGCTGTTGGGAAAGAGATGATTCTAGGTTAGGCATTGTCTGGTGATCGGTTGATAGAGACTACAAATGGACAAAATCGGTCAAAGAATGAGTCGTTCAGCAATTCCGTAGTTCGGTTTGGGGTTAAAGCTGTGCTAGTTCGCATGGGTCATAGGGTTGAGTATTCTACAGCCTCTATCTTACACGGGGGACGAGGAAGGATGAAGGATGAAAAGTTAGCGAGCAGAAGCTGATCCTTATTCTTAACCCTAGGCCCCAGCCCCTAGCCCCTAATTCCTTCTAATAATTGTTACGAAACGTAAATTAAGTTAAGATTTTAGTTAAGCTAGAATTTTATATCTGAATCAATGTTTAACTCTTCTAATTTCAATGTGCCTGAGCCTGAGCTGCTCAAGACTTTGTTGGAGCCTCTGCTGGAAGATTTTCAGTATTGGTTTGGGCGATCGCGCACTTTACTCGAATCCCAAACCATCAACTTTTTGGGTGACGAGAAGCAGGCAGACCTGTTAGAGCGAGTCAAACAAGCCCAGCAGCAGGTTAGCACTGCTCAAATGTTGATGAGAGCAACCGACAACCAGGTTGGGGTAGAAACTTCGGTATTAATGCCTTGGCATCAGTTGGTTACGGAGTGCTGGCAGGTTGCCATTCAATTTCGCTTAGAAAATCCGGTTGATTAAGTTCCTAAGCCTATGGTTGAGGCGAAAAATCTGAGAAAATATGGATGCTTAGATTAGCTGAATACCCTACAAGTTAGATAGGTACTTTTGTTGCAGTCGATTTAGTCGTCTGCATGGCTTCAGGTTCTGTAACTACCAAGAGCGCGTTTTAGTAAGAGTATTTTGTCCCGGTGAGCAGTCGGTCTAAAGGAGAGCGGTTATGTTACATCTAATTTACATTCTTGCCTTTACAGTTTTGGCGTTTCTAGCGGTTGGCAATTTGATTCGCAATTTAATGACGCTTGGCATTGAGTCTCAGCGTTCTTATGCTCCGCAAGGTCGATTTTCACCCAACTCAACGGGTCAGCCTCAAGTAGGATATGGGCGAGTGCGTTCTGTGCCCCACCCAGAACTGTTGGATGAGGCTGGAAACATTGTGAATGAGCCATTCTTAGTGATGCGCTCCTTCACGGTCGAAGATGCGCGTGAGCAGCTTGATGCACTCTACAACTCGTCACCCAGCAAGAACGATGAGGCACACGGCGAAGTTTAGAATATAAGTTTTATTAAATTTGAAGCAGGGGTGCATTCCGCCCCTGCTTTTTTAGTCTTGGGATGAGAAAGCATCCATCCGAGGATGAAACCGGGGATGCAGCAATGCTTCTACAGGTTTGTCCGACTGCAAGTGCTGCTCAATAATCACAGGTACATCAGTGGGCTTAACCCGGCAATACCACGTGTTGTCAGGAGCAACCTTCACCGTTGGACCAGAACCGCACTGCCCCATGCAATCGCTAGCGCTGACAAATACGCCAGGAGTTGCAGCAGCTTGAAAGGCAGCCAACACATCAGCCGAGCCACTTCGCAGGCAAGAGCGGTGCTGGCAAACCAGGACACAGCGACGCTTGGCTTGAGCGGGTTGATCGGTTGAGTCGTTCAATAGCTGATCCAAAACGTCTGATTTTACGACTTTAGGCTTTATTAAAAATAGCAAACCCAGTCTTATATTAGACCTCGTGTGTGAACGGTAGCTCTTAAAGTGATGCTTTGTTGGCCCCAGAGCGCTTTATCATACAGAGGTTGTGTGTTTTTCTGGTTATCGAGATCCATGATTCGCTCTTATACTGTCCGGATTCACAATAGCCAGACAGAAACCTATCACACGGTACAGGTTCCTGAAGATTGCTATATTTTGCAAACTGCTGAGGAGCAGGGCGTGCAATTGCCTTTTTCGTGCCGCAATGGAGCTTGCACAGCCTGTGCGGTGCGAGTACTCTCTGGTGAAATTCACCAGCCTGAAGCAATGGGGCTTTCTCCCAAGCTGAAGGATTCTGGCTATGCGCTGTTATGTGTCAGCTATCCTCGCTCGGATCTGGAGGTAGAGACTCAAAATGAAGACGAGGTGTATGAGCTTCAGTTTGGTCGCTATTTTGGCAAAGGACGGGTTCGGGCAGGTTTACCGTTGGATGAAGATTAGGGAATTTCTCCTGCTTCTTTGCTGTCTGTTGCTCATGGGCTGTCAAGCATCTATTAAGCCTCAAGGCACAGCAGTGCAGGTGTCGCGAGCCGTTAGTGGACAAACTATTGAGGTTTTAGACCCGACCGGACAAACGGTTCTCAATCAGGAAGTTCGACTGATAGGAATTGATGCGCCTCATCCAGAGCAGGAACCTTGGGGAACTGAGGCGAGAGAACGATTGGCAGAACTGGTAGAGGGACAGACGGTTTTGCTAGAGGCAGATGTAGCAACGCGAGACAGCTATGACCGAATTTGGGGCTATGTCTGGCTGAATGACCTACTAGTCAACCAGCAGTTAGTTGAGGACGGTTTGGCGCTAGCAGTCGGGCCGCCCCACCCCAAATATGGCGATCGCCTCACCCGTGCTCAAGAAAAAGCGCGACTCTTAGGTGTTGGCATTTGGAATCCGCAGCAGCCAATGCGACAATTACCCTGTGAATTTCGACAACAGCGATCGCCGGACGAAACCATCTCCTGCCCCAGTTAATATCTTTCCTCCTCTCCAACCTCTAACCCCCAATCCCATGCCCCACTCCCCCGCCAAACTCCAAACCCTGCTCGATATTGCAACCGAAGCGGCACTTGCAGGAGGAGCAGTCTTGCAGTCTTACTGGGGGAAACTGGAGGAAATTCAGGAAAAAGGACGACCCGGAGATCTGGTGACTGAGGCAGACAAAGCGTCAGAGGTAGCTGTTTTGGAAGTGTTGCAGCGGCATCTGCCCGACCATCCCATTTTGGCGGAAGAGTCAGGGCAACTGGGAGAAGTGACAAGTGAGTATCTGTGGGCGATCGACCCGCTGGATGGCACCACCAACTATGCCCACCAATATCCCTTTTGCTCCGTTTCGGTCGGTTTGCTGATTGATGGAGTTCCACAAGTTGGCGCGATTTTTGATCCATTTCACCAGGATTTGTTTCGGGCTGCAAAAGGACTAGGAGCAACCCGCAACCGCCGCCCTATTTCTGTCTCAAAAACTGCAGAGTTAGGTAAAAGCCTGCTAGTGACAGGCTTTGCTTACGATCGCCGCGAAACCCCTGACAATAACTATGCTGAGTTCTGCCGCCTGACCCATTTAACTCAGGGAGTACGGCGCGGTGGGTCTGCCTCCATTGACTTGGCGTATATTGCCTGTGGGCGATTAGATGGCTACTGGGAACGGGGACTATCACCCTGGGATATGGCTGCTGGAGTCATCTTGGTAGAAGAGGCGGGCGGTCAGGTGACTGCTTACGATGAAAGCCCTTTTGTGATTAATTCAGGACGAATTCTGGCAACCAATGGGCAAATTCATCAGGCACTGAGCCAGGAACTTTTGCAGACAAAACCTTTGGCGGAATATAGCTAGGTATAGAAGCAATATTACAGCCATTTTCCGATGGGTCCATAGCATAGGGGGCGTTCGCGAACGCCCCCTACAGGGATTTGTGGTTTATCCAAGGGGAAACGGCTGTGAGTTCAGTCTGACAATCCTAAAAGGCAGTCAGCTTGTAACACGATCAAATTTTCAACTTCGAAGGCAGAACACTGTTCTAATGCGCGGCTCAGTGCAGGGACGTTGCCTTGCTGCATCGCGGTGACTACTTCTGCCGCAACTTCCTCGTGCTGCCTGACCCAGCGTTCGTCTACGACATATTCGGTGGTGAGTGAATCTTGCTCCAGCACCCAAAAGTCAATTCCATATTGCTGAATAAACGCCTTCACAGCGGATAAATCGGAGCTGTATTGCGCTCGAATTAAATCAACAACACGCTCTCGAAACTTGCGATAGTAGCCAAGCTGATAGGGAATGGCATATTCCCGACCGACTAAAATCGATCGCTGAGCGAAGGAGGGAATGTTGTTAATTTCATTAGACAAGGAAGCAATCAGCGTATCTTTGGGCTGCTGCTGAAAAAACTCATATAGGGCTGGAATTTCACCGACTTTGTAGTTAGGCTGAGGAAATTCTTCGACCAGGCTGGGGTAAAAAATCAGTCCGCCGCTCAGCAGGGCAGTAAGCCCCACGGCTAGAAGTTTTTTGTTGGCAACCCGATCGCCTGGTCGATTTGCCCACTGAAATAGAGCATCCAGAATTGCCGTAATAGCGATCGCCGCTGCAATTGCCATGACAAAGCGAAAGCTGTGCTGAGTATAGCGGCTGGGTAGCTGAAGCTTAAACAGCAACAGATGCGCGATGAAAAACAAACCCACTGATGCCAAAATGATCTGCGGCAGTAGCTTCCCCTGACTGGTCACCTGCCGCAGCAGCGGAAAGCGATTGGGAAAGCGCCAGATGAGCGGCAATAGTAAACCGCTCAGCATCAATCGGGGCACCCACAGCGCCGGAAAAATACCGCTGCGCTCTGCCACCAGCCAAAACTCAAACGGATCTTTGATGAAAAAGCGCGATCGCCCATCCTCACCAAAGTCAGCCAATTCTCGCGCCTCAGCAGGTGTAATCGTCGGGCCAAATTCTGACGATTGCAGCGCAAATGGCAATAGCACCAGTACCGCTACAGCCAGACCTGCTAGACAAAATCCATAGTCTGACCGAACCTTAGAAAAGCCTGGCTTCCCCTGGTTCCACTGGAGCGGTTGGAGACAGAGAATTCCGGCTGAGATTAGGACACATTGCGGGTAAAACAATCCCTGAAGGGCGATCGCCCCCAGCATCGGGAGGAGCGATCGCCGCAGCAGAAAATACAGAAAGGCTGCAAATAGCGGATACAGAAAGGCTCTAGGGGTCGCAGAGGACAGATCGTCCTTCATCCACACGTTTTGATTCAGCAGCAGCGTCGTTAGAAAACCCGTCACCGGAATCGGCAAAATCTGCAGACTGATGCCAAACACAAAGCCCGTCGTGATTAGACTGAGGGCGATCGGCAGCAGCTTATTAAAAATCATCGGGTCAATGCCCAGCAAAGCTCCCAGTCGATACAAACTGGTGTAGCCAACGGGTACAGCAGACTGAAAATAATCAGCAATCAAGTCTCCTGGAAACAGCCCTGCATCCATGAACCGCTGCATCCAAAAAACATGTTGACGAGCATCATCCTGCACCACATACTCACTGCCAAACGCCTGCTGAAGCCCCAAAATGCCATAAATTGCCGCGAAAGCTAAACTAAAGCCAAACCAAAACTTTAGCTGAGACCCAGATTTATGAGCCGTTTCAGACATAAACAAGTGATGTAGACGAGCCATTAGAATAGCAGCGATAAGGAAGGTACAGGTTGATCACATCCGATTGTAGGGCGAACCATCGTCCACCCCTGCAACTGAATCAGCCTGAAATATTGTAAGCTTCTGTGAAAGATCGAACCTGCTGAGAAACCGCTTTGAGTATGAACAGCAAATCAATATGGCGTTTGAGGAAACATTTAACCGGGTTACACGCCTTCATCGCGATTGTGCTGGTTCTCGGCATCTTTTTTCGCTTTGTTAACCTCGACCGCAAAGTCTACTGGCATGACGAAACGCTCACCTCTTTGCGAATCTTTGGTCACACCGAGACAGAACTGGTTCAAAAAGCATTTGACGGTGAGATTATTACCGCTGAGCAGCTTCAGCAATTCCAGCGGCCCAGCCCCGCAAAAGACCTAGGCGATACCCTAACCGCCCTCGCTGGAAACGCCGAGCATCCACCCCTCTACTATCTGATGGCGCGGCTGTGGGCAAGCTGGTTTGGTAGTTCAGTTGCTGCCATGAGAAGCCTGACTGCGGTAATTGGCGTTTTGGCACTTCCCTGCGCCTACTGGCTTTGCCTGGAACTGTTTGGTTCTGCTCAGGTTGGGTTAATCGCAATGGCAGTCATTGCCATCTCCCCCTTCCACGTGCTGTATTCTCAGGAAGCGAGAGAATATAGCCTCTGGACCGTCACAATTCTGCTATCTAGTGCAGCCCTGCTCAAAGCAATTCGGCTTGGGAAAGCCGTAAACTGGGGGGTATATGCAATCACCATTGGATTGGGTCTTTATGCTCACCTCTTAGCTGTGTTGGTGAGCGTGAGTCACGGCATTTACGTTCTGCTAAGCAAAAATTTCCGCGATCAAGCATTTAAATCTTACCTGCTCGCTTCAGGGGCTGGAATTTTGTCTTTTACGCCCTGGTTAATTGTTGTCATTTCAGGGTTTTTCAAGATTCACGACATCACGGCAGGTACCCGCCGGAGCTTAACTTTTTCGTCGCTGATAGACAAGTGGTTTCTCAATTTCAACCGGATTTTTCTTGACCATGAACAAGGTTCGTTGAATATCCTGTTTGTGGTTTTGACAGTCTATTCACTTTACTTTCTTTGCCGCAAAACACCCAGGTCAGTTTGGCTATTTGTGATTAGCTTAACTGGAGTGACTGCGCTCACCTTGCTCTTACCAGACGTCATTCTGGGAGGTCGACGCTCTACTCTGATGCGATATGCAACTCCATGCTGTTTAGGAGTTCAGCTAGCCGTTTCCTATCTGATCGCAACCCAGCTGAATGGTGAGAAGGTGCGCCAACGCAGAATTGCAAAAGCATTTTTGGCAATCCTTATTACATTGGGTGTGATTGGCAATTCCCTCAGTGCGCAGGCAGACGTTTGGTGGACAAAAAGCCGCGATCGCAGCGGACATTATCTGCCAGTCGCCGACATTCTCAATGGGTCCAACCGACCTTTGCTTATTAGTGATGCTGACCCCATCGCGCTGCTTGCAACCAGCCGCTATTTACAGCCAGATACTCCCATGTTGCTGGTTTTCCCACCTGAGATTCCTCAAATTCCTGCTTATCCGGGAGAGCGCTTCTTGTTTGATGCGTCTTACAGATTTCGTGAAACGCTCCAGACCCAACAAGGATTTGAACTGATGTCTATCTACGCTAAAGCTGAGGTTACGCACCTTTGGGAAATCGTTGAGAAATAGCCTTAGAGGGAATTGATATTGATATTGGGTTGAAATCCTGGTTGAACGGGCTGTTCTAATACAGCCTGCAAGGTTTGCAGCAGCTCTTGAATGGTGTAGGGCTTCACAACAAAACCTTTGATTCCGCTAGCCTCTCTCAACTTACCGTTAGACACAAATCCACTGATGGCGATCGCCTTGATCTGCGGATCAATTTTTAGGAGAGTTTGAATGGTTGTGATGCCATCCATAGAGGGCATCATCATATCGACCAACGCAACAGCAATTCTGTGTTTGTATTGAGCGCAAAGTGCAATTGCTTCAATCCCATCATTGGCTGTTAGCACATGGTAGTTGTAGGCTTCTAGCGAAACTTTGATTGTTTCTAAAACTGCTGTTTCATCGTCTACCACGAGAATCCATTCTGCATTCCCATTGGATGAGGCAGCGGGCTCTACTCGGGGAGAAACGGAAGCTTCGACGGCTGGTAAAAACACCTTAAATTCAGTGCCTTCGCCCACTTTGCTCAATACCTCAATGAATCCTCCATGGCTTTTGACAATACCTCTTACCGTAGAAAGTCCTAGCCCTGTCCCTTTCCCAATCTCTTTCGTGGTGAAAAACGGTTCAAAAAT
Organism: Leptolyngbya sp. FACHB-541; assembly: GCF_014695875.1. Classification (NCBI taxonomy): domain Bacteria; kingdom Bacillati; phylum Cyanobacteriota; class Cyanophyceae; order Leptolyngbyales; family Leptolyngbyaceae; genus Leptolyngbya; species Leptolyngbya sp. FACHB-541. Next base: position 126,863 of record NZ_JACJPC010000065.1, on the reverse strand, counting down.
TCTGTCTACGATTTCGGTTGACATTCCGGTTCCGGTATCTTTGACGCTTAGCCCAATATAAGAACCAACGGATGCGTCAAGATTCATGCGGGCGTAGTGTTCATCTATAAACAGGTTTTTAGCAGAAATGGTGAGTGTGCCGCCGTGAGGCATCGCATCACGCGCATTGACGACTAGATTCATCAGCACCTGATGTAGGTGGGTCGCGTCTCCAGACACTAACCAAAGCTCTGGCTCCACATTAGTCGACAACTCAATAGATTTAGGAAATGTCTTTTCAGCAATCTGCTCAATCTCGTGGACTAGGTGCTTGACCTGCACGATCGTCCGTTTGCCCTCGACACCGCGAGCAAACTGAAGCACTTGCTTGACCAGAGCTGCCCCACGTTTGGTGTTGGTTTCAACGATTTTAAGCAAATGCTTACTTTGCTCGTCGGCATTGGGAAACTTCAACTGCAACAGCTGTGCCGTACTTAAAATGGGCGTCAGAATGTTGTTGAGATCATGAGCAATACCACCTGCAAGCGTACCCAAACTTTCGAGCCGTTGCGTTCGCAGGAATTGGCTCTCGAGCTGTTTCTTCTCAGTGATGTCTGTATTAACCGTCAAAACAGATTTGGGTTGCCCCTGGGCATCGCGCATTAATGTCCAACGGCTAGCGACGATGATTTCTTTGCCCTGTTTATTCACCTGATGCAATTCGCCTTGCCAGGTACCGCACTCCATTAAGCCTCTTTGAGCCGTTTCAAGTTGGTCAAGCGAGTCTAACCGATACAAGAGCCGATTTGCGTCCTGGTTGATGACCTCTTCAGCCTTCCATTCGTAGACTTGCTCTGCTCCCTTATTCCAATACTTAATTTTGTTGTTTAAGTCTCGTACCAGAATGGCATCTGTTGTGATGTTGAGTAGAGCTGCCTGTTCCCGGATCTTGTCTTCTGCTTGCTTGTACTGTGTCAAATCAAGCACAAAGCTGACGATCGCCTCTTCAGATTCATCAAGCAAAGCCCCACCAATCATCACAGGAATGCGGTGTCCATCCTTGCGGAAATATTCCTTCTCAAAGGCACTAAACGCTCCAGAACTGGCTAGTTCTGCTATTGCTGCCTGATTGAGATAATCATATTCTGGAGGCGTAAGGGTCTGCCAATTGATCTTTCCAGCCTGTAGGTCAGCGCGACTGTATCCAATGATTTGGAGGAAGGCGTCATTGGCATCTGTAATCCTGCCATCAGCCATGCTAAAAATCACCCCAATCACGTTGGATTCGATTAAATGTCTAAATCGAGCTTCACTGCGCTGTAGTGCTTTAAATGCTTGCTCGCGTTCTGCTTCTAGCTGCTGACGCTGTTGGATTTCCTTTTCTAGCCGCTCATTCTGCTCTGTTAGCCGCTTGGCTAGATTTTGCAGTCGAACGTGAGTGTTGACTCGCGCTAAAACCTCTTCATGGTTGAGCGGTTTGGTGATGTAATCAACTGCTCCAAGATTTAAGCCTTTGACCTTGTCGTCGTTATCGCTAACAGCAGTCAGAAAAATAATCGGAATCTCTTGAGTAGCTGGCTTGCTTTTGAGCCGACGGCAGGTTTCAAACCCGTCTATACCGGGCATGAGGATGTCTAGCAAAATCAAATCGGGTGGGGCGTATTCTGCCAGGGCGATCGCTCGTTCCCCATCTTCAGCCACCACCACTTTGAACCCAGCAGCCTCTAGTAAATCGAGCAGCACATCTAGATTCGTGGGGGTATCATCCACAATCAAAATCACACCTTCTTCCGCAGTCCCTGTAGCCATGAAAACCTCTTAAAATTGCTGTAAAAATTCCAGAATCTGCCGTCCTTTAAAGCCCTTGGCAAGCTGTCGTAGGTGAGCGGCAAAAGGACTCCACTGCTGGTTTGCCTCCTCTAGCTGCGTAGCTCGTTTAGCGATGGCTCGCAAATCTCCTCGCATTGCTAGGTCTAGAAAAATAGCGATTTCTTCTGCGGGCGGGATTGAGAGGTCAGAAGTTGGGAAACTCACCTGGCTGTCCTGGTTGTCTACATTCTTCGAGGATTCCCCGACTTCACTCTCATTCTCGTAAATCCATTCCAGTTTCAGGTGTTCTTGCAATTTCTGAAGCAAATTATCTTCTTGAATCGGTTTTGCCAGAAAGTCGTTGCAGCCGACCTGGAGGCTCTGTTGGTGATCGAATTCAAAAACGCTGGCTGAGACTGCGATCACAATAACGTCTTTCAGGGCTGGCATGGCTCTGAGTCGACGGGTTGCCTCAAAACCGTCTAACTTGGGCATGACTAAGTCAATCAGGATGACATGGGGCTGAAAGGCCTGTGCTTTGTTGAGTCCGTCTTGTCCATCCACAGCATCTAGCACGTCAAACCCGATGGGTTCTAAGAGATTAATCAGGACAGAGCGGTTGGTGGGTTTGTCATCTACGATTAAAATCTTGGGCTTGTCACCTTTGACTCCAATAATTGTGCGCTTTGAAGCATGAGCAGCCTCCATCAATGCATCAGCGGTCGGCAGGTCTAGATCAAACCAGAAGGTACTGCCTACTCCCAAGGTACTCTTGACCTGAAGCGTTCCGCCCATCATCTCAACCAGTTGACCGCTGATGGCTAACCCTAACCCTGTGCCTTCTGTTTTACGGCTGTCTTCGCCTACCTGTTGGAACGGCTTAAAAATCTCACTTAGATGGTTGGAGGCAATGCCAATGCCGGAGTCCTCGACTTGAAAGCGAATTTTTTGCTCGTGATACCCCACTGTGAAGGCGATCGCTCCCGCTTCGGTGAATTTGACAGCATTGCCCAGCAGATTTAGCAGAACTTGACGTAGGCGTTTGTCATCCGCTCGAATGACCTTGGGCAGGGGAGAGCGCGATTGATAAGTTATGGAAATTCCTTTTTGTTCAGCTTTAATTCTACAAATTTCTACAATGCTTTGCAGGAAGTCAGCGAGATGAAACTCTCTCGGATACAGTTCCATTCTGCGGGCTTCAATTTTAGAAAGATCTAAAACATCGTTAATCAGCGTGAGTAGGTGTTCTCCACAATGATGGATGATTGAAATGCGATTCTTTTGCTGTTCCGATAAGGCTCGGTCTTTTTGGCAAATCTGGGTGTATCCCAAAATGCCGTTAAGTGGGGTACGCAATTCGTGGCTCATGTTTGCCAGAAATTCGCTCTTGGCTCGATTGGCAGACTGAGCAATTTCTTCGGCGCGTTGGCGATCGCGCACTTCGTGCTGAAGCTGGACGGTTCGCTCTTTTACTTTTGCTTCTAGGGTTTTGCTATAATCGGCTAACTGTTCGTGCGATCGCTTTAAATCAGCATTGGCGGCAGCTAAATCTTGATAGAGACGGGCATTCTCGATTGAAATAGCAGCTTGTGACGATAGAAGCTGTAAAACTTCTACTCGCTCTGCCGTGAAAGCACCCGTTGTTAAATTATTTTCCAAATAAAGAATGCCAATCAGCTTGCCTTGATGCACAATTGGCACACATAGAATAGATCTGGGTTGGTGATTCAGAACGTAGTCGTCTGTCGTGAAAATTCCCTCACGGGTCGCATCCTTTAAAACAACATTTTCCTGGGTTTGCCGGACATAGTTGATGATTGATTGCGGCAAGGATCGATTCATTTCTACAGCAATAGATTGCTGTATAACAATCTCATTCTGATTAACATGTCCCGTTGCTTCGATGAAAAGTCTTTCAGCTTTTTCCAGAATTAATATTCCAGTTTCTGCTCCTGCATTTTCAAGCACAATTTGCATCAACTTGTTTAGCAGCTTGCTTAAAACGATTTCACCCGAAAATGCCTGAGCGGCTTTCATCACGGTTGTTAAATCTAAGCTAGTGCCAGTTTCAGAATGATTGTGAGTAGAGACAGTTGTTTGATGATCTGTATTGCTTCTACTATAGGTTGTTCTGTCTAGTAGTTGGGGATACTTCTCTTCTAAATGCTCAACCTTGCGTTGAGCGCCCCATACCTGATACGCGTAATGTGCTTTTTGCAGGTAGAGTTGGGCGATCGCTTCTTTTCCCCAGCTTAGATAAAATTTAGCAGCCAGTTCATAAGCCAGTGCTTCTTCGTTCACATATTCGTTTTCTTTAGCAAGAGCAATGGCTTGGTCATACCGTTCCATTGCTTCTACTTCTTCGCCTAAAACTCGATGCCTTTCTGCCTCAACGAGATGAAATTTATGAAGATGGTTCATTGGCGCAAAATGTGCCCATCTTTGCATTTTTTCTTGATTGGCTTTGACGCTATCCAGAATGCCTTGTTGCTCTGACTGTGAAGCATCAGAGTAAACCGCTAGTTTTGCTAAAGAATCATAGAAATGGAAGAGAGGAATGTGAGGGGTCGCGACCACTGCATCCAAATACTTCTCTTCAGTTGCAGCATGTTCAATTGCTTCTGAGTAATTTTCAAACCAATAGCAGAGTAGAAGTTTGTTCAAATAAATGTAGGCGATCGCTGCTTTGTCGTTTGCTTGCTCGTGTAGTGGCAATCTGATCTGCTCGTCAAACGCTTCACCCTGAAGACAGCAAGGATTTTCGCTTTTTCCTAACAAATTTAAGGCAGACTGCCAATAAATCTCATGATAATTAAGCGCTGTTTTTTGCTTGATTTTATCAATTGCCTCTCTATTGACTGCCATCTCTTTTTCAAGGGCATTCAGTTCTTTGCCGCTGTAGTAAGAAAAATAGGAATACACTAACAGTCCAAAAGCCCCAAATTCTAAATCTCCTGTCTCCATTCCGCTAGAGTAGGCTGATAGCAAAGGCTCTAAGGTTTGTCTCAGATGCTCTTTCCAGGGACGAATAAATATATTAACGATGACGGTTGTTTTGGTGATAATTTCTTGAGCGTTTAATGTTAACAGCAGATTTAACGCGAGTTGTCCAAACTGATAGCCCGAATCAATATCTCCCACAACTCCGCACAGCAGAAGTCCATAATTGGCATAAGCCATCGGAGAAACGGAAGCATTGCCATATTGAACGGATAAATCTACCTGTTTACATAGCGTCAACGGCAACAGGGTAGGAGCCGCAATATAAGCAGGAGCAAAGATACTCGCTAAAAGTCTAATAGCTGCCAATTGATAGGGGTCGCTCATTTGAGGTAGATCAACTAAATCCTCAATTCGCTTGCCGTTCAAAATTGCCGCAGTTTCTGAAAGTGCTTGCCCAATATCAGATGGAGTTGGCTGTTCGGGAAAATTTACCCCCAATAGCTTTAGGGCCTGTAATGCTGTATTCACTGCATCTAGCAGCTTGTTTTGCAGTACATGAGTTTGAATCTGGATTTCATAAACCTTTAATTTGTCTAATAGGCTGTTACCATGATTTTGTACGGGGTCGATGAATCTCTGCATTGCTTTAAAGTCACCACTTAAATGGGCTGACTCTGCCGCTTCGGTATGCAGGGCTAACGTAAGTTCGTACTGATGAGTCCAGCTATCTTCTGCGAGGAAGTTCATCCCTGTTTGTAAATATTCTGTAGCCACCGCACAAGCCATTGCTGCTTTGGCTTTCTGTCCAGCTATTAAATTAAGTTGGGCGACTTCGGTTCGTTCTGCTGTATCTGTAATGAGCTCGATTCCTAAGTTGAGATGATCGACAATCTCAAATATCTTTTCTGATAATGTTTCGGGTGACATGTTTTGTCGAAGCAAACGACCAATTTGCAAGTGAGTCGCTTGTTTAGAACTATTGCCAATCAAGGCGTATGCTGCCTGTTGCACTCGGTCATGCAGAAATCTAGATTCTAGGTTGACTGGATGCGTATCAGTCAAATTTTGTGTAAGGGTTAGCTCAGAGATAGGTAAGACTAAACCTTCTTCAATCGCTGGCAAAAGATCTTGATAAGTATGGACTGGCGATCGCCCATGAATTGTGGAAAGCGTCTGCAAGTCAAACGCGCTGCCCACACAGGCCGCTAACTGCAAGATGTGCTGAGTTGATTCAGGTAGTTTTCGTAACTTCTGAATCATCAATTCAATGACATTGTCTGTAATGTCGATCGCTTCAATCTGTGTAATATCCCATTGCCAATAAGCCTTGTCTCCACTAGCTGGAGTTTCAAAAGTCAAAAGGTTTTCTTGATGTAGCGTTTTGAGAAACTGATTGACAAAGAATGGGTTACCTGATGTTTTGCGGATGATTAGTTCAGCCAATGGTTGAACAGAATCATCATTATGCAGCGTGTCAGCAATAAGATTACTAATATCTACGAGGGCTAAGGGCGCTAAATTGATTTCATGAATGACAACGGCTTTAGATCGTAGAGCGTTTAAAGCCATGACTAAAGGATGGCTTGGATTGACCTCATTATCTCGATAGGCTCCAATTAAGCATAAATAGCCTGTTTCTACGTCCATCAAGATCACATCCAGCAGCTTTAGCGTGGCGGAATCAGCCCACTGCAAATCGTCTAAAAACAGGACTAAAGGATGTTCTGCTGAACAAAAGACTCGGATGAAGTTTTGAAAAACGAGATTAAATCGGTTCTGTGCTTCCGTCGGTGCCAGGTTGGGAGCAGCAGGTTGCTTGCCAATAATTAACTCTACATCTGGAACAACATCAATAATGACTTGGGCATTGTTGCCCAGAGCCGCTAAAAGTTTGGTTCGCCACTGCGTGAGTCGGGTTTCACTTTCAGTTAAAAGTTGTTTCACTAATGATTGAAAGGCAGTGATAATTGCAGAGTAAGGAATATTGCGTTGAAACTGGTCAAATTTACCAGGGATGAAGTATCCTCTCGCTCCAACAATGGGTTTACGGATCTCATTGACTAACGATGTTTTACCGATCCCAGAGTAACCCTTCACCAATATGGCTTCAGTTTTACCAGCACTGACGCGAGCGAAGGTATCCATTAACAAACTAACTTCGCGATCGCGCCCATATAGCTTCTCTGGAATCGAAAATTGGCTAAATAGGTCAAACTCTCCTATTTGGAGAGGAGCGATCGCCCCAGAAGATTGCAGCATTTCTAGACACGTCTCTAAGTCAGCCTTGAGTCCTAGTGCACTTTGGTAACGGTCTTCTGCCGTCTTGGCGAGTAACTTCATCACAATGTCAGACACTACCTCTGGAATGTCTGAATTGACCAAATGAGGCGAAACCGGTGTTTTAGCAATGTGGCAATGAATGATTTCCAGGGCATCGGTCGCCTGAAATGGCAACTGCCCCGTCAACATCTCATAAAAAGTAACGCCTAATGAATAAAAATCAGTGCGGTAATCAATTGAACGGTTCATTCTCCCCGTCTGTTCGGGAGACATGTATGAAAGCGTGCCTTCGAGAACATTAACGTTAGTAATCGTTAAATTTTCTCTAGATAGACGGGTCGCAATACCGAAATCAATCAGCCTGACTTCGCCCGTTTCTTCATTAAAGAGAATATTCTGGGGCTTGATATCTTTGTGAATAACGTTCTGCTGATGAAGCTGCACCAGAATTGAAGCTAAATGAATTGCAATTTGTAAAAAATTGTTTATCTTGACCTGTCGCGTAGCGACAATCCCGTCGGAGAACTGCGAATCAATCAGTTTAGCCAGCAATTCTCCGTCAAAATCGGACAGAATCAAGGCTAGTCCATTGCGGTAGTTTTCTAAGCCTAATGGTTTAGCAATTCCCGCGATATCTAAGTCTTGAAGAATCTGATATTCGTGTCTCAACCGAGTCAATTGATCAAGGGTCGGATACTCGGCTTTTAGGGTTTTGATAATGACAGAATTTGATTCCAGATCGCTTTTAGACGCCGTCCTAGCTCGATAAACGTAGGTGGTAGCTCCTTCATATAAAACTTCGAGCAACTCGTAGCCAGCGATCGTAATACTCATTCTCTTTTTTGTGCTTAGGATAGGAGTAGAGAGCTAGATTCGGCTTTTATTCATGTTAAGTATAAAAAGGGTAATCAGGCGGGCTCTTGAGTATGATGAATTTAACAGCATACTGATTATTTCTATCCCTACGATAGATGACACGTTTTAGAGCGGGTGTGGAAGCAATAATACTTCACCTTCTTAATATTCAAGAGGCGATCGCGCCCGAAAGATTAGCGGACAACAAAACTTTTCCGGTAACCTCCTTTAAACGAGTAGCTATACGATAAGTAGGAGCTTAGATCATTGGTTATTCAATGTAGCGATTAATACTAATCAACTTCACCTTAATCCTCCGGATTCTGCCGAGATCGATATAATTGGTGGCAACTGCATTAGGGGTTGCCATTTAACGAATGATTTTCGTAGGGGCACGGCAATGCCGTGCCCCTACAGTGGGCGATTTGCATATTAGGAATTTCCGCATCATTCTCAATTTGTGCAATGCCACTGCATTAAGTGTTGAAGAAGAGTATTGTCAGTTTGCAACTTGTGCTTATGGTGGGTTCTGAATGCCAACTAAAGTTGGCATTCAGAACCCGTTGCAAGATGGATTCACGATTGATCACTTGTTTAATAAAAGTGCCAACTCTGAGTGGACGACAAGCCAGAGCCAATTTCATACAGTGAGTTTATCCAAACACAAGTAGCAATTGGTCTACCCGGAGCCTTACCTATACACTCGGAACAGTAGGTTGCATCTATGTCTCAAAGAATTTCAAATTACCGGCTACGAAGTAGCAGAGCAGTTCGTTTCAGAATAGCGCTTTCCCTAATTGCTGGAGGGTTGCCATTATTGATATATCCAGGTGTATTTATCGGTGTATCAATTAGCCTTGCCGCTCCTTGGACGGACAATGAACCACTATTGACGGTAGTTGCTAAGAGCGTCCTGATTGGGTCTATCAGTTACCCATTGGTTTATTTTGTATCTCTTGTCATGACTCTGGTGATGGCTAAAATTCGGAGAACAGCGATCGCCTTCAAAGTCAGCCTCGTACCACTCGCTTATCTGCTGGTATTGGCTTTGCTAGTTGCCGTGTGGGCTTCACTGCCTTCTGGTTAGTCGTCTGCTTGGCTGGTAAGTTCGTTTATGTTGTGCGATCGCATCTACCTTTTCAACCGTATTCAACTTAATGAGGTCATCGTAACCATGCAACGTCTAAATCTCGGTGTTTCCTTACTCTTCGCCTTAATTCTTGGCCCTTCTGTTGTTCCTGCTGCTGCTCAAACCCCTCATTCAGAGGAGCACCCAACCGTCGGTACAGTTGAAAGTGTAGCGAGTGACGATGTGCTGTGTTATCTCACTATTGTGGATGATGAAGGCGATCGATATGAGAATGTCGGAGCCACCTTTGATGTTTGCGCGGAGCAAGACCGCTTTCTGAACCAACGAGCCAGCTTGGAGTATAGGCAAGTGCGTGTCAGCGGTTGTCAAGGGGCTGAACCCTGTGCAGTAACCCGGTTAGAAACCGTGGTGGCAGAAGTCAATATTCTCCCAGTCACACCTTACTGAAACCGTGCGAACTCTACTCGTGACAATCGCTCAATGGATAAACCCATAGAGGGAGGTTCTTTTTGCCGTGTCTTTAGAAACTGGACGCAGTTCCCTATGAATCATAAGTCGAAGACATCCTTCGCGCAGTTCACGAGGTAAAGTCATGGCTCCTATCGATGTCTTAAACAAAATTTCGGATGTCATTTGGGAGGTTCCAGTCTCTTACAAGGATGGAATGCGGGTACCTGCGCGGATTTATGGTACTGAAAAATTGATTCGAGAATTGGATGATGCGGTTTATGACCAAATTACCAATGTCGCAACTTTGCCCGGCATCACCAAATATGCCTTGTGTATGCCCGACGGACACTTTGGCTATGGCTTCCCGATCGGCGGTGTAGCAGCGATGGATGTAGATCAGGGCGGCGTCATTTCTCCTGGTGGCATTGGATTTGACATTAACTGTGGAATGCGTCTAGTGACGACCAATCTAGATTACAAAGAGGTCAAACCGCACATTAAACAATTGGTGGATAAGCTGTATGAGCGGGTTCCGGCAGGCGTTGGCAGCACTGGATTTGTGAAACTTTCCCGTAATGAGTTCCGTAAGGTGGCAGAGCAGGGAGCTCAATGGTGCATTCATAATGGCTATGGCTGGGAAGAGGATTTGGAGTTAATCGAAGAGCAAGGCTGTTTAAAGGGAGCCGATGCCAAAAAGATTAGTGAAAAGGCGATCGATCGCGGCGTTCATCAAATTGGTACGCTGGGTTCGGGTAATCATTACTTAGAAATTCAGGTTGCTAAACGGGAAAATATTTTTGATAAGAATCTAGCCAAAGCGATGGGGATCACCCGTCCCGATCAGGTGGTGGTGATGTTTCACTGTGGTAGCCGTGGGTTTGGGCATCAGGTCGCAACGGATTATCTACAAAGCTTTCTCAAGGTGATGGACAGCAAGTATGGCATCAAAATTCTCGATCGTGAATTAGCCTGTGCCCCCTTTAATTCCCCCGAAGGACAAGCATACTTTTCGGCGATGAAATGTGGCATCAATATGTCGTTTGTCAATCGACAAGTGATTTTGCACCGCATCCGTGAGGTGTTTTCGCAAGTGTTTGAGCGATCGCCCGAAGATCTGGGAATGCACATGGTTTACGACGTGTCGCACAACACCGCTAAGTTAGAGAAACATATCGTGGATGGTAAGGAGCGATCGCTGCTTGTTCATCGCAAGGGTGCCACCCGCGCCTTTGGTCCCGGCATGAGTGATCTGCCCTACCGTTATCAAGAAACCGGTCAGCCCGTGATCATTGGCGGCAGCATGGAAACGGGATCATACTTGCTTACAGGCGTCGCGACAGGCGATCAAACCTTTTTTAGCACCGCCCACGGCAGCGGACGCACAATGAGCCGCACAAAAGCCCGCAAAACCTGGCAGGGGCAGCAGCTTCAGAAAGAAATGCAGCAAAAGGGCATCTATGTTCGCAGTACCTCCAATGCAGGATTAGCAGAGGAAGCGGGAGGCGCTTACAAAGATGTCGATGAGGTGATTGAAGCGGCAGAGTTGGCAGGCATCAGTCGGCGGGTGGTCAGGCTAACACCGATCGGCAATGTGAAGGGGTGAGGTATGCCAGGACGTACACCACTGACTGTTCTTACAGGGCCGCTGGGTAGCGGCAAGACCACACTGCTGCGGCATATTCTGACGGTGGTGCCGCGCAAGATTGCCATTCTGATGAATGAGTTTGGCGAAATTGCGATCGACACTAAAATTCTGCAAGGCAAGAATGTAGAGATGGCAGATCTGGGCGGCGGCTGTGTCTGTTGTTCGCTGCTGGGTGAGTTTGAAGCGGCGGTGGATGAAATTATCGCAACGGTGAATCCAGACTATCTTGTCGTCGAAACAACTGGGGTGGCAGAACCTGATGCCCTGGTGTTTGATATTCAAGAAAGTTTGCCCCAAGTCCGGTTAGATGGCGTTATCACTGTGATTGATGCGGATGGATTGGTGAAGTATCCTCAAGTGGGACATACTAGTCGCATCCAGATTGAATCCGCAGATATCTTGCTGCTCAACAAGGTGGATCTCGTTTCTGAACAGGAATTGGCAACGATTACAGACAAGCTTCAGAGTCTGAATGAAATTGCCTCGATCATTTCCACGATTCGCTGTCAGATCGACCCTGATTTGTTATTCGGGATTGGTCGAGATCGCTTACAGCCATCACCCCATCATCACCATCAACCTGAGTTTGAGTCCTTCAGTTACACCTCACAGGCAGTTTACGATCGCACCTGTTTTACTGAATTTGCCGATTCTCTCAGTTCTAATATCTATCGAGCCAAGGGGTTTGTGCAATTTCCTGAAGGCACTCACCTGTTCAATTTTGTTGCTGGACGTTGGGACTTAGAACTCTTTGAACCCTCCTCCACAGAACTTGTTTTCATCGGCAAACACGTCACCCAACAAAAACCTGAAATTTGCGATCGCCTCCAATCTTGTGAGCAGAAGTAAGTGCCATGCCCTACGAATTCCTTGAAGATATCGCTACGGCTGACATTGCCTTCCATGCCTGGGGAGACGATTTAGAGGAGGTGTTTAAATCCGCAGGAGATGCTGTGATCAACACAATGATTGATAATCTCGAAGCGATCGCACTCACTGAAACCCGCACATTTCAACTAGAAAATGATGAACTGGATTTACTCCTGTTTAACTTCTTACAGGAGTTTGTTTATTACAAAGACAGTGAGTTGTTATTACTCCGAGCGCAACAGGTTGAGATTGCCCAAAAGGAATCTATCTATCATTTATCAACCATGACTCAAGGAGAAAGATTAGATCGCGATCGCCATCATCAGCGAGTGGATGTCAAAGCTGTCACGCTCCATCAGTTTCAACTCGAAAAAACAGATTCGGGTTGGAGGGCACAAGTGATTCTGGATATTTAAGATGCTACATATCGACGGTTCCTATGGAGAAGGGGGAGGGCAAATCCTTCGCACCAGCTTGAGTTTAGCGGCGATTACCGGGCGAGCGATTCGGATCGATCGCATCCGAGCAAAACGGGAAAAGCCAGGATTGGCAATCCAACATTTAACTGGAGTGCGAGCAGCCGCAACGCTTTGTCAAGCGAAAGTTACAGGCGATCGTCTCGGCTCAACTCAACTAGAATTTACTCCCAGCCAACCCATTCAAGCGGGACAATATACCTTTGACGTTGCCCAAACGGTAGGAACTGGATCAGCCGGAGCCGTAACCCTAATTCTACAAACGGTTTTGCTGCCCCTGGCACTTACTCAAGGGGAGTCGATCGTGACTTTGAGAGGAGGCACTTTTATTCCCTGGAGTCCACCCGCTCCTTACATTGAACAGGTGTATTTGCCCTGTTTGCAGCAGATGGGTGTACAGGCAACCGTGAAACTTAAAGCTTGGGGCTGGTATCCGCGGGGTGGCGGTGAGTTGCACTTGCAGATCAGTGGAAGTAATGGAGTGGGTTCACTTCAACCGATTCACCTGCTAGAGCGGGGAGACTTGCATCAGGTTAAAGGATTGGCGATCGCCACAGAGCTGCCGTCCCACATTCCTCAACGGATGGCAAACAGAGCACAGAATTTGTTAGAGCAAGCGCAGTTAAAAGCTCAGGTACAACCCCAACGAGAACGAGGCGTTGGACCCGGAACGGGCATCTTTTTGATAGCAGAGTATGAGCATACCCGGACAGGCTTTGGGGCAGTTGGAAAAATCGGATTACCTGCCGAAGAAGTTGCTGCGATCGCCATCCAGGAGCTTTTAGCGTTTCACGAAAATGGGGCACCCGTTGATATTCATTTAGCGGATCAACTCCTTCTGCCAGCCGCCTTAGCTTCGGAACCCAGCCAATATCGAGTGGCAGAAATCAGTACTCACCTGATCACCAATGCTTGGGTGATTGAGCAATTTGGACTGGCAAAAGTGGCGATCGACTCAAGCACTCGACTTGTTACGGTCACACCCTCACCTTCACAAAGTTGATAAAAAGAGGACGGAGCTAAAGCTCCGTCCTCTTTTTTGTTCTATTGATTTGAAGATGTCGCGGACGTGGGTAGGGGCGCACCGCAGTGCGCCCTCACAGAACTTGACGTGTCGCTCTATAAAGCTCAATTAGTAGCGAAACACTGCTGCAACGGGTGTCTCATCCGGTACTCCTTCTGGCTCAACGGCGTACACCGTTCCACCATGAAGAACCGTTTGAATCGCTGCTGCATTGAGCAAATCTTCATCACCCGGTTGAGTCTCATCGTGCATTTCAAGCTGCATTGAGTCCGGATCAAAATGCCCCCATTTCTGCACCCCAACCGGAACAAAAAGCTGTTCTACACGACCATAAAACGCACCTTGAATTACCTCATTCAAGTCGTTTGATCCTTTACCATTAGCAATCGACTCATGATAGTAATCGATCGCTTTTTTCTGGTCTGCCTCAAACTGTGGCCCCACGATCGCCCAAGCCTCCGCATGAAGCTCTTCCGCCGATCGCTCTTTGACGTTGTGTTGAATGCCTTCTTCCACAATAAAATTGTAGGTATTTGCCTCCTGATAAATTGGCAACAAATAGTTAACGCCAGCTAGAACAAGCGGAGAACGACGGTTACGGAAGAAATCGTGCAGCGCTTTATCCACTAAGTGGAAATATTGCAGCAAATCTTCCTTCACGTTTTCGCGGTCGGCTCCTTGTCCGTGATATGAGCCGCCACCTTGTAAGCCTGCACGACCTGCACCACCCTCCTGCCGCCGCTGTTGATCTTTTGATGTTTCGTCATACTGCAAGGCTTCATCCATGTCTTTTGGCAAGCCTTCGATTTCGACTTCACGGGTAATGCCGTAGCGATTAGCTTCCACAAGACGGACATCACGCTGACCAAGCGTGAGAATGTAGAAGCGGTTATCTCCGCCCAACAGCGGAATTAATGGTTTGAGATGAAAGCGATTGCTCACGACCACCAGTTCAATCATTTCGAGCGGCACGCGATAGAAGCGGAAAAATCCCTCTGAGACGAACAGAGCTAAACCCGCGTCCTGATGCTGCCAAAATTCATCCGTATCCAAAGCGATCGCAGGCTGAAGAAATTCACCTGGATCGAGAGGTGGCGATTCATATTTTTCTAACTCTGCTTGCGCCTGTCGAATTAGATTCTTAAAGCGAACAGAGTTTTGCTGAGTTTCAGAACCAAGCTGCACAGTGGGCATGTAGATCGATACACACAATCCTTGCGGCTGGTCAACCAGTTCTTTCAGTTCTTCAATCGAAAAGAAGCTCATATTATTAAGGCAAAATCAAAGAAAAGTGAAATTAAGGAGAAATGAAAATGTGTTTTTCCACACAAAGATCGTAGGAATTTCCCAAAAACAAAGCCCCTGTCAAATGGCAGAGAAAAGGTACAGGAGAGCAGATCAAATCTGTTGCGGATAGGGGAGTATCTTTCATCAAATCATGATGGTCCTGTCGATTGCTCAACGGGCATTGCTGTTAGCAGCGGCAAGCGGACGATCAGGGTTGTGCCCTTTCCTTCTCCTGCACTTTCGGCGTGAATTGTCCCGTTGTGGAGTTCGACTAAGTGGTGGGCGATCGCCAGTCCCAATCCCAACCCATTCTCTGAATCGGAATCTCTGGCTTGACGGAAGCGATCGAAGACATGAGGTAGAAAATCAGCAGCAATCCCAATGCCTGTATCGGTGACACGAATTTCGGCGTAGTCTGCGGGCTGCGAAATGGCATGAGTGATCAGTTGAACCTCGACCTGCCCACTTTCTGGCGTAAACTTAATTGCGTTGGTCAGGAGATTGCAGATGACTTGCTGAAGGCGATCGCCATCTCCCATCACCACAGCATCAACCGTTTGACCTTGACCTGTGCCCCGACTCACCAAATCAATCCCTTTTGCTTCAGCGAGATGATGGATGGATGCGATCGCCGTCTCGATTACGGTTTTTAGTTCGACGGGTTGAAGCTGCAACCGCAGCTTATTTGTGGTGATCCGAGAAATATCTAGCAAGTCTTGCACGAGTTTGGCTTGCAGCGTCGCGTTACGCTCGATCGTGTCTAGCGCTTTGGTTAATATGGCTGGACTGGGGGGATTAGTTCTCAGCAGGCGCGTCCAGCCCAAAATCGAGACCAGGGGAGTGTTGAGTTCGTGGGAAACGGTTGATAGCAGTTCATCCTTTCTGCGAATGGTGGTTCTTGCTTGATTAAGCGCTTCCCCACGCAGCTGTGCCATCTGAATATGGGCATTGACGCGAGACACTAGTTCTTGGGCTGAGAAGGGTTTGATCAGGTAGTCGTCTGCCCCGGCTTCCAGTCCTTCCACGATCGCTTCTTCTCCGGCACGAGCCGACAGCAAGATGATGGGAACTTCTCTCGTGCGTGGGTCTGCCCGCAATGCCTGAAGTAACCCAAAGCCATCTAGCTCTGGCATCATCACATCACTCACGATTAGATCGGGCACTTGCGCTTGAGCGGCTGCCAGTGCCGCTCCTCCATTTGCCACGGCTTCTACTTGAACATGTTTGCTGAGTACTCGCGTCAGGTACTCTCGCATATCGGCGTTGTCATCCACCAGGAGAACACGGGAAGAGGAAGGTGCGGAGTGAGGGAGACGTTGAGCGGGAGAAACAGTAGAATTCTCCGTGTCTCCGTATCTCCGTGTCTTGGTGTCCTCCTTTGGCATCCACTGCTCTGCTGCTTTGACACAAAGGGCTGCATCAATCGCGGTTGATGCTAGGGTACGGGTTGGCTGAATACGATCGCCTTCAACCTGAAGGCGATCGCTGGGCAAGTGTTCTGTGCCAAAGAAGAGGGCGATCGTAAAGCAAGTTCCCTGTCCTACAGTGCTGCTCACGTTGATGGTGCCGCCATGTAGTCGAACGAGTTCATTTACCAGGGCTAGACCAATTCCTGATCCTTCATGGGTTCGTGCTTGGGTGCCTCGCACCTGATAGAACCGCTCAAACAGATGAGGCAGGTCATCCAGCAAGATACCAACGCCTGTATCTCGCACTTCTAAAACGACACGAGGGAATGAGGGTGATGGTTTGACCTCTGATCTCAAGACTCCAAGTTCCAAGCTCGGAGTTTCGAGTTCCAAGCTCGAAGTTTCGAGTTTGGAGTCTGGCATTTGGAGTTTTGAGGTGAAACTATCAACTTTGGCAGTCGAAGCCTGAAGCGTTTCCCTTGCTTCCGCTCTGATGGATAGGGTAATTTCGCCCTCAAAGGTGAACTTAAAGGCGTTGGAGAGCAGGTTGAGGACAATTTTTTCCCACATCTCCCGGTCTACAAAGACAGGTTCTGGTAGGGGAGGGCAATCGACAATCAGTCGCAGCCCTCCCCGCTCAATCGCAGAGCGAAACACACTCGCTAGCTCGGTTGTGCACTGTGCTAAATCGACTGGTTCATAAACGGCTTCCATCCGTCCGGCTTCGATGCGAGAAAAGTCGAGCAGGGTGTTTACCAGTTTCAGCAAGCGAAGACTGCTGCGATGAGCCAGATCTAAGCCTTCTCGATGAGCAGGAGGGAGGGCGCGATCGCTCAAGGCATCTTGTAGGGGAGCCAGCATCAGCG
Organism: Leptolyngbya sp. FACHB-541; assembly: GCF_014695875.1. Lineage (NCBI taxonomy): Bacteria > Bacillati > Cyanobacteriota > Cyanophyceae > Leptolyngbyales > Leptolyngbyaceae > Leptolyngbya > Leptolyngbya sp. FACHB-541. The sequence continues at coordinate 109,880 of NZ_JACJPC010000065.1, read as the reverse complement.
TTAGCGGAGTACGGAATTCGTGGCTGGCGTTGCTGAAGAAAACGGTCTTAGCGCGATCGAGTTCTGTCAGTGCTTCAGCGCGTTGGCGTTCTTGCTCACGGGCAGATTGTTCTTGAATCCGTTGAATCTCCGATTCACGTAGGCTTTTTCTGCGCAGGCACGTTCAACCGCTGCCCAAGTGTACTCGGCGGTTTCCTGCACCAACTCTACTTCATCGGTTGTCCAGTCGTGGGGGGCGATACTATGAACGGCGAGGGTAGCAACCCATCCTTCTGCTTTGGTGAGCGGCACAGCGACATAGGCGCGGAAACCGGCTCCAGTGATAACTTGTCGCTCGGACTCGGTAATATTGGGATCGTTGACCGCATCGCGCGATAGCGATATCCGACCTGCCCGGTAGTCGGCTATGAGTCGTTCGCCAAAATCAATGAAGCGAAAGTGCCCAACCATAGGTGGAAGTCCGTTACCGTACCCCTGACTAATGACCACGTACTCGCCGATGGTTTCGCCGTAGTGTACCTGATTCGCGCCGAGGTGCTCGCCCAGCACCCGTGCGGCGACTGCCTGAATTTCAACCGGATCGGTGAGCGATCGCAGTGCATCCGACAGCTTGACCCGAAAGGCATCCATCTCGGCAGCTCGGCGCAATTTTTCTTCTGCCTGTTTGCGCTCAGTGATGTCCTGAAAGGCGACGGCAATGCGGCGATCGCTGGCATTACCGACTTTAACCACGTAGAAGTCATACCATTTTTGATCTGGCTTGGCATATCGCTCTAATCGCTCACCTTCGCCGGTGCGGGCAACGCGACCAAAGATTTCGTACCAAAAGAGTTCATAATTCGGGTTAATTTCGCTTAGCCGTCGTCCGGGGAAATCTTGCCCAGTCATGGCGATCGCAGCTTGATTGGACTCCAGATACAAGAGGTCAACGGGCTGATTAGTTTCATCAAAAATTACATCGATGAGAAAGTATCCTTCATCAATGGCGTTGAACAACAATCGATATTTTTCTTCCGATTCGCGTAAGGTGACTTGGGCTTGCCGCTGCTCAATCAGGTCAGCCGCTTGGCGGGCAAGCAAATCCAGAAAGCGCAGTTCGCGATCGCTCGGTCGGTGGTGTTTGCGCCAATGGGTCGAAACCATACCAATCACTTTGCCCGAACGCGAAATCAGCGGCGTAGACTGAGCCATTTGCAGACCGTAAAGGCGTGCCCCGTGAGATGTAGAAGCGATCGTGAGCATTGTGATCATGCTCAAACGGTTCACCTGCCAGCCCTTTACGATACAGCCCCTCATAGCTCGCAGCTAAGTCGGGCGGTAATACCTCGAAAATCGTTTTACCAACCAGATCTTCGGGTTTGAAACCAGCAGTAGAGAGCGCTTCCCCTTCAGCAAGCCGATAGCGCAGATCGGAGTCAACTACAAACGCAGCTCTACCCAGCAGATTTTCAACCATCGCCCGCAGGAGTACTTCTGAATCCTGCAAGGGATCGCTGATGCAGTGCTGCTTGTCATTGTCGAGTTGCATAGACTTTACGCTTTCTGTTCCGAGGCGTTTGAGTTCAGCCGCGTTCATCAATGGTAATCGGACGGTCAAGGTTGCTCCTTGTCTTGCTCCTTCACTGGCGACCTCGATCGTGCCGTGGTGCAACTCGGTTATGTGACGTGCGATCGCCAGCCCAATTCCCACTCCTCCCGGTGAATGGCTGCTGGAGACTTCCACTTGAGCGAAGCGATCAAAGACATAGGCAGAAAATCAGGATGAATCCCGATGCCCAGCCCTCAAAATTTACCGCTTTCATCAATATCCAGCTAATTGAGCCACCATCTTAATCCATGTAGTGGGATGAGCTAGCTTGTGCAAATGTGTCTCATAGCCCGCCTTCAACGCTTTCTCCCGATCCTCGTCTAGGTAAGCGGTGATTGCGACAGCAGGAATGTGCCCTCCCTGCCCAGCTTCTAACGCCCGGATTTGCCGAATCAGGCTATAACCGTCTCCATTGGGCATCCGAATATCACTCATCAACATATCAGGATGAAATTGCTCTAGCTCCTCTAGCGCTGCCGCTGCGCTAGCAACTGCCCTGACCCCAATGCCATAGGATTCAAAACAGTGGTGATAAATTCACGGATGTCTGCTTCGTCATCGACCACCAGCACTCGTAAGCCATCTAGAGCATGAGGTATTTTCATTAGGGATATCCCTTCTGCTCGTTTGGCTTCCCAAGGTTGTTGCTCAGCCAGACGAGCTATTGTTTCGTGCAAATCTGTAGGCGAAACGATCTGCTGAGAGCGGCTTAAGTCGTACACCCCAATTCGCATTTCGATTAGCCCATTCGGACTATGAGCGTGCTGCTTTGTCGATACCGCAAGGGGCGCAATATGCAACTCAGACGCAAACGGTTGCCCGTCCCGTGGGCATAAATTTATCTGCCAAATCTGTGTCTCACGGGCTTCAGAAAGCTGGTTCAATCGAGTCCGAAAGTCCAAGCGGTTGCTTCGCAGTTCCCCGGAGGGGTGATCGCCTTCTGCCACATATAAAGCGAGAGGTCTTCCAACTAAATAACGTTCCGGTACATTGAGGAGTTTGGCGATCGCCTCGTTCGCTTCCAGAATCACCCCATCAGCGCCAGTGACTAAATAGGCGATCGGGCAGGACCGAAACAAATCGCGATAATGCAGTAAATCATTCTGGACAACCTCGGTTGCCTCCAAATTTTTCTGCATCTCCTCACACATCCCTGCAGGTCTTCAAGCGCAACATCAATTTCTTGCCAAGCTGCTGCATCTTCCTGTTGCAACGCCGCAATTCGCTGCCGGATCACTTGAAAATGAAGTTTGACCGGATCATCATTCATAAATCATGCTTGGTGGTGTGCCTCTCTACTAGCTCTACCTGACGGTCATTCTAGGAGTTTCCGCTCTCGTTAGCGGCGCAGAAAGTCTTCAGCAGATAGGGATATCCCTCCAGTCTAATGAATTTGTAGAAGAAGCAATCAAAATTAAGTCCGCCTATATAGAGAGGGTGAATTGGGTCAGCCTTCCTAGAGTAATAGCAACCTTATCAGCAGCATTGAAAATTGCAGAACTTTAGGCTTCTATGAATATTCCAGTTTCTCCTTGGGCGCTCGTCCTGGAAACCCGCCTTAAGGTGATTCCAAAGGTTCGAGGCTACCTGAAAAGGTGGAAGCTTCGGGCACAAGAAATTCCAAGTCCAGAACTTCGTAAACAAGCCTTAGCTAGTATCGAAGCAAAACAGTTTCACTGCGAAGGTGGCGCAATTTATGGATTGCTTGCCAAACGACATTGGCAAAATGCGATTAAGTTTATTGTGACTTATCAAACGATTAGTGATTACTTAGACAATCTGTGCGATCGCAGCAACTCACTCGATCCTGAAGATTTTGCTGCCCTGCATCAATCCCTGCTGGATGCGCTTACACCCGGTTCACAGGACACAAACTATTACCGATTTCGAGACGATCAGGCAGACGGTGGCTATTTACAAGCATTAGTGAGAACCTGTCAGGAAGTAATTTGCCAGATACCCAATTACGCAGCGATCGCCCCAACCTTGCATGAGTTAGCAGATTATTACTGCAATTTACAGGTTCATAAGCACGTCAAGGTTGAAGAGCGAGTTCCGCGCTTGAAGACGTGGTTTTCCTCCTATCAAAAGGAACTCCCTGAACTGCGATGGTATGAGTTTTCTGCTTGCGCTGGCTCAACTCTAGGAATCTTTTGCTTGGTAGCTTACGCATTAGATCACCAGCTGTCAGACGGACTCACTGATCAAGTCAAAAATAGTTACTTTCCCTGGGTTCAGGGATTGCATATTCTATTAGATTATTTGATCGACCAGGAAGAGGATCGAGTGAACGGAGATCTAAACTTCTGTTTCTACTACCGAGATCGGGATGATATGCTGGAGCGATTCAAGCATTTCATCCAAAATGCGGCAAAAAGCGTTTCTCAACTTCCTCATACCCGATTTCATCAATTGATTAATCAGGCACTATTGGGAGTTTACCTATCAGATAAGAAAGTTAGGCGACAACAAGACGTTCAGGACATAGCGGAGCAGTTAATTCAATCGTCAGGTAACTCAGCATCCTTCTTTTTTCGGAGCCGCTTACTGATTTCTCATTGAGGTTGAATGATGTCTAAGATTGCGATCGTAGGTGCAGGCCCTGCCGGATGTTCAGCCGGATATCACTTAGCCAGAAGTGGACACGACGTTACCCTAATCGACAAACACGGTTTCCCAAGAGATAAGGTCTGCGGTGATGGCATCAGCATCGAATCGATTCAAGCAATATCAATGATGGGAATTTACCCACACGATATTAAAAAACTAGCTTCAGAGTATGCTCCAATTCATCATTTCTTTCTAGGAGTCTCCAATCAAATTGGTCATAGTGAACCAACCAACCTAGAGGCATATTGCATCCCTAGAGCTGTGTTTGATCAACTCTTGTATGAAAAGGCAACGGATGCAGGATGTGATTTTCTTACTCAGACGGTTCACAAGAGTGATTGGCATCGTCAGGGCTTGGAGGATGCGTTTGATACGATCATTGATGCTCGTGGGGTTTATGCAGGTGAAGTGAATGCGATCGCCATTCGGGCCTATTGGATTCTAAAGCGGCAAGATTTATCTGAAGCAGTGTTGGCTGAAGCCCAGATTCATTTCGATCGCAGCTTGGGCATAAATGGCTATGGTTGGATCTTTCCCGTTTCCACACAACACGACCTGATTAAATTAAACGTTGGAGTGGGAGTCTGGCTAGATGAATACCAGAAGCTGAAAGTTAATGTGATTCAACTTTTTAAGCAATTCATCCAGAAAAATGAAACGGCACAGCAGTTACTTAGCAAGGTCGTGAGCCAGCAACCGCCCAAAGTGTTTCCTTTAGCAACGGCTAAAAAGGGCAACAAAGTGACGGATGGAAAAATCCTCAAGATTGGCGACGCTGCAAATCTAACCGATCCCTTAACGGGTGAAGGCATTGCCAACGCGGTTCTCAGTGGTTTTCATGTTGCCCAAGCCGTTAACATGAGTCGTACTCCTGATCAGGTGGCAGACAACTGGCAATATCTCTATGAGTCTCACTTTGAGCCTAATTTACGGGCAGGTCTACGCATCAAGGCGTTTAGAAAATTCTCGTTCATGAATTATTTGCTGATCTGGTTGATGAAACAGAATCCTCGTATGGCTCAGCAGGTGAGCCATGCTGTCGCAGGCGTTGTCCCTTACAACGAGGTTTTGGCTTCCCTTAAATACTGAGCTAATTAAACACTCATCAAATCAACCTGATTTCCCATTACCCGCTCTAGAATGTCTTCTGCCAAGGTTACAAACGCCCGTGATTTTCGCTGACGGGGGCGGGGCAGTGGTACAGGCATATCCAGGCTGATCTGACCATGTTCAATTAATTCGTTAAACCCATGATTTTTACATCTGCACCGCTTGCCCTTTCCATAGTGATACACCTTTATTAATTTCTTATTAATGACATGCTTTAAAACTTCTGCTTAAACCGACTGGTAGTTTGGATTCCACTTCAACCATTTCTTCTCGACCGCACGGGTGGCAACGTCGGCTAACTTTCCAAGAATGGCGTACATAAGAATACTCAAGACGACGACATCGGTTTGCATAAACTCACGCGCATTCATCGCCATGTAGCCAATGCCAGAGTCCAGGGTAATGGTTTCAGCCACAATCAACGTCAGCCACATGATACCGAGCGCGTAGCGCACACCCACCAAAATTGAACTTAATGCTCCTGGGAAAATCACCTTTCTGAATAAAGACCAGCCCTGTAAACCGTAGGACTTTGCCATCTCAATCAGTTCTGGATCAACTGAGCGAACTCCGTGAAAGGTGTTGAGATAGATTGGGAAAAAGACACCCAACGCGACTAAAAAGATCTTTGCCTCTTCGCCAATGCCAAACCACAGGATGACGAGTGGAATCAGGGCTAGATGGGGAATGTTGCGGATCATCTGTACAGAGGTATCTAACACTTTTTCGGCAGGACGGGCAATACCATTCAGCAATCCTAAACCAAAGCCGATGGAGCCTCCAATTAAGAACCCGATAATGGCACGCACGGTGCTAATAATCAGGTTACGAGATAATTCTCCTGTCAGAGCTAGCCGTCCTCCTGCAATCACCACATCAGATGGTGCAGGCAATACTTTAGTTGAGAGCCAGCCTATTTGCACCAAAATTTGCCAAAGGATGAGCAAAGTAATGGGCAAAATCCAAGGAGTGAGTTGTCCTATGACTACTTTAGGAAGTCTGCGGTGCATATCAATGGTGCATATCAATTTTCTGGGGTCATGGGTTAGTGGTAACTGGCGATCGCTCTAACGATGATGACTGTTGTTGACTTGTTTGTTGATTCATCTGTAGATTCATCATCGCCACTTGTTTGACATCAATCTGATTTGGAATTAGCTTCAGACGATGAAATGTGTCAGCTAACTCTTGTTGATAAGCGACAACTTCTGGTGTGATGGGATTCAGACCATAGCTTGTTCGAGCAGAAACCTGTGTCAAAACCTCAACATTAATGCCCAGTAGGGGGGATATTAAAGCGGCAACCTCTCTGGGTCGTGGTTTTGCCCATTCAGCCGTCTCTGCAATGACATCTAAAACCATTTGAAGGCGATCGGGATGGGTTTGGGCAAAGTGCTGTGAAGATAGAAAAAACTCACGATTGGCAACAATATTCTGCCCGTCTGTCAGAATTCGAGCATCAGTTGCATATTGAGCCGCTGCGAAAAAGGGGTCCCAAATTGCCCAGGCATCTACATTCTTGCGCTCAAAGGCGGCTCGTGCGTCGGCGGGTGGCAAGAAAATAGGTTCAATATCGCTATAGTCTAATCCGACTTTTTCCAGTGCTTTCACCACAAAGTAATGCACATTTGAGCCTTTGTTGAATGCGATTCTTTTGCCTTTTAGGTCACCAACCTGACGAACTGGAGAATCTGGGAGTACTAAAATTGCCTCGCCTACAGGGTTGGGAGGTTGACTACCCACATAGAGCAAGGACGCTCCTGCGGCTTGAGCATTGACAGGGGGAGCTTCTCCAGCATGTCCAAAGTCAAGCCGACCCGCGTTCAACGCTTCTAGCAATTGTGGCCCGGTGGAAAATTGATTCCAGCGCACCGTAACGCCGAGGGGTTTCAGTCGTTCTTCGACCGATCGCTGCATTCTGACAATGCTCAGCGTTCCATATTTTTGATGCCCTAACCGAATCACATTTTCTCGATCTAACCCAATGCTAAATTAAGGTACTGCAACATATTTATTCAACAGACCTGAATCGCAAGCAGAAAGCACAAGACTCAAGCTCAAGGCGATCGCAAACACCAGAGAAAACGATGACAGCGATCGCCCCTGGGGTCGCCTGAGCAGCCGAGTCCAATACGCACGCAGTGAGGATAACGTAATCCGGGCGAGGAACATTTTTATTGTTATGGTGCTAAAAAGTTGTGAAAGTTTAACTCTAAATAGTGACGCGAAAATTACTCCAAAACGGAGTATTGGCAACCATTCTATGGTTATGAATTGTTCGCCTCCCTCCAACTAATGGAATGAGTGTAGGGGCGAGCGCCATATCCTTAGAATGAGCCAATGATGAAGCTGTAGTGATGTTTAAACTACAAACCAGTGCTTCAAAAGCCTTTGAGTTAAATTCGTTGCGTTTTGCGCTGCTGTCGCCCCGGTTTGTAGCTCTAGCAGAAGGTCAACCCTCCCCTGCGATCGCCGAGGTCTCATAGTGATTTAGCAAGTCACTCGGATCGTCGTAGATGGCGATCGCCCCTTGAAGCTGCTCATCACTGAATCCACCTGTGCGAAAGGCAATGACGCCCACACCCGCTTTCCCTGCTGATTCAATGTCGTAGGGTGTGTCTCCTAGCATGATGGTGCGATCGGGCTGCAACTGGGCTTTATCCAAAGCAGCTTCTACCAAATCTGGTTCTGGTTTCGACTCTTCTGCATCACTAGAAGTCGTGAATTCCGAAATCAAATCATCGACCTGAGCAGCCTTGAGTAAAACTCCCATTTCTTCCTCAGTCGCAGAACTGGCAATGATTAAATGTAGTCCCTCTGCCTGCAACTTCTTCACTAGCTCCCGTGACCCCTTTGTTGGTGGAAGTTGAGCACCAAACTTACTGATAATCAATTCCTTACGTCGATTGGCGATTTCCTTGCCAGTGCCATTCTTGCCATTCAGGGAAGAAACCATGCGAGGAACAACCTTGTCGCCACCCATGCCAATGAGAGGACGAACTTGGTCAAAAGAAATTTCATAGCCATAGTCCGCAAATGCTTCAACCCAAGCTTGCGCATGAGCATCATTACTCACGACCAGGGTGCCGTCCACATCCAGAATTACCCCTTCGATTGCCATAACTTCCCTTTTTTGATTGAGTCATTCCAACATTGCCTGAACTGTCTTGAACAACATCTATCTTTAAAGGGAATGGAAAGAGCAGGGATAACGCTTAATCCGCCAATGTGGCGATTGCCACTATTAACCTTTGCAATGCATCTATCTAAAGACAGAGATCTGAAGCTTGGTAAGCTAGACGACGATAGGCGAGTTTCTCAGTGAGCATAATTAACCATATTCAAAGACTTTGTTAAAGCTCCTGCTCTATGACTTCAAATAATGATCTAAACCTGAACGGTTTAAAGGTGTTGGTCGTAGACGATGGGAATGACAACCTTCAATTTCTCGCTTTTCTGTTTGAGACTTACGGTGCAGATGTAACAGCAGTTCGTTCAACCAGCGACGCACTGCAAGCGTTTCTAAAGCGACAACTAGACATCCTGGTGAGTGAGATTAGGTTACCTGAGGAAAATGGCTATACCTTGATTCGCCGAATTAGAGAATTGACGGCGGAGCAAGGGGGACAGGTGCCAGCGATCGCCCTAACAGGCGATGCTAAAGAATCAGACCGACAGCAAGCACTTGCGGCAGGATTTCAGCAGCATTTGGCCAAGCCTGTTGACCCAGATACATTGCTACAAGCTGTGTTGAAAATAGCTTCTAGCAAGATTAAATAGCAAGATTGGCATCAATCATCATGTCTGTGTCGCTAGACTCACATGAAGCTTCGTAGTTTTCACTACATCTATAGCAGTCCTAAATTACTGGTGAGATGAGCAGGTTGTGAGAGGCACCCCTTGAAAAGTGGACTCTCACAATCCATTTAGGATTGCTCTCAGTTATTCAAAGTTGGAAAGGTCCATACACTGTTGTGAATTACCAATACGCGTGACACTGAATACTGTCCTTTGTGAAATCGCACTAATCCTAAGGGTGGATGGAGCTATTTTTGACGCTCAATACCATTAAAGCAAACTCACGAAAGAGTAACACAGCTTTTTGTCATCACTGATATTTAAGGAGAAGCATTATAACATCATCGCGATGGAAACTGTTTCGCAAAATTGATCTGATGTAGGCACTATCATAGCTAAATTCAATTGAGGCTTTTTGAAAGTCATGTCGGAAGCGATCGCCCCTCTAATAAACAGTATTCAACAACTTGCTCATCCCTTAACTGGAGCCGAGCAAGACTATAATTCTTTGCTGGAGCTTATTGGGGATGCTCAATTTGTGTTGATTGGAGAAGCTTCTCATGGCACTCATGAGTTTTATCAGCAGCGAGCAGACTTGACAAAACAGTTAATTCAGGAGAAAGGTTTTGTCGCAGTAGCAGTAGAAGCTGATTTTCCCAACGCTGATCGGGTCGATCGCTTTGTCCGGGGCATTAGCAAAGATGTAACAGCAACAGATGCTTTGGACGATTTTCAAGACTTTCCGTTATGGATGTGGCGAAATACCGACGTATTGAACTTCGTAGACTGGCTACGTCAATATAACGACACCCTGCCTGACTATGGCGCAAAAGTAGGGTTCTATGGGCTAGATCTCTACAGTATGTATGCCTCAATGGAGGCCGTGCTGAAATATCTAGAACAGGTTGACCCGGAAGCAGCAAAACAGGCCCGTCACCGTTATTCCTGCTTTGACCAGGCTGGCGAAGACTCGCAAAGCTACGGATACGCGACCACTTTTGGCTTAACTACTCCCTGTGAAAATGAAGCCATCAATCAATTGATGGAATTGCAGCGCTGCCGGGGAGAATATGCTCAACGGGATGGACGTGTAGCAGAAGATGACTTTTTCTACGCAGAACAGAATGCCCGTTTAGTCAAGAATGCAGAAGCCTATTATCGCTCAATGTTTCAAGATCGAGAGAGTTCCTGGAATGTGCGCGATCGCCACATGGCAGAGACATTAGATCATCTCACTGCCCACCTTGACCGCCAGGGAAAACAGCCCAAGATTGTCGTCTGGGCACACAATTCTCACCTAGGAGATGCACGGGCAACCGATATGAAAAAAGCAGGTGAGTGGAACGTAGGGCAACTGGTGCGAGAACGTTATGGACAAGAGGCTGTCCTCATTGGTTTTACTACCTACAGCGGAACCGTGGCAGCAGCTTCTCATTGGGGAGATTCGGTCGAGGTAAAGCAAGTTCGACCGGCTTTACCTGGAAGCTACGAAGCAGTCTTTCATCAGGTTGAACTGCCTCAGTTTTGGTTGAATCTACGTCAGGAGAATTCAGCGATTACAGGACTGCAAAAAGCACGCCTAGAAAGGGCAATCGGGGTGATTTATTCACCCCGAACCGAGCGTAGAAGCCATTACTTTAAAGCTCAACTTCCGGCACAATTTGATGCAGTAATTCACATTGACCATACCCACGCAGTAGAACCGCTCGATCGCCCAGCTCAACCTGAAGCGACAGAAGTTCCAGAAACGTTTCCTTCCGGTTTATAAATTCAGCTTTGGATGTAATCCCCTAAAAGCAAGTTGTAGAAGATGGTTGTTTCGAGCAAGCCCTGGATGGGGGCGATCGCCACACAAACTACCTATTTCGTAGCGAAATGCCTCAGCATACCTTCCAAGCAACTGTTGGAGATACTGCAACACTCCTGAACGTCAATTTTGCTCTTTTGGAGAACCCTCAATGTTGGGAGGTGAAATTGAGGTCGTCAGTTTTGCCTTGCTGGAGTTTTTAACATGACTGGAGTTTTGAGGCATTTTTGCACCAGTCTGATAGGGCATTGAGAATTCAGATTGCATAGTGAAAGTGGAAGTGTTGTTTAGAATATGCTTTTAAGGTTAGTCTATCCAATACTTGAGTTTGCTCCATCTAAAGTTTTGTAACTGGGAGCTTTCCCCCTGTGTGCGTTCTACCATTTGGCTTATTTTCTTTAAGCAGCTTTTGTATTGAAAGAAATGCTCCAGGCATTGCCAACTTACTGCTAATTTGATGCATGAATTTCGTAGGGACATGGCAATGCCATGCCCCTACAAAGGGGATTGAGATCCGGGAGTCGTACCCGCATTTAGCAACGCCACGATCCGCACTAAAATGTTCGGTTCTCATCCAATACTTTAAAGGTAGGTTTGTTACAATCAAGATCTTCTATAGCAAGATTCCTAGGTCTAGGATGTAAATCAAAGACATTTATACAATTCACTCAGTTCACCCAGTCCTCACTCATCTGCTACGTTTTGCTACCTGGGACTTGGTAAAAGCAAGCTTTGCAACATAAATTACGTTCTTTTATCGGCGCTGATACGCCAGTTTATAGAATGCATACAACAAACGAACTTCAGCTACTGCTGGAGATGCTGCCTCAGGAGATTGGGCAATCGTTATATCATCATCCTCAGCGCGACGCTTTGGTTGAAGTGGTGCTTGATTTAGGACGACGACCAGAAGCCCGGTTTCCCAGTCAAGCCGAGTATCTCTCAGAGCAAGTGGTCACTCAGGGGCAATTGCAAGATTGCACTGATCGCGTGGGTCATTTTGGAGCAGATAATCGGGCAGGAATTGAACAAACCTTGCACCGCATTAGTGCCATTCGCAACCGTCAAGGCGAAATCATCGGACTAACTTGTCGGGTCGGTCGTGCGATCGAAGGAACGATCGCCATGATTCGCGACCTAGTCGAAACAGGACAATCGATTCTGATGTTAGGTCGTCCAGGTGTGGGTAAGACGACAGCTTTGCGGGAAATTGCTCGTGTCCTGGCAGATGATCTGAACAAGCGGGTCGTAATTATAGACACCTCCAATGAAATCGCAGGTGACGGGGATATTCCTCATCCAGCGATCGGACGGGCAAGACGAATGCAGGTGGCGCGTCCTGAGTTGCAGCATCAGGTGATGATTGAGGCGGTGGAAAACCACATGCCAGAGGTCATCGTGATTGATGAGATCGGCACTGAACTAGAGGCACTAGCAGCCCGAACGATCGCCGAACGCGGGGTGCAGCTCGTCGGTACGGCTCACGGCAATCAGTTGGAGAACCTGATCAAGAACCCAACCCTATCAGATCTAGTGGGTGGTATCCAGTCTGTCACCTTAGGTGATGACGAAGCTCGTCGTCGTGGTTCCCAGAAGAGTGTGCTAGAGCGCAAAGCACCTCCAACCTTCGAGATTGCGGTTGAAATGCAGGAACGCCAAAAGTGGGTTGTGCATGAGAGTGTAACCGACACCGTCGATCGCCTCCTGCGTGGAAATCAACCTGCGCGTCAAATCAGAACCGTGAATGAGCAGGGACAGATTACGATTACCCAAGAGATTCCACAAGTGCCCTTAGGGCGGCGAACAGGTCGGGGTGGGCAATACTCTACACCATCCACACCAACACTCAAACGACATGCAGCAGGGCATGTGCTGCCATTTCCACAGCGCGTGGAGACGGAACCGGTGGTGATTCCCCAGCCTGAGCGCTTACTGAGCGATTGGGAGATAGACGCAATTCCACCGGCTCAAAACAACTCAGAGACATCGCTATCTCTTTACCCCTACCAAATGAGTCGGAGTTTGGTTGAACAAGTAATTGAACAACTGAAATTGCCGGTTCGAGTCGTAGGTGGGGTTGAACGAGCAGATGCAATTTTGACGCTGAAGGCAAACTTAAGAAAACACGCCAACCTACGGCGGATGGCAGAAGGCTATGGGCTGCCGATCTATGCGGTTAAAGCCAACACCGTTGCTCACATTGCCAGCACCTTACAGCAGGCATTGGGACAAGAGGACAAATCGGTAAAGCCTGATTTGGAATCAAGCGAGTCTGCTTACAGCGGTGATGAAGATGATGAGTGGGATGCTCTCGAAGAAGCGCGACTAGCCGTTGAGCAAGTGGTGATTCCAAAAGGTCAGCCAGTCGAGTTGCTGCCACGCTCCGCTCATGTTCGCAAGCTGCAGCATGAATTTATTGAGCATTATCGGCTCAAATCTAGCAGCTTTGGAGTAGAACCGAACCGTCGTTTGCGGATCTATCCGGCTTAATCAACGTCGGACAAGGAGGAGAATAGAGATGACTTCGTTGCGAGTGACGCGACGACAATTGATTCGGGCAGTCGGAGGAGTAAGCCTCCTGGCACTTTTGGGCTGCAATCAGCGGGAGCAAAACACTCAGCAGGAGCAAACCATGACGACCCTTTATACATTCGGTGATTCGATCTTAGACTGCGGACGATACAACGAATTTGGTGTTCATCCGGGACAACTGCTGGTTCAGAACGACGATCGCCTGTTTCCCGAATTCCAGGGTCAAGACCTTACCTCACATGGATCTGCCCGACTTGAACATCGTGCCGTTGATGGGGCAACCGTTGCGGGTCTGCCCACTCAAGCACAAGGAGTGCGGGTTGAAGGAAAAGCAATTGCCCTGATCACCGTTGGTGGGAACGATCTGCTTCGTGGACTCATGCAAGATACAGGACCAGGAATTGCCACCTTTGCTAACGCTCTCGACACCTTTGTGCAGCGCCTTCCCATTCGCCCCGTTTTGCTAGGTAATGTGTACGATCCAACCTTGGGAGATGATAGGCTCAATTTTTCAGGAATTGAGCCAGCGATCGCCCGCAAAAACCTACAGCGCATAAATACAGCAATTCAAGAGATCGCCAACCGCTATGGAAAGCTCGTTGATCTCCACGCTCATTTCCTCAAAGGCGATCTATCCTGGTTCACAGCGACGATCGAGCCAAGCCTACGGGGAGCATCGGAAGTGAGACGGGCTTTTCTTCCTCATGTCATTGGTGAATGAAACGCTAGTCAGGAGACAGGGTGTCTGGAGCGAACCTCTGAGCAAGGCATTGCTTCAGCCTGACAAGGATATCAATCTGGTAAAGATATCAATTTTGATCAGGCGAATTAAAGCTATCAGAATGTTTAGAAGATCTCTGTTTAGGTTTGAGAAGGTGTGCTTTTAGCAGTTCAAACGACTGCTTGTAAATTTGGAATTCTGACGGCTTCTCGGCAAGTGAGACGCTTCTTGTGACCTGATGAAATGCTTGATAAAGACTATTTAATCCCGCGAGAGCATCAGAGACAGGAATTAATCGCTTCACCCTGTTGCCATTCACCTTAGCAACGTAGTTTAACCCACCCAAATTTGACAAATTTTCTACTTTGTTTTCATGCACTAGTCGTGCAACCTCTCGTAGATCAGCGCCAATCACCTCTGAAATCCGCTTAGCAGTTTCCTCATCGGGACCACTGCGCTTGAGGCAAATCCAGCCCAATCCAGCACGAGAAATATGCACTTGTTTAGCAAGCTGACTCATGTTGGTTTGAGGGTTGTCTTGAAGATACTGCAACACCAACTGTCCAAAGGCTGAGCAATCTTCAGGGCGCAACTTCAAAGGATTCATACAGGTAAAGCAAGGATTAAAGCTCGGTGTTAGGGATTAAAAATATCAGATTGGTTTGCTTCGTGTTTGCGATCGCTTTGTGTTTGTGAGAGCTGAATTGTGCTTCGATCACACAACCCAATCGGGCAGTCAAGCTTAGTGCAAGCGCTACGCGGACACTCTGGTGTGGAGTATTTCAATCTTACCATTACCACCTCAAGTAAAAGTTACCTAAATACTTTACTTCCTTCCTGTTAAAGATTAAATACTAAAAGATTAAAGGAAGCGAGGGTACATCCCTGAATCTTTTAGTGAAAAAGGAGTGAACAAAAGTATTCATAGGGCTGAAAGCAATATGAGGCATTAGCCTGAAAGCTATTTCTTTCGAGCATTTTGGGCTCAGTCTTTAGGGGAACACGACTGCCGTCAAGCTGACCCAACATGAAGTAAGAAATACAGGTTTACTTTAGATGAAAGGGCGGAAGTATGGCTTTAACTCAAACCAGAAGAGCGATCGGAACGTTTCCCACTCGACGCGCAGCAGAACAAGCGCTGCACGAGCTGGAGCGTAGTGGCTTCCCAATGGACAAAGTCTCCGTAATTGCCAGAGATGACCGCACTGATAAACTTGCTGGTGCAAGCGTGAGTGAGCATGTAGGCAACAAAGCTGATGACGGAGCCAAAACAGGTGCAGTATCAGGAGGCGCTTTGGGGGGACTCACTGGGTTGTTAGTGGGTTTGGGCGTTTTAGCAATTCCTGGCATCGGGCCTGTGATGTTAGCTGGGGCTGGAGCAACCGTGCTGGCGACGGCTCTTTCGGGAACCGCAATTGGAGCAGCAGCAGGTGGTTTGCTGGGAGCGCTGGTTGGGCTAGGCATTCCTGAAAAAGAAGCGCAGGTCTATAGCGATCGCGTTTCTCGTGGTGACTACTTGGTCATGGTGCAAGGTACAGATGCCGACGTTCAGCACGCTGAACAAGTTCTCAAGCGGCACACCATTCAAGACTGGGGCATTTACAACGTAACGGATGCTTCCCACACCCAAACCGTTGAGCAGGCGCAACCTGTTGCTGCTCCAATCAACCCGCCGAGTAGCACCGTTGAAACCCCGGTTCGAGCAGTCACTGATAGTGAATCAGTTCAGCTTTACGAAGAACAACTGCGGGTCGGGAAAACTCGGCAGAAAGCAGGCGAGGTAACGGTTAGCAAGCACGTTGAAACAGAGACAGCTAGGGTTGCAGTTCCAATCGAGAAAGAGCGCATTGTGGTTAAGCGCATTTCGTCTGAAATCGGTAAAGCTGTAGCTCCTAGCGATGCGGACTTCCGTGAAGGCGAAGTAATGCGGATGGAGATGTACGAAGAAACACCAAACATTCAAAAACAAGCCTTTGTGCGAGAAGAAGTTAGCTTGCGAAAGGAAGTCAACCAGGAAGTTGTGAATGCCGAAGAGACCGTTCGTCATGAAGAACTGGATGTCAATGTTCAAGGACATCCGAGAGTGGAGGGCCCAGTTGATTTCCCATCCGATCGCACTTAGGCATCGTTCTATCAGCAATGCATTAAAAGCATTAGAAAGTATTAGAAATTTCAGGCTATTTCTAATGCATTGCTGCCAAATAATTTGCCTTTGAATTTGCCTTCAAAGTTTGTGCAGTAAACGTTTTTAACAACATCATTGGATCAGATTATGAAAAAAGTAACTTCATTACTTTTGGGTAGCGTTTTGTTAGTCAGTGCCGTAGGTTGCTCCACTGCTCGAACCAGCAGCAGTGCTCCTGATTCAGCGGCTAATGCTGAAGCTGATTTGGATCAACCCACCGCCGAAACTAATCAAGACGATGCAACTTCCGAGGTACGTCGCAGACAGCTAAATTCTGATATTCGCGCTGCTGAGCAGCGCAATGACATAACCGGGGGTGATGCTGAGAAAGCAGATGGCGACTTGCAGAGTGAGGTGCGATCAAAACTTGAAGCTAATCTACCTGCAAGTGAGTTGACGGTTGACGCAAAAGATGGCGCAGTAACAGTTGCAGGCACCGTGGTTGATCAAGCTCAACTCGATAAGATTGAGACACTTGCCAGAGAAATCAAGGGTGTTCAAAGTGTTACGGTGAACGCTGCACTTCGCTCAGGTGCAGAGCCAGAGCCACCTCCAAGTGACAGCAACGACATAACCGAGTCGCATACGGGCACACCGTAAAGATTGCGGAGCGCTAAGATTCCTATCTCCGCCGCAAGCGGACGGAGCATTACGGAATTTTCCCTTCGGGACGCACTTCCGCTCGTTACGAGCGCCGCAAGCGGACGGGGAATTCGACCCGGAGTGATTAAAGTGTTTTTGAGTGAAAGCCTCCGCTGTAGGGGGCTTTCACTCAAAAACATGTTCTAGAGTATGTGCGTTAGCGCTATATCAGCGGGTAGGAAACTCTGTTTTGTTTCTTATCTTCTCGTGACAAAACGATTGCGGTTAATGGTTAGGGTTGCTGTTCAATAGCAGTGATTAACGTAGCGATCGCCTGCTGCTTTTGAGGGTCAACGCCCTCTGCATATTCCAACGGAAAAGCCACAGGAATATCTGGGGTTACTCCCTTTCCTTCTAATCTCTGATTGCCATCTACCAACACATTCGCTACAGCAACATATAGCAAACTGCCGTCTTGCATCATAAAGCCACGTCCTGCTACAACTGCGCCTGCGGTGGTCGTGCCGACTAAAGTCCCAATTTCAGCTTGCCGAAAGCCAAAGGCGATAATTTCCTTGCTGCTTCTGCTGCCCTCATTCATCAGAAGAACTACGGGTTTTTTCCAGTGGTAATCGGCGATGAATGCATTTCCATCCCGTCTAATACTGGTGATGCTCGGACTCTCGCCCGTAAAGAAATTGAGATAGGCGATCGAACCTCCTCCCCAGCCGTCACGAATATCTAATACCAAACCATCAGCATCGGCGAGCTTGCCAAACATCAAATCTTCCATCATCTGCTGTTGATGAAGATCAGCCGCATTTGACCAAATGTGAATATAGCCAATGCGTTTACCCTGTTGCTCAATCACTTGAGTACTGGCTTGCTGTGCCTCTTTGAACAAGGTCGTTGTGTCAAATGTTTGAGGAGTGACATTAATTTCTTGCTGGCTGGTGGGATCAGCAGATCGCTGAATCAACAGCGTTACGTTTTGTCCTGCTTTACCTGTAAATGATTCAATCGGTTGATAGGGGTTGCCGTCTACGCTAAGTAATTCATCGCCTACCCTTAAACCTGCGATCGCCGCTGGGCTACCATCCAAAATCGCGCTGACAAAAGTTTTTTCGTGGCTGGTTTTAGTGAAAATACCAATGCCGGTGTACTCATATCTATCGTTGGGAAATAGTGCTTTTGCAGCGTCCGGTAGATCGTTGATTTCAGGTTGAAAAATCCCTAAAAGTTGGTAGTAAGCAGTTTCGCTTGGGGTGTAAAAGTAGGTGTGGGAGGTTTGCAATTCAGCTAGCATCTGATTAATGACCTCCGCAAACTGCTGACGACTTTGTACTTGCCTGATTTGAGGTCTATACTTGTCTGGCATTGCTGCCCAGTCAATTCCGTTAAAATTGTCATCATAAAAATTATCATTAACTGTTTGCCAAACCTCGTTAAACACCTTCTCTTCTAACGATTCTTGAGACAAAACGGGAGATATAAACCAGAGCAGAAGCAACGCTGTAAAGCCAACAAAGGCGATCGCAGGAAACCTTGTTGTTCTATTAAGGCGAGAGATAATACGAGAGAAAAAGCGAGTCACCATTGTTCTGATTCCTGAGAGGTTGAGGATAAGAATTTTCTGAAACTCGGTCAGCAAAGTTCTTATGAAGTTGTTATGGAGATGCACCCATGAAAAAGACATACGCTGGAAGCTGCCACTGCGGCGCTGTTCGTTTTGAAGCAGATATCGATCTAAGTTTGGGCACAGGCAAGTGTAATTGCTCAATCTGTACTAAGACTCGAAACTGGAGCGTGATCATCAAGCCTGACGCATTTCGACTGCTCGCGGGTGAAGACGATCTGAGTGACTACCAGTTTAATACCAAGAGCAGTCATCATCTATTCTGTAAACGCTGTGGTGTCCGCCCGTTTGGACGTGGCTACCTTGAAGAGCTTGGCGGTGACTACATTTCGGTCAAACTCGCTGCCCTCGACAACGTAGATTTGCAAGAGCTGGTTGATGCTCCGGTTCAGTATGCCGATGGACGCAACAACAAATGGTGGGCGGCACCCGCAGAGACACGGCATCTGTGAAGCGAGGCAAATTGTTCTCCGCCATCAGAAAGTTCAGCGATCGCCCTCACACTTGGGCACTGACATGATTAGCGATCGCCTTTAGCTATCTTCTTCCTCGGTTTCAGGCTGGTCAGAATGTTGTCCTGCATCGAACACAATGCAAAAGGTCGCCGCTGGTATTAGACGTTGCAAGGCTCTCAGCTGCGCTTCTGCATCGCTGCGACGACGAAAACGAGCGACAACCAGGGTATGAGTGTTGGGAAAAGAGCGGACGATGCACCAGGGATGCAGGGAATCTCGATAGGATGGCATGGGAAAGTGGGCGATCGCGCTATTGCGTCGCAGCAAGGGTAGATAGGCATAGCAAAGCCTCAGCATGACTGAACTGCTCAAAAGCAAGCAGAACCAACAGCCATCTGACTGGACTAAAATGCCTTAAATTACTTGGATAGTGAGAAACTTAGAGATGCCAGGTGGTGAGGATATGCCTCTGACCAGTGCTGTCTCTGACGAGGCAGTTTGATTTAAGCCTCTACCTTATCTAAATCGATTTAGGGCTGCTTGTCAATCTGTTTTATATAAATCAATTTAGGCATCAATGACCGAGGAGCTAGAACAAGAATCTGCGTTAGTTAGGTTAAGGCGAATTCGTAACCTGACTCAAAAGCAAGTAGCAGACGCTCTTGGAATTACAGTGCAAACGGTCAGCAATTGGGAAGTGGGCAGAGCAGAGCCGAAGCTAACCATTCGCCAGTTCAAGGCGCTGCTCCACATTTTGCAATGTTCGGTTGATCAACTACCTGATGATTTAGGACCTTCAGGCTAGGACGTTGAGAAATAGGAGCAACAGTCTTTCGTTCTCAGGCTTCTCTAAGAGCATCAACTGGAAGCTTTTCCTCCATCCTATGTATAGGCAGCATAATTATGAAGATGCGATCATCTTTTCTCTAGGCTGTACTTCTAACGCAGCATCTCACTGCATTAGATTAATCGCGCTTAAACAGCAAATTGAATCCCACGAATGATTTCTATGACTTCTATGAGGTCTTTTTTTCGCTGGCTTTCACTACTTAATAGTTTGGCAAGAAGATTCTTGAAAACTGTATCAGCATCAAAGCCTGGTATTTCCTCTGCAAGTAAGTGGAGCCGTTGTTTGAAATTCGGCTCTTGTGAAATTTCATCTGGTAGCTTTTTCCCTAATAGTTCTTTCGCTGCCCCTTCATCCCAGACAAGATTCTCAGGAGTTAGCCCAGGTAAAAAATGGACAAATCTTCTGAAGAATCGAATGTAACGTGTCCTCTCATCTACGTCCGCAAAATTGAGCTTAGGTCCATTTCTGTTGTTTCCAGACGTAATTTTTTGAATTAGTTTATTTAGGTCATTCTCTCCTTGAGGTAGCGCTCCATTCTCAGGAATTTGATCTTTAGGTTTGTGATCTCCGTCAAAAATGACGAATACATCTTTTCTTTCAGAGTTAGCATAGGCTTGAATATCAAGATATATCTGTGAGGTTCCACCCTTCCGAACTCGAATCTCAAAATGCCTCAATGCGTGACTTGATACTAGCTTTAATGCTGAAACAACAATGTGTTTTGCACGCTCGTCCTCAACCAAAATAGTTTTTCCAGGTGGAAGAGTACCAATTTCATGTAACGCCTCGTCTGCTGGGAAATCGCTTCTCACTGTTACAGAACCATCTTCTTCTCGAACAAGCACTCGGATTGCCTCTTGAGGAAGATCTTGTGCAAGATAAATAGAATGAGTTGCCATCACAACCTGAAGGGACTTCCGTACAGCTTGATGTGCAATAAACTCTAGCATTCGCTGTTGAGCACGGGGATGAAGGGATGTTTCAGGTTCGTCTAGGAGCACCAAGGATTTTTCGGGGGTCTGTAATATGTTGTGTACAAGCAATGCAGCAGCTGACTCACCACTACCAGCAAATGCATCCGAATACCCATTGAATTGGTTTGTTTTGAACAGTATTGTCCAGCCTTCGTGTCCATGAAACAGTGAATGTTTCAGTACTTTCCCACTAACGTAGTCGCGCTCAAGAACGTACTTTAAAACTTCTAACTCTTCAGTAGTTAATGCAAGACCATCCTCCTCAATTGCCTTTCTTAAGGGTTTTGAACGTTGTCTAAGATAATCTTGTTTTCGATAATCCCTGCGTAGCTTTCCTCGCACCTTTGCAGAACGGACACGCTCTGCAAGATGCTTTGGATCGGGAAAGTAAAAGTATTTATCGAAAGCAGGCAGCTCACCTCGAAAATCCAAATGTGTTACCTTAAGTTCAATAGGGCGAACTCGAGTGCCACTAACGGGTAAATTGTAGACTTTGCTGTGTTTGACTGCTTCCCAGTAATCAGGATCTTTAGATCCGCGTGGGGCACGGGCCTTAATGCACTCAACAATATCGCCATTGTTTTTACGATATCTGTGAACAACGCTTTGTTTTCGTCCATTGCGTTCTGATGGAATTGCGTCAAGTTCTGTCTCAAACCAGAAGTCTGCAATAGTCTGCCCGAGTGGACTACCGTACAGAGCGTGAAGAACAGAACTCTTATTTGTTCCATTTCGACCGAGCAGAACTGTAATTGGAAAATCAAAGGATAGTTCGCTGTCAAATCGAAGATTTCGATAATTAGGAAAGCGAAGGCTGCAAATGTAGGGAGTCTTTTGCTTAAGTGCCCTAACACTTGTTTGAAGGTCATCTACCGGTTTTCTCCTACTCATGCTGACAACTCGCGGCTGATGACTCTTGCGATTGGTCTAATCATATCTGGGGGAAAAGCATTCCCGATTTGAGACGCAACATGCTCTTTGCCTCGATCAAGACAGAACTGGTAATTTTTGGGAAATGTCTGTAGTAGTGCAGCTTCTCGAAGCGTTATAGCTCTATGCTCCTCGGGATGAAGAAACCGACCTCTAGAGGGGTTGTTACAGCCACTAGTAATAGTTGGTGAGACATCGTCCCATGCCATTCGACCATAAACGTCCTTAAACCCGTCAAGGCGCACATGGCAGGCACATTGTAATTCAGGTGAAATATCACGACGACTACCACCGTTCTTAGGGGTTGCTTTGATTCTTGATATCATAGCTGGCGTGCGATTCTCAGGAAGGTCATGAAGCGGATCTCCACTAGTTCCCGCTGGTACGAGATGACCGATAGCGTCTCTGACAGTTCTACGCTCACAGCGGTAGCTTGACCAACCCGAAGGGATTTCCCTTCCTCGTAATGCAACAAGAATCAACCGCTTGCGCCGCTGTGGTACGCCAAAGTCAGATGCATTTAGAACCGCATACGTATATCGGTAGCCAGCTTGTCTCAAACCAAGCCGAAATTTATTGAAATGCTCGTCATCTGCTAAGCCAGGAACGTTCTCTACTATGACTGCGCGAGGGCGCATCGAGCGTACCAGTCGTAGCATTTCAATAATGAGGTTTTTATTTGGATCATCTAGCTGTTGCTTTCGGCGGCGTGTACGAAGCGTGGAAAAAGCCTGACATGGTGGACAACCCGTCAACAAATCTAACTCACCAGGAGAAATGTTTGCCTGTTTGAGAATTTGAATACCACTCACCTGACGAATATCATTGACTATGAGATTTGTACTTTGATGGTTAAAGCCATAACTTTTTGCTGATACCGGATCAATTTCTACGGCAGCAATAGGTTGAAATCCTTCTGCCTTAAGTCCGTAGCTAAGTCCCCCTGCACCAGCAAAAAGGTCAATAGATGTCAACAACGTCATTACTATTTAAGGATAATTCTTTGGATCAACATAGCAAAATATGGCAAACAATTCCTGTTAATTACTATTGGTTTTAAGGTTTCTGTATGTTGATTCATATAGCGATTTAACCCTCTTTCCAATACTAACAAGATCAGTTCAATCGTTTTAGTAACTACTATTTTGAATCACTTAGGAAATTTTGCTTGATAAATGAGTTAGATGGATGATTGAATACATACAACTGAGAATACTCTATGTAGAGGATACTGTATCTTGATTAATTTCTATTTGGGTTGATCTAGATCACATCAAGTTTTGATTGTCGAGGCATAGTCCTACTCCGTTTCTATACAAAAATTGCATTCTGCGTATACATAGAAACTCTAAGCAATCGTCCTTTATTCAGCTAATACATCTAAAGCTTCTTCGTACTGGCTGGATTACAGCTTTATTTTTCCTTCTTAATTCGTAATCAACCAAATTCAAGGCTCTGTATCTAGAAAACTAGCGAACGCCTACTTCACACCAAAGCAAAAAGAGCGATCGCAATGCTTCTGTAAGCCATCACATTGCTTTTGCATTCGCTGCAATGCTTCTGTAAGTCGTTACATTGCTTCTGTAAGTCATCACAATGCTTCTGTAAGTTATTACAATGCTTCTGTAAGTCGTTACATTGCTTCTGTAAGTCATCACATTAGTATTGCGTCAGCAAAACGCAATTTTCTTGTTAGCGATGACAGGGCTACGGGCACACTGATGCTGTCCTCCATCAAGGTGTAGCCTATGGTAGCTCCTAATACAAACCGTCGTCTCCCTGATCAAGTCATCAGTCAAGACATCGACTCGCTCAATGGCTTGAAAACAGTGGTTGATTACATAACCGTTCGCCCCGAAGCAACCTCAGACAATCTGAAACAAACATATCAAACCATGCTGGCGCAACAGCAGCATGAAACCGAAAAACTAGCTCTGTATCGGGCTGCATCCGACGCTGCGCGACTATCAGAATGGGAATTTCACAATGCAGTTTTAGCCATGAAAGAAGTGGTAAGAGGTCACTACGGCTCAGATAGCGATCAGGCGCAATCCGTAGGGCTGAAAAAGAAATCAGACCGCAAGCGTCCTACCCGCAAGCCTGCTACATCTGCGTCGAGTTAATCCTCAATGCAATATTCAGCTTGGGTTAGGGGCGATCGCAACTTACTAGAGAATACAGCGATCGCCTCTGACTCATTCTCAACATCAGATATGAGAACTGACACCTTGTTGACTGAGTTCAATCGAACAGACGGTTTACATCACTTATGGAATGGCTTAAAGCATTTCAAGAATCTGATTGCCAATCCAGATAAAGTGGCTCTTACTTGTTCAATTACCTTGATTGATTACTGTAGAAAAGTCGATTCTTGCTGAGAAAAATCCTAAAACCTGTACCGCTGCCTCAGAGGGTGTTTGAAAAGTAGCGAATGTCCCTGTAAGGGCGTAGCATTCGGCAGGTAGATCCTGAAATAGATCAAAAATCCTTGCCCGAATGCCACGCCTCTACAAATCTTTGGGCTACAGATTGAACTTTTCAAACGTCCTCTCACTTGCAGCGATCGCTCAGTCAAAAGAGGCGGATTGCCAAATTTGGACTTGGTAAAATAGCTACAGAACCATAGCAATTACACCCAGGACAGCTAGAGAGCAACTTATCCAAGAAATTGCACAAGTTCCAGATGCACTTGTAGAAGAAGTGCTGGACTTTTTGCTTTTCGTAAAGAGCAGACAGAATCAGGAAGCGATGACAAGAGTACATAAACTTGCATTCTATCCCTTCTCTACAAGTTAAGTTGACACACTACTCAAGGATTATGTGTCTATTCCAGACGTATTCAGGTAGAGGTAATCAATCCTTTTTGCAGCGCCAGTAAAGCAGCCTGAGTGCGATCGCGAACATCTAGTTTTTGTAGAATCGCGTGAATATGAACTCTGACCGTTCCAGGGGTAATGTAAAACGTTTGGGCAATTTCTTGTGTCGTTTTGCCAGCAGTAATTAACTGTAAAATTTCTTGTTCTCTTGGGGTTAAAGGTGATTTATTTGTAGTTTTTGAGTGGGGTAGCGCTTGAATTTCAACCGTTGCGGTTTCATCCCACCAGGATGCTCCTGCAACCACAGAGCGGAGGGCTAACACCAGTGTTTGAGCCGCAATGCCTTTGAGACAGTAACCTCGGACACCCACCTGAATCAGTTGACTAATCAGCGCTCGGTCAGAGCGAGAGGTCAAGACCAGAATAGGTAGGTTAGGACAGTTTTGCTTAATTTGGCGACAAGCTTCAACGCCGCCTATTCTGGGTAGTCCTATATCCAGCAAAACCGCATCCAGGGTATGTTCGCTAGCTAATCTGATGGCGGTTTCGCCGTCTCCTGCCTCAGCTACAATCTCAATGTCTGGTTCCTGTTGCAGCTTCATTTGCAGCCCTAGACGAAATAGTTCGTCATCTTCAACCAGTAAAATTCGTAGCTGAGAGGAATCCATAGAAACTAAGGAAAGGGACTATGGCGTGAGAGCAGGAAGGCACAGCCCAAATACGGCTCCACGCGAGGATCGGTTTTCTGCCCAGATTGTGCCGCTGTGTGCTTCAACGATCTGCCGAGATAAGTATAGCCCTAGACCTGATCCCTTTGCTTGGCGATCGCTGTGTCCCTGATAAAACCGCTCAAACAGTTGAGGTAATTCTTCTGGATGAATTCCAGGACCTTCATCTAACACCTTGATTACTACTTGCTGCGCTGCGTGAGAATTGTTCTCAGACTGTAAAATCACCTCAACATTTCCATTAGTAGGTGAATGGTGAATGGCATTAATCACCAGATTTGATAAAACTCGTTGAAGCTGAAGGGCATCCCCATTTACCCAACAAGACTGAGCGCTTATTGCTTCAGTGTTGAGATGAATCGATACCTGATATCTGGATACTAAATCGCTGAGGGTCTGAATTACTTGCCCGGTGAGTTCAATCAGGTTGACGGGCGATCGCTCTAACCTGACCCCTTCTGCATCGTTGCGGTACACATCCAACACCGTGCCAATCAGTTGCAAGCTGGCTTGGTGGCTCCGGGTCATTGTAGAGAGTACCTTATGCTGCATCTCAGTTACAGCGCCAAATCGCTCTTGCTGAAATGCTTTCAGGGTTTCAATCGCACCCAGCAGCGGTGTTTTCAGGTCGTGAGTCAGCGTGAGAACAAAATCTTCTCGTAAGTTCGCTAGTTTTTCTTGAAATCGCAGTTTTGCTCTCTGTTGAGCGATCGCCTCTTCGTAGTAGCGATTGCGATCGCTTAACATTTGAGTCACAACCAGTGCGAATACAGCAATGATCCGGTTTCCGACCGTTGG
Organism: Leptolyngbya sp. FACHB-541; assembly: GCF_014695875.1. Classification (NCBI taxonomy): domain Bacteria; kingdom Bacillati; phylum Cyanobacteriota; class Cyanophyceae; order Leptolyngbyales; family Leptolyngbyaceae; genus Leptolyngbya; species Leptolyngbya sp. FACHB-541. The sequence continues at coordinate 83,760 of NZ_JACJPC010000065.1, read as the reverse complement.
AGCCGTAATGATATGACTACCAGGAATCCACAGGTTAACGATAGTTAATGCAGATGCTAACAGCGTTAAGCGAACGGCGACATTGCGATTTAGGCGAAGGCTAGCCAGCAGAATTGGACCAATGTAGAAATAGCTAAAAACATAGTCAGCGAGGGTGACAAGTTCCAGAAAGACGACCATTGCGAACAATCCAACGACCAGCCAAAAAATGTTTGAGTATGAATTTTGACTCGATATAGAGATTGGACGCAGCAATGAATAAACCATAAAAGTATTGACGACAACCCTAATTCAAAAACTAGGAGTTAGAATACTGAGATTTCTTAGCATTCTAACTCCCCTGTTTGGTTTGATATGTTTTGTAGCAAATGACCTAAAGATTTGTGAGTTAATCCAATTCTATTCGGTACTCAATTTACCTGTACTGCTCGATGCAGTAATCGGAGACAAGTCACTGGTAAACCATGAACGCTTGATGGGGAATGGTTGCAGCGTAGGACACTACCGCCTCTGGTTCTGAACCTGTTAGATAGTCCGTTGTCTCCAGTCCAACCCCATTCAGGAACAGCCACTGCAAACCGCCAATAAAAGAAGTTCCCGGTGCAAATGCCAGACTATATCCCCAAAGCAGTCAAGTCACCCCAACTACCAGCATGAGTACAAAACTCATCATCAGCGTGTTGAGGATGTTGAGCGATCGCACAAACCCACCGTAAAAGAATGCCAAGCCAGGAGTCATCAGTAGCACAAGAGCAGAACAGATCAGCATAAATGCTGTATCTGCCGCGCTTTGAGCCGTGGCCGCTGCCTCCAGTGGATTAGGAACTTGAGCCAGGGCTTCTCCTGTAAATAAACCCATTGACAAACCAAAAGCAACTACTAAGGTTGCAAAAATCCGAATACCCACGTCTTCCCACTCTCCGGAATTAAGACATCATTTAATTCAATTCATGATTGATGCCTATCAAAATTACACACAAGGGTAGATACAAAAATGTAGCAATTCAATCAGTTTATCTGCATTTAAACGCCTGTTATAGACGAAATTAAACGCCTGTCAAATATACTTTTTTACTTTAATCTGCGAGTTTCAATAAAACCGTATACGCTCTTATAAAGACCTCAAAATAGACAATCAAATCTGTTTATGATTAATAAGAACGTTTAGACATCAGATCTGGGTTTAGCAAAGCTAATCTGCTGAATCTTTTTAGTTCTTGTCTCTACTTCATCAACGAGCAAACAACGAGCAAATCTTTAGCTGGCTGAATCTGACTGACTAGATCAACAATCAGCCCTAAAATGAAGTTGACAGCAGAAGCTTGATGAGGCGTGATTTAGCGATGCGATTCAATCGGTCTAGAAAGCAAGAAATGCCAGAGATCAACCTGGTGCCAATGATGGACGTTCTAATGACCATCCTGACGTTTTTCATCATCGTTTCGATGTCTGCTCAGTTTGGTTCGCAAGCATTAGATATTACACTTCCCAATGCTGACTCAGGAGCTAATGCTGTCAACTACCCTGATCCATTAATTGTAGGAATGAATGAGCAGGAACAACTTTCCTTGAATGGTCAACCTGTGAGTCAAGAACAACTGAGCCAGCAGATGCAAGCGTATTTGAGTCAGAATCCAGAAGGTTCAATTATTTTGCAGGCAGATTACCGACTACCCTACCAGCAAATTGTTAATGTTCTGGGTCAGATGCGAGCGATCGGAGGCGATCGCGTTTCCCTAGGAATTGACTAGATGGCATCAGAGCGGCTGAGGAAGATGAGAGTGAGTTAGGATCGGCAAGAGGACGTTGCAATTGAAGTATGGCACAGCAAGAACCCCTCCCTGAAAAAGAATTAATCAAAGAAGTCTGTCGGCGAATTCGGGTTGCCCGCAGCTATTGGGATGCTCACAACAATCGAGCTTGTCGGGGTGAGCGAGAACGTGCTCTGGCACTTTACAACACTCTGACCAAAGAGCAAAAAGACCAAATTCCGCAGGAGTTACGGGTGTGGCTGCGCTATCGCAGTGAGAAATATTTTGGGGCACACCGAACTCCGCCTAAGTCACAACGCTCGAAGCGATCGCCCAAATAATCCATTAGTCTTCAAAGCAATATACTAGTTTTGCTCAAGCCTGATAAATCTCTAAAGGCAATCCATCAGGGTCTTGGAAAAAGGTAAACTGTTTTCCCGTCAGGTGATCTACTCTCACCTCTTCCACAGCAACTCCTTTAGACCGAAGTTCCGCAACCGATTTTTCAATATCTTCCACCACAAATGCCAGATGCCTCAGCCCACAAGCTTCAGGGCGACTGGGGCGATCGGGCGGATTGGGGAAAGAAAACAACTCAATCTGATCGAGTTCACCGACTCTCAAATCTAACTTGTAAGAGTTTCTTTCTGCACGAAATGTTTCCGCAATCACTTCAAACCCCAAAGTCTCTACATAAAACTGTTTTGACTTCTCATAGTTAGAGCAAATGATGGCAACGTGGTGAATTCTGCTCGTTTTCATCGGGGTAGGTAGTGTGTTCGGTTATGCTTTCTATGCTAATCGCAATCCTGCCACTATGTTTTTCCATCCCCCTGACAGTTATTGGTTTGATGTTTTGCTCACGTCGGCTTTGCCTCGTGATACGGCGATCGCCTATCACTTACAGCGGCTTGCATTCTTTGGATATGTGATTGAAGTTGGGGCTGTGATTACGGCATCCCTATCTGGAATGCTGGCTGCTCAGACTAAACAGCTAGATTTTGTGGGTATCTACATCGTGGCATTCGTCAATGCATTTGGGGGTGGAACGCTGCGAGATCTATTGTTAAATCGACGACCTTTGTTTTGGGTAGAGCATCAGGAATATCCGCTGATTGTTTTGCTGATGGCTATCATCTTTTTATATTCGCCGCGAATTCCAATTCCTCACCAACCTGTGACTGGAAGGTTATTCACGATTATCGATGCCATGGGTTTAGCTCTGTTTAGTATCTCAGGAACATCTTACGCGCTCACCTTTCGAATGCCTTACTTGGTGGCATCAATTATTGGCGTAATTACAGGTGTGTTTGGTGGAGTATTGCGAGATGTCCTATTAGCTCAAATTCCAATGATCTTCAGGACTTCAACTTCCTTATATGCAACCTGTGCCTTTATAGGTTCCTGGACATTTTTATTAGCGGTCAGTCTCGATATTCCAACTGCCACGGCAACTTTCTTGGGGTTTATGGTGACATTAAGCTTGAGAATGCTCTCAGTGCGCTACTGCATTACCCTTCCTCAACCCCGCTACCTCAAGCAACAATCTGTCCCAAAGTAGGATGCTACTTTGCAAAGATTGCTAAAGGATAGGAAAAGATTCAAAACTTGGAGTGTGAATAGCCATGACCGATCGCCCAACGAATCAATCTTCCAAGCCTGATGAGAACAAGCAGAATGCAGCTCAAAAGCCAGGTGAAACTGGCGATCGCCCCACTGATACCTCCAAAACTTATGACGTAATGGATTTAGTATCTAAAGGTGGGTATGAAGGCGACCCTCAAGAAATTTTGGGAAACCCTGGAGTTGCTCCCCAAATGTATCAAGAAGGGAGAGATTTGAGAGTCGATTTGTATAGAGAAACAGACGAAACTCCCTCTGATCAAGATGCTTAAGCAGGTCGTTCAAGCTCTGAATTAATGACCAATGACGATAATATCTAGAACAGTGGTTCAGAACAGCGTCATCTGAGTCAACATGTGCATTACCAGACGCTTGAGGAATGTTGCTGCATGAGTACAAACGACCTGGCAAATTATATCAACGGTCACTGGGTTGTTCCAGATACCACTGATCTTCTGGAAGTCACCAATCCTGCCACACTTGAGCAGCTTGCCAGGGTTCCTTTGTCTGTAGCTGGAGAAGTTGAGCGGGCTGTCGAGGCTGCATCTGCTGCATTTGTGGAATGGCGGCGAGTGCCCGCCAACGAACGAGTGCGATATTTGTTTCGGTTACGAGAACTTCTAGAAACGCACTTTGACGACTTAGCCCAAACCATTACTCAAGAGTGCGGCAAAACACTGGCAGAGTCGCGCGGCGAAATGCGCCGGGCGGTTGAGAATGTTGAGGTTGCCTGCGGTATTCCAATTTTGATGCAGGGCTACAACTCAGAAGACATCGCCAGAGGTGTGGATGAAATCATGATTCGTCAGCCGCTCGGTGTGACGGCAATCATCTGTCCGTTTAACTTCCCGGGCATGATTCCTTTCTGGTTTATGCCCTATGCGATCGCCTGCGGCAACACTTGCATCGTCAAGCCTTCCGAGAAAGTGCCTTTGACAATGCGAAAAATATTTGAACTGATCGATCAGTTAGATTTACCTCCCGGTGTGTTGAATTTGGTGAATGGGGCGAAGGATGTAGTCGATGCAATTTTGGATCATCCTGCCATTCGAGCTGTGAGTTTTGTCGGGTCAAGCCCTGTAGCCCGTTATGTCTATAGCCGTGCTGCCGCTAATGGAAAACGGGCCCAGTGTCAGGGTGGTGCAAAAAATCCGGTCATTGTGTTGCCCGATGCCAATCTCGACACGACCACTCGCATCATGGCAGATAGTGCCTTCGGCTGTGCTGGACAGCGCTGCCTCGCTGCTTCAGTTGCTATCACGGTCGGAGAGGCGCGGCATAGTTTCACCGAAGCGATCGCCACTGCCGCTGAATCTCGCGTAGTCGGCTACGGACTCGACCCTGGAGTCGAGATGGGCACCGTGATTTCGGCTGAAAGCAAAGCGCGAATTGAAAAACTCATTCAGCGGGGTGCAGAAGAAGGAGCAAAAGTTTTAGTAGACGGACGTAGACCTCAGATCCCAGGCTATGAGCAGGGACATTTTGTGCGACCGACGATTTTACAAGATGTGCCGCCAACTGGAGAAATCGCTCAAACCGAAATTTTTGGACCGGTGTTGGGTTTAATTCATTTAGACACCATTGAAGAAGCGATCGCCCTGGTCAACCGGGGGCAATATGGCAATATGGCCTGTCTGTTTACCAGCAGTGGTGCTGCCGCCCGCAAATTTCGTTACGAAGTGGAAGCCGGGAACATCGGCATCAACATCGGCGTAGCGGCCCCAATGGCGTTTTTCCCCTTCAGCGGCTGGAAGGAAAGTTTCTTTGGCGACTTGCACGGTCAAGGTCATCACGCTGTAGAATTCTTCACTCAGACCAAAGTCGTTGTCGAGCGCTGGTTTCAGGAATGGTCACGCACCTTCTAGCCCTAACCCCCAACCTCAATTTCAAATTCCCAAAAATATTTTTTTGCGGGGTGAGGGGTTTCACCCCTCATGGGGGTATACTGAAATCAATAGATGCACCCTGATGGTTCCCCAGCAGTCTTCGGACTGGCTGGGGCTTACTTTTTGCCCTTTATTCAGCTTCTTGCATGAATCTATCTTTTGAAGCGTGAATGGTGGTGCGACGAAGCCTCACCACCATTCACGCAGGAGATTTATTCAGACCAACCGTTAGATTGATGCAACTGGATTAAAGGCTGAGCAAAATATCAAGCATGAACGATCATCCGTTTGACCCCTCTAAGCCCGATCAAAATTCCTATTCTGGTAATGGGAGACATTTGCCAGATCTCGCACCCCAGGAGAGTGAGCAACAAGAACTAATACGGACAGATCTGACACCAGAAGGAAGTACACCACTCACCCCACAGGAAAGAGATCAAGAAGAGCCAGATCTGGCCCAGCGGCGGCACGAAGATGCTACGGCTACTCGCAGAAGCTTGAAGCGGCTCTACCTTTCTCTGTTAGCAATTGGTATTGGTCTAGGGGCACTGGTATCGGTCGGTTTGGTCTTGCTGCTTGATCGCTTTGACCTGATCAATCCCTCCGTCGAAATTCGGGAACCCGTTGAATAGATTCGGTTATTACTATAATTTTCTCTAAAAAGAGGTTAAAGATGGAAGGGCACCCCGCTAGCGGGGTGCCCTTCCATCTTTAACCCTAATTTTTGGAATTGGTATTACTGCTTTTATTGCAAACTGTAACGCTCAAATTACGCCCAAAATATCTCCTCCTGAAGCACAGCCCACACTCCCGAAGCGGGTGACTATACTGAAAACACTGGACTGTGGTAACGACGATGAGCGATCTGTTTAAAGAATTTGAAGACCTGATCGATCAAGGATTTGAAGATCTTCTCTACTTTGTGCGGGAAATCGAAGGCAGAAATGAAGGGTTTCAAACGGAAGTAAAAACTCGTCGCAGTACCTCTTCGGATGCGTCTAGTCGTGCGGGTCGTACAGCCGAGAGCGATCGCCCTCGAACCAGCTCGACAGAGCGATCGCCCTCCAGTACTGCTAATCCATCCACAAGTACAACCACTGATCGTGTTATCGTCACCCCGCCATCAGATAGTTCTCTACAAGGCGTGGGTGGACTGTCAGAGGTTTTTAGAGAATTAAGAGAACTGGTCGAAATTCCGCTAAAGCGTTCCGAACTGCTGACAATGCTAGGTTTAGAACCGACGCGAGGAGTTCTTTTAGTCGGGCCACCTGGTACGGGGAAGACCCTTTCTGCCCGTGCCCTGGCTGAAGAGTTGGAGGTTAACTACATTGCCATCGTCGGGCCAGAGGTGATGGGTAAATATTATGGAGAAGCCGAAGCCCGTCTACGCCAACTGTTTGAGAAGGCAGCTCGCTCTGCTCCGTGCATTATATTCATCGATGAAATTGACAGCATCGCGCCCGATCGTTCCAAGGTGGAAGGCGATGTTGAGAAACGAGTAGTCGCTCAATTGCTGAGCTTGATGGACGGATTTGCCAGAACCAAAGGCGTGATCGTTCTAGCAGCCACGAACCGTCCTGACCACCTCGATCCGGCTTTGCGTCGTCCGGGTCGGTTTGACCGAGAAGTGCAGTTCCGCATTCCCGATCGCGATGGGCGACTAGAAATCCTCACCATTCTTACAGAAGCGATGCCACTGGAGCGGTCTGTTGATTTGGGGGCGATCGCTGACCTCTCAGTGGGCATGGTTGGCGCAGACCTAAAAGCGCTATGTCAAAAAGCTGCTTACACTGCCCTGCGGCGACTGATCCCCTCACTCAAAGCACCCGTTCCGCGCACGATGACAATTACTCAGGCAGATTTTCTCCAGGCTATTAAAGAAATTAAACCTGCTGTGCTGCGATCGGTTGAAATTGAGTCTCCTCAAGTTTCTTGGGATAGCATTGGCGGTTTAGAAAACGTCAAGCAAATTCTTCAGGAGTCCGTCGAAGGAGCCTTACTTTATCCCGAACTGTATCAACAAACCGGAGCCAAAACGCCGCGCGGAATTCTCCTCTGGGGTCCTCCCGGTACAGGCAAAACCCTTTTGGCAAAGGCGGTTGCCTCCCAAGCCAGAGCAAACTTTATTGCGGTGAATGGGCCAGAACTGTTGAGCAAATGGGTAGGCGCGTCTGAGCAGGCCGTGCGAGAAGTGTTCACCAAAGCGCGACAGGCTTCTCCCTGTGTTGTGTTTGTGGATGAAATTGATACGCTGGCACCTGCACGGGGCAGCTTTTCAGGCGATTCAGGAGTGAGCGATCGCGTTGTAGGGCAGTTACTCACCGAGCTAGACGGCTTACAAGAATGTGCCGATGTGTTGTTAATCGGAGCCACCAATCGTCCTGAAACCCTTGACCCTGCTCTCTTACGGGCCGGCAGACTGGACGTACAGCTAAAAGTAGACTTGCCCGACCAGGCAAGCCGTCTAGCGATTCTCCAGGTTCATAACCGAAAACGTCCTTTGGCAAGTGTAGATTTAGCAAACTGGGCTACCCAAACCGAAGGCTGGAATGGCGCTGACCTAGCACTTTTGGGTAATCAAGCTGCTCTAGAAGCAATCCGCCGATATCGGGCTCAAGGGCATACCGATCCCAGTTCTATTCAAATCACGACCGATGATTTTGCAGCGGCTCATCAGTGGATTTCTGACCAGCGAGCGGCAGCAGGACTTGCATAATGAGAGGAGTAGGAGACTGCCCGCGATCGCAACCCTACTATCAAAATCGTCGAGGGGTGGGTAAGTCAATGCTCCATTGTGCTGCGGTCGCTCCCCGCACCTGCACCTCATCTGGATCTAAGGTGTAGCCGGGGCGAAGCTCGACCACAATGCGAGTGGTCTGCTCCTCAAATCGTCCGACTCTGATCTCTTGAATCGGATTTCGAGAAGGTTGCCTTACGGTCGTCCGACTAAAGATAATTCCGGGTAAATCTACGACGAGCCGGGTTGGGTTATTAAGCAATTGCACTCTGGGTTGCACACTAACGTCCGTTAGAAAGACCAAACGATTTACATTTGCATCAAATCGCCAAAACTGAAGCACGGCTGCCTCTGCGGGAGCAGCAATAACACTTGCAGCCAGTACGATAGCGGGCAATACACTAAACTTTGACCAGCGGGATTTCATAACTCTAGGTTTCGTCGTTAATATTTTTGGGTGGGAGGATGGCGATCGCCACCACTCTTTTACCGTCTTATCAGAAGCTTGACGGGAAAATTCCTTAATTTGTTTACGCTCCACTCCTCCACTCATGCTCAAATCTCCTCGTCTTATTTTCAGGCATTTCTTCCCAGCTGACTTAAATCAGCTTTATCAGGAGATTTACAGCCATCCAGGGGTTGCTAGAGCTTTGTCTCCAACAGGTTCACTCACCTTTGAGCAGACCGCTCAGATCTTACATAGACGGCTAGACCATTGGCAGAAGCACGGATTTGGTGTGTGGGCGCTCGTTTACAAGCAAAACCAGCAATTGGTGGGGCACTGTGGTCTGCATTATTTAGGGGATACATCGGAAGTCGAGCTAACCTATGCTATTAATCCATTTTATTGGAGGCAGGGATTAGCAACTGAAGCAGCCAGCACCGTTTTGCGCTGGGGGGTTGACACGCTTAAGCTCCAGCAAATCGTTGCCGTCACAAGTCCAGAAAATGTCGCCTCTCGTTGCGTCATGCAAAAGCTGGGTATGAAGTACGAGAAAAACATAGAGTATGCAGCGACAGAAGTGGTTTACTACAGCCTGCAATCTAAAACATTTAAGTCTGAAACATTTAAGTCTGAATCACGTCTGAGCGAACATTCTTTTGACTGATTTGTTTAGAGTCATGAAGATGCTGCACAGAGTCGAGAATTCTTGTGTTATGTTGGTGATTGAGAATTAAGTATCGGTTGCAGCGTTTGTTTTTAGTCTTGACGAGTTTTTCACGTTTGGTTCTGACAGGCTTCTCTCCGAAATCTCAATCTCTACACACCTCTGATTTTGGAGAAAATCTATGTCAATCTATGTAGGCAATCTGTCTTACGAAGTTACTGAGGCAGACATGACCTCTGTATTCGCAGAATACGGTTCAGTCAAGCGAGTTCAGCTTCCCACTGACCGTGAAACAGGTCGGATGCGCGGCTTTGGTTTCATTGAAATGGGTACCGATGCTGAAGAGCAAGCTGCTATTGATGCGCTTGACGGCGCTGAGTGGATGGGTCGCGACATCAAAGTTAACAAAGCTAAGCCTCGCGAAAACAACAAAAGCTCATTCGGTGGCGGCGGCAATCGTGGCAGCTTTTCCTCTAGCAGATACTAAAATTGCAGCTTGAGAAAGCAGTCATAACCTTAGAAACCTAAGTGAAAAAAGAGAAGGGCTTTTGCCCTTCTCTTTTTTCTTTGCGCCTTCCTGAATTTATCCTTAACCTCTAGTTAGAGAAAAGTTGTTTGAACAGTGCGGTCCCAATACCGCCCAACACAGCTCCGACAACTGCTAAGACGGGCACCAGTAGCAGCGCATAGCCCATTCCCTGCCCTCGAAAAGCAAGATCGTCAAGGATGTAGGACTTAAAGAAAACAAATGCTATTCCTCCTGCTCCGGCGATCGCAGAGGTAACCACCCCTCCAACAAAGATTCGAGCAAAGGTTGGTAGAAAGGACCTAGAAGACTTGTAAAAAATAGCTGCTGCCACTCCAATAAGTAGGCTAATGATAAAACTGCTGACTATGCCAGGAAGCACAGCATAAATTAGAAATAGCCAGCAAACAAAAATTAACCCCATAGAACTCTAACCAAAACGGCGCTAACCTTCAATTTGGGGTAATTACTTTTAGGTGATTGAAACGTCAAAAATGACGCAGCAGTTATCGGCTTCTATTGATCATGGCTTGGAGACGCTCTAGGGGATACTCTGAGACAAAGCTTTCCCAGGTAGTGTAATGCCCATTGAGCCGGTAAACATACAGTACGCCATTAATTCGACGAGTGGCAGTGACCAAATTGAGCATTCTGGCCATGTTGAGACACTGGGTCAATTCATCTGCGGTCATAGGTCGTTACTCTTATGGGCTGAGCGCGAAGCGGCACCAGCAAAACTTAGATTCTAGTTTGCTGACTCCTCATTGTATGCGATCGCTAGAAGAAACAACCCCTATTTCTTACCCTGACTTAGTGCTTCTTCAAAATGCTGTTTTAACTAGGGAGAGGTACTTAAAACTCTTGGCTAACCCTAGTTTTATTACAAACATTTATATATTTGATACTTGGCAGCACAAATTAAGAGATGGTTAGCCCCCCGTTATCGACCCGCATCAAGGGCTAATGGGCTAGTGCCAATCAGTCACCTGAAAAACCTATCGCTTTATCGCTTGTCTTTCTTGGAGTTGGCTAAACCAAGCTCTATCAGAGGAGTTAGGGAATCACATGTTTACTATGATGCCACACTCGCTTTGGCGGACTCTTTAGAGAGACTGTATTGTCCTTTCTTACCCCGATACCATTTGTTGTTCTTCAAGCCAATCGAAAGCACATTAGAAACGCGATTGCGAGCATCATTGCGGGCATCTTTAGGAGTTGCCTCGATAAACAGAGCATCTACAATACTGGGTACTTCAAACACTTTGTCGGGTTCCTGATGCAAGATATGAGCAACCGCTTCAGGAAGTGAGGTTTTGATAAACTCCTTCCGCATGTAGCGCCGCCAAGCGGTGTCTCGTCCAGTGGTTTTTTCGGGTTGCTCCTCTTCTGAGGACTTACTACCCTTGCCCGCAGGTTTTCTAGACTTCGCTTTGGTGGGTGCTTTCACTTCAGGCTCGTCAGAAGTATCTTCAGGCTCAGGAGATGCTTCTGATGAGTCAGTAGATTCAATCTCATCATCAGTCTCAAGGGTTTTATCTAACAAATCTGCAGTGCTACCCGTTGAACTGAATAGCCCAATCACGGTTTGCAGGCTTTGACGCTTCTCCTTTAAAGCTTCCAGTTGGCTAGCTAGGGCAGCCGCTTGTGCAGCTAAATCTGAGTCAGCTTCGAGTAGCTTAACGAGAGTGGGATCATTGGTTTGACCAGTTTTCTGAGGCTTGTTCATGAGAATTGTCCTTAAGTAAGTTGAGTTGAGTAGCAATTCTAAGCAGAAAGTCACTGTTGCAGCGAGTCTGGTTGAGATAACACTGACAAGGCAGGACTTTTAATCGAGAGTCATCAGGTAACTGCAAAGAAAAGCACTTGAATGACTTTCTATTGTGACTAGATTAACTCATGAATGAGTAACATAAACAATTTTGTCAATAGTTATTGGTCATCAGTCACGGATTGTTATACCAATTCCAAGGTTTGTTTCACCTTTTCACTTGTGAGATCGCGATCGCCAGTCCACCTGCAACCAATCCCCAAAAGGCTGAACCGACGCCAAATAAAGTGATTCCGGATGCTGTCACCAAAAACGTGATCAATGCGGGTTCTCGTTCTTTTTCCTGAATCAGCGCGGTCAGCAGTCCATTGCCAATTGTGCCTAATAGAGCGAGTCCGGCGATCGCCAGCACCAGTTCTTGAGGAAATGCTGCAAATATGGAACCCACTGTGCCGCCAAACAAGCCTATGATCAGATAAAAGACTCCGGCCGCAATGGCTGCAACATAGCGTCTTGCTGGATCTTCATGTGCTTCTCGCCCCATGCAAATGGCAGCAGTAATGGCAGCAAGATTTAATGCAAACGCACCAAAGGGTGCCAAAACTAATGTTGTAGCACCCGTCCAACCAATTAAAGGAGAGATGGGCACGGTGTAACCAGAAGCTCGAATCACCGCGACCCCAGGCACGTTTTGAGAAGCCATGGTGACCACAAACAGGGGCAAGGCTACGCCAATGAGTGCGCTAAGTGAGAAGCGGGGCGTCGTCAGCACGGGTTCTGCCAGTTGCAGACGCACGGTGTCGATTTGCAGTAGTCCTTTAGAACCTGCGATCAGAATTCCTAAAATCAGTGCAGTCACCACGGCATAGCGGGGTGAGAACCGACGCATGATTAAGTAGATGCAGAACATCGAGAAGGTCATCACAAACTGCGTCTGCATTGAGATGAAGACATTTAGCCCAAACCGCAACAGCACACCAGCCAACATTCCTGCTGCGATCGAAATTGGAATTCGGTTAATTGCTCGCTCAAACCAACCACTAAATCCACAAAGCGTAATCAATACTGCTGAAATCAAGAATGCCCCGATCGCTTCTTCCATCGGCACTCCGGTTGCTGTGGTGATCAGCATTGCTGCACCTGGTGTAGACCAGGCTGTAACGACTGGCACCCGATAGCGCAGAGACAGCACAATGCACGTCAGCCCCATGCCCAACCCCAGCGCCCCCATCCATGAGCCAATTTCTGCTGGGGATGCACCAAACGCTTGAGCCGCCTGAAACACAATCACGGCAGAGCTAGTAAACCCAACCAACACGGTGACAAAACCTGCGATCGCCGCAGAAACAGAGAAATCTTTTAGTAAGGTAGTGTGCATCGTTAGGATGAATGACCAGTAGTCTTCCCAAGATACAGACGCTCGAATTTACCCGTATTGGATAGAATTGCCCTTCTGGTATTGACCTGGAGTAATTCCAAAGGCACGTTTGAAGGCGCGATTCAGATGGCTCTGGTCGTAAAACCCGTGTTCCACCGCAATTTGGGACAGCGTTTTAGATGTTTGTAGCGATCGCTTTGCCTGCACCAGTTGCCAGTGTCGTTGATAGCTATGGGGTGGTAAGCCAATCTGCTGCCGAAAACTGCGAATCAGATAGTAGGGACTCAATCCGGTTAGCTGCGTCAGCGTCTCAATGGAGATGTTTTCAGCATAGTGAGACTCCAAGTAATCTCGAATGATTGCAGTCGCTTTTGTTTCTGGTTTGGGCGATCGCCAGGAATACAGCGGCTCGGCATGTCTTACAAATAGCTGCGAGAAAGCATTAAGTAAATGAGATTGTTGCTCTAGATGAGAGGCAGGCTCAGCCAACGCTCGGAATAGGGTGCTAAAAGACAACCATAATGACTGATCCCGAATTATAGGTTGAGTGAAATGAGGCAATTCTTTTCCCTGCCATTCTAGTTGAGTCTGGATCTGTTCAACTAATGGCACACTAATATAGATATTGCGAAACGTCCAACCGGCTTTAGATTCGGCTTGCCCGGTGTGTACTTCACCTGGATTGATTAAATTAAAGCTGATCGGATAGGCACGATGGGTTTCTCCCCGATACAAAAACTGCCCCTGCCCTGCTTCATTCATGCCAATCGTGTATTCCTCGTGCATGTGCTTGGAAAAAGCATGGCGAAACAATCGGGCACTAAACAGCTCAACACCAGATACATCTGTTCTCCATAACCTGGCAAATTCTGTATCTAAGTTCATAGTCAGAAGAAGATGCCTAATACGGAATCCGTTTGGTAAAGAAGCATTCGGACGTTGGACAAAGAATTGTGCTTCAGTTGCAGGGATTGTAACCGAATAATTCGCCCCTACCGCTATCGCTACTCTACGACAGATTGGGTATCAGTCTATTCAGTTAGAGTTACTGATGGCGATCGCTTCCAACAAGGAGGCAAGACCTAGAGAGGTTTGCTCGACTGCACAATCTTGTGGGTCTGTGTCAAAATATTAACTCTACGTTCCGATCAGGTCGCCCCTGTCATTAGCCCGATCGCATGAAAAAACGCTTCTCCTAGAGACCCGATTGATGGATTCCTGGGAAACGGATTTAGCGATAAACTTGATCACAAAACTCGGTTAGCATCTATAAATTTTGCGCTCGAAAGACGCTCAAGATTTTCATCAACGTCTGCCTCTCCACTCCATCTACCCTCCTAATCCTGTAAAGGAGAAGTTTAAGAGTAACGTCATGCGCCAAGAGCTACAAGTGACGGTGTCATCTCCGGTTCGCAAACCCGACATTCAAATCGCTAGCGCCTGGGACCCCACCCGAAATAAGCGGATACCGATCCTGCATCATCAAGATCAGACGTTTCGCCTGCTGAATGTGTTTCCCAAAAGTCAGTCCAAAGAAGTCAGTTTCATTTGGTGGAACTTGACCGACAACTTAGGAAAAACTTGCTTACTGCTCAAGGGGTCTAAAAGTCACAGCATTTGGGAAAAGGTTCGTCTGGATGAACTCATTGACGATGCTTCCCTACCCTGGAACGCAGTAGATGCGGCTAGTTCTACTTTTGTCAGAGCTACCTTGCTGCTACTTCAGGCAGTATATGCAGAAGTTGATTATTTCTTTGGCGCTAGACACGCTGAGCTGTTTGAGAAAGATGTAACTAAGGTGCTTCAGCAGGAAAACCTTCCTCAGTCTGACTCCCGCGATCTGGTACGGCAGCTTTTGAAGGTCGATCCGTTAATTGCGGCACATCTAGTGGTGTGGCAGGAACGACACCTCACCATTCTGCTCCAAAAAGTGTATGAGCTTGCTTTAGAATTCTTTAGCAATGACACCTTTACAGCACGAGTCTTTAGCGCCTTAGAAGACTTGCCTACAAAAGAACGGGTAATGTTTACAGTCTGGCTAGCAGAGCAATTTCCAGACGGCAAAACATGGAAGCTGCCTCAGACAGATGCATCCAGAATCTGATTTGGGCTGTGCAAACAGACCCACGACTACCCAAAATCTTCTGAAGACGTTGTCTTTAAGACTGCTCTACTAAATGTAAACGTATTACAATTACAAATCTCTGAAAAGCCGTGCGCTGTAAGCGAGGCAGCTTTCTCCCACCGAGTTGCATCATGACTTTAAGTACCCCCTCCACTCTACATCAGCAGGATCAGATTAAAAGTAAGCTACCGATCGCCCAGAGGTTTAAACAAAAATCTCAGAACTATAAGCTGCTGCTGGCTAAAGTGTTGGAGTGGACGGGAGGGCAACCTGCTCTGACTCAAACCCTCTGTCAATTGATTGCAGATGCTGAAGACGCTCCGGCCGTTGGTGCTGAAACAGAGTGGTTTGAACATTTGGTACATCACAAGCTGATTGACCCATGGGAAAATCTACCAACGCTTGAACCGATGCGGGCAATTCGCGATCGCCTCACCATGCGAAAGCAGCGCAGCACTAAACTGTTGCAAACCTATCAAAAGATCTTGGAACAGGGGGCGATCGCCGCAGACGACTCACCCGAGCAAAAGGAACTCCGACTGCTGGGGTTAGTGAGTAAACAGCAAGATCAGGTCAAAGTCCACAACCCCATTTATGCCGCTGCATTTAACCAGACCTGGTTGGATCAGGCGTTTAAGAAAATTCAGTCTGAAATTGAACCGAGTGATGCTATATTTCGCAAAACATTAGCTGAACTTGAAAGAAAGCTGCTACTCTCTCAAATCGAAATCCTGTCTCGCGTAGACAACGGTGCAGAAGAACAAAAGTCGGCTCAAACCTTATATGAAGTGCTGCGCGATGTCACTTCACAGGTAGGAGATCTAGTCAGTGCAGACCGAGCCAGCATTTTTCTGCTCAACGACGAAAAAACAGAACTGTGGTCACTCGTGGCTGAAAACGAAGCCGGAGATTTTCTCGACATCCGAGTGCGCGTGGGCGAAGGAATTGCCGGACAGGTCGCTCAGGCGAAAAAGGTAATTCATATTCCTGCCAATGTGTATGAAGATCCCCGTGCCGTTTTGGTGAAGGAATTTGACCAGAAGTATGGTTATAAAACTGAGAACATCTTGGCGCTGCCAATTCTAAGCGAAACCAAAGAAGTGGTTGCCGTTATCCAATTTCTAAATAAATTACAGGCAGAAAAGCTGCCCAATAGCAACGAAGCGATTAAGCCAACGGGCTTTACCAAGCTGGATCTAGAACGACTGGCAAAATGCTTGTTACCGATTCGGCGAATTTTGGAAAGCTGTCAATCTTGCTACAAGGCAGTCAGAAAACTTCAGGCAACCGCTGCTCTGGCAGAGGCAACGCGATCGCTCGACCAGATCAATCTGGATACAAAAGCAATCTTGCAGCGGGTAATGAACACCGCCAAAAAGTTGATGAATGCTGACCGCAGCACGTTATGGTTAGTTGACCATGACCAGGGCGATCTGTGGACAGAAATTCCAGGGCGGGGCGAAGTGCGGTGTGCGATCGGCGTAGGGTTTGCAGGATACGCTGCCCTCACCCGCGAACCGATGATCATTCCCTTTGACCTGTATGATCACCCCAGCGCTGAAAACGCTAAAAAAACAGACGAGCAGACACGTTACCGCACCTGTAGTTTGCTGTGTATGCCCGTGATTAGCCCAGAAGGTGAGCTTTTGGGTGTAACTCAACTCGTCAACAAACGCAAACCAGGAAATCATCCTGAATACAGCAAAGACGATTGGCCCACCGTTCCCGATTACTTTAAGACCGGCTTTGACCGCAACGATCAGCAGGCAATGCAGGTGTTTAACGAACGGGTAGGCGTTGTGCTTCAGTTTGTCAAAACCCACGAAACCCTCAAGCAGCTAGGACAGGTTAAACCCAGAGAGGCAATTTACAACGCACTTTCCGTGTTGAGCAGTGCTGTTGCTGACCAGGATGACGAGGCACTGCACAACGTGCTTTATCACGTCCTAAGTTTTGTCAGCCAATCGCTCAGCAAACTGCTAAAAGCCGAATTCACGACCATCTTTTTATTAGATGCAGAAGAAACAGAATTTTGGTCACTCAATCTAGATATAGGAGGCGATGCAAGCGAAATTCGGATTTCAGCCACTCTAGGAATTGCTCACAAAATTCTTGAAACAAGAGCAACTCAGGCAAGCCACAATCCGCAGAAGTTTAACGATGTGTTGATTTACAAAGGAGTCAGCCCAGATAAAGTAGACGGTCTCCATAACTTGCTGCTCTTTCCAGTGATAGATCAACGCGGAAAAGTAATTGCAATTGTTCGAGCATTCAACAAGTTGCAGCTTTCCATACCTGGACTACCGCTAGAAGAAAAAATTGATCCAAGAGGATTTTCAAAATCTGATTCAGATTACTTAAAGATTTGTCTTGAGCCAGTTCTGCCGATTCTTCAGGCATGTCGATCTTTCCATCAGGAAATTTTGACAATTCAAGAACAGCAGCGAGCCCTTGATCCGCTCTATCAAGCCATTAGCTTCGTCAGTCAAAGCAGCGGCAATCCTGAGGAGTTAATTCAAAAGGTGATGCAGGCAGCCAAGAATTTAACTCACGCCGATCGCAGTACGCTTTGGCTGATCGATCATCGAGCCAATGAACTGTGGACTAGCATCCGTCAAAGCAGCGGAGCCTGGTTAGAAACCCGAGTTCCAATAGGCGAGGGCTTTGTCGGAAAAGTTGCTCAAACTGGACAAGCCTTGAATATTCCCTTTGACCTGTACGATCACCCTGAATCTAAGATGGCCCGAAAAACTGACCAGAAAACTCGTTATCGTACTTGCAGTTTGTTGTGTATGCCTGTTTTGGGGGCAGATGGTGAGTTGTTAGGCGTAACTCAACTGGTTAACAAACGCAGACCAGGCAACTTCCCAGAATATAGTGCGGCAGACTGGCCAGACGTGCCTGATTACCTCAAGTCCAGTTTTGAGGAGAAAGATCAGAAAGATATGGAGATCTTTAATAACCAGGTTGGGGTGATTTTGCCAGAGGTAATTAATCGTCAGCGTAGCAGCCATCGAGCAGATTCACTCAGCCCTTCAGCTTTAAGGTGAAATCGCGTGGAGAGTCTTTAATTTTGCGGCAAACGTAGCATGGGCAAAGAGTGCTAATTCGTGTCCATTGTGCTTCTACTGTTGGGTTCCGCTATGCTCCACCCAACCTACGCGGAGAGAGGTGTCAGTAGGGTTTTGTTAGGATGGGTGAAGCGTAGCGGAACCCATGCTGTCAGAGAATTGCAGCCTTTGAAGCTATTCCAACACTTCATTTACAGTAATCTCCCGATAGAAAGCCATAGCGTAGGGGCGGTTCGCGAACCGCCCCTACAGGGATTTGTGGTTTATGCAAATAGAAGTTGCTGTAAGTTTGTCGCACCACCTTGTATTTTTGTGGTTAGAGAACCGTTGCAAATTCCTTGAGGTAAGCACGAGAAAAGGGTTCTGCGGAGCCAAGCTGATACTGCTCCATCAAGCCCTTGCGGGAAATCGAAATATTGTCTCCGCGTCGAATCACAACAGTTGAATCCTCAAACACATCGCGGGAGAGCATCATTTCATGTTCTGTTGGATTGTCTAACACGACAAGATTGCTGCCGAAATAAAACATCCCTTCTCGCTCTAGAACGTCTTCCCGATATTCCACAATCAGCAAATCTAACCTGGGATTCCGCAGCAGGTTTTGGACGTTGACGTTGTACTCTGAGTTCAACGGTTTCTCAGCCCGATTTACAAAAACGGTATCTCGGCAAACTGCTCCAACAACCCAGTCGGGACGCTGCAACAGAATGTGATCGATGATTTCTTGCAGTTCCTGGATTGAAACTCGATTAAAGCTAATGATGGGGACTCGAGCAGCGGAACCTGACTCAAAGAAAGTGTGCAGAATGTGAGAAGTCACATCTACTCTTTCTCCAATCGCAGGTTTAAGGTGCATATAAATGCCTGGAGCTGCATTGATTTCGATGATGCTCAGTCCACCTTGCTTCCAGGACTTTGATAGATCCCGGGTAATCAAATCGATTCCTAAGCAGGTCAAGCGAAAGTGTTGGGCAACGTCTTGCGCCAGGATTACATTGTCAGGATGAATGGAAGGAGTTGCATCAATGCTTAAACCGCCTGCTGAGAGATTAGCAACCTTGCGAAGATAAACGGTACGGTCTTCCTCAAGCACACTGTCTAAAGATAGCCCTTGCTCTTCCAGGTAGTTTTCCAGCGATTCATCAAGCTTGATCTTGCCTAGAGGAGAGGTGGGAGTATCAATTCGAGCCGCAGTGCGGTTTTCGCGCTGGATCAATTCAAAAATAGTGGAATCTCCGTCTCCAGTCACGGAGGCTGGACGGCGTTCGGTTGCTGCAACAAATCTGCCGTTAACGCACAGGAGGCGGAAGTCGGCACCCGAAATGCTTTCTTCGACAATGACGCGAACAGGTTCATTCTCGGCGATCGCCTCTACTGCCCGCTCAAACGCAATCTCTAACTCATCCCCATTCTGCACGGCTGCTGTTACGCCAATGCCCTTGTGCCCAACTACAGGTTTGACCGCAACGGGATAACCGATGCGCTTTGCCACAATCAAAGCCTCTTGACGAGAAAATACAACTTCTCCCTTAGGAACAGGGAAACCCAACGTGCTTAGGAAACGTTTGCAATCTTCTTTGTTAGTCGTAAAATCTGAGTCAATATGACTATCACAGTCAAAAGTGGTGGCAATACCGCGAACCTGTTTTCTGCCATAGCCATACTGCATCAACCCCTCATCCCACAAATAGAAGGTGGGGATTTCTCTTTCGTAGGCCGTACGTAACAGTGCATACACTGTAGGGCCACCATAGACTGAATGGCGAAAGGCACCCTGCAACACCTCAATCTGGTCTGTAAGGTTAAAGGTTTGATCTTGGCTAATTGCTTCAAACCAGTCCCAGACGCAGTAGGCAACTTCCCGACTAGTGCGTTGATGGATTGCTTGCACCGCGATCTTATCGACAGAGTTAGATTGAGGAGTTACACTCCAGCGATCGAGATGTAAGCCCATATCCAGGTTGCTGACCTCAGCTACGGTCCAAGCAAACAGTTGAGCGTAGGATTCGTAATGTTTATCTTTTAGGTGCGGATAGTAATCGCTAATGGCTGAGACATAATCAGCTAGGGGCAGAGGTTCGTTGTAGCCCGTTAAAGCAAAGTCAAAAACTAGCGCCGACGTGTTGAGGTAGAAGTTAGGTCCTTCGTAGTGCCTCAAGTTATAAATGTCAAAGGCATCTGTTTTTCGAGCATTTACCCGAAATGTTTGCTCACTTTCTTGTAAAACCATTTGTCTCTCCAAATCAAACGCCTTAATCACTCGACCAACACAACAGTTCGACCAAAAAGCAACTTACTTTAGAAGTAAATGATCTATCTCAAGTGAGACGTTGCATTCAGGTCGAATTTTCCACCCTAACAGTACCTCGTTCTAACCTTAGCTGCTTCTATCGGAGGTTCTGTTCAAGCTGTTGCTGATTAAGGGTCATATTCTGTATCAAGGAACACAACTTTTGGAAGATGAAGTTACTTAGCCGGCTTTCTATAACCTTAAGTGTGGTGTAAGGCGGACAAGCAGAATGTTTAAGGACTAAAACCTTCTTCAGATTGCTTCTTTGACTTCTTGGGTGGTACTAATATCCCAGTTAATATCGCAATTGATAAAAAGTTTTTTTGGAGACGTAAGTGATGAGTAGCACTAAAGCTGACCTTAGAGATGAGGTGCGCCACCTTGCTGACGCAGCTTTTCGTCAAAAACTAATTTCTGGTCACGGCGATGGTGAGTATAGCCACAAGTATCAGATTATCTTTCAGGGCAGACCCAGGCACTACGAATTAGAATACGCCCGCGACTTTTTGAAAAATCTCCTTGTCCGCAATTCTCTAGAACATTTGTTTGAGAAGCAGTGTTGAGCTGCTTTAAGTTGCTTTTTTAATCTGTGGTTGATAAATCGGTAGTGTATTGCTGTTAATCAGCCATTCAGCATAAGTCCAGTCGGCTTCTGTATTGATATCTACCCAGTAAAGCGGGTCAATCATGAAGGGGCGATCGCCCGTTAGTGATCGCCCCTTCATGATTGTTTTATAGCGAATCACGTCAATATATCCAGTTTGCCAATACAACGTTGGTAAGCGTTGTCGCGGCATGTTGTAGGGTTCCTTAAATTCGGTAGACAATAGCGGTTTGAGGAGCCCGTCCTCTCCCGATCGCCACATTCTGTAGGTCAGGGAAGGCATCCTCGACAAACTCGGTTAAGGGGTGAGCTGAAGCCAGCCACAGATAACCCCCTCAAAGTCACAATCACCGATTAAACCGTCTCTTCAAAAGCCCAGTCAATACTGCAAACTTGCAGCTGCCTTACTTCATACGTATCTACCAGGATATACTTCTCTATCTTTTGACGTAGCCGCTCTACACCTCTTGACAGTGTTCTCTGCCTGTAGCCACTGACTACCCTACTCTTAGTTAATGGTGTTACTCCCTGATGCTTCAGCTCAAAGGTATTTTCGGACTCGTCATTTATTGGGAGTTTGCCAAATCTATTCGCATTCGGGTTTTCATCTGTTCGCATTTTTCCGCAACAGATTGGCTTGTAGAAGCGTAAGCTCCGATTAAAAGATTTTTACTCAATCCATAGATACAGGATGTGCGAATTTGACCAACCTGCTATCGTATGTGATTTTTCCTTGCCCAATTTTACTTGGCAATATTTTGTCTAGCTGACACAAACCTCAGACAGAGTCACCCGCTCGTTGGTTAGCGCAGATCAATCAATAGGTCTGCGCTGCCTGACAGTTGGCATGACCAGATTGAGTAGTCTGAGAGATTTGCAGAACGCGGACTGTACACCTCGTCCATTTTCTTAAAGTTAAACGTTGATGACTAGAGCAACTGCTGCCCTGAGGGTCAGCCGCTTGCTCAACTCGGGCTTGAGTTTCCTTGTCTTCCCTGTCACAACTCACCCTTTCATCACTCTTACGGAATCATCATGAGCAATATACAGGCACAGCTTTCTTCCACTGCAACCGGTTTTCAAGTCGAAGGATACGAAAAAATTGAACTCAACTTTCAGATTGTGGACAGCATTTTTGATCTTCGCAAATCTGACTTAGCTGACCACTACACTCGTCTGGGACGATGCCTTGCAGTCGTTGACCACAATGTTTACCGTCTTTACGGTTCTCATCTACAACAATACTTTCAGCATTACGGCATTGATTTGACCATCTTCCCAGTCGCGATCGAAGAGCCTGACAAGACGATCACGACTTTTCAAACCATCATTGATGCATTCTCCCGCTTCAATCTAGTGCGCAAAGAACCCGTTTTAGTGATCGGTGGCGGACTGGTTCAAGACGTCACGGGCTTTGCCTGTGCTGCCTATCGTCGCAGCACTAATTACATTCGGATTCCAACCACGTTGATTGCGCTGATTGATGCAGGCATTGCGATTAAAGTTGCGGTAAATCACGGCAAACTAAAGAACCGCCTCGGTGCTTACCATGCTCCCCAGAAGGTCTTTCTGGATTTCTCATTCCTGCAAACGCTGCCTGTTGACCAGATTCGTAACGGCATGGCAGAACTGTTGAAAATTGCAATCGTTTCTAATGCTGAAGTGTTTGATTTGCTCGATCGCTATGGTGAAACGTTGCTGCACAATCATTTTGGCTATTTCACTGAAGACGCTGACTTACAGAAGATTGGACACAAAGTAAATTATGAGTCGATCAAAACCATGCTGGAGTTAGAAGCTTCTAATTTGCATGAGTTGATGCTCGACCGGGTGATTGCCTACGGACATACCTGGAGTCCGACGCTAGAGCTGGCTCCTGAACCACCTTTGCTGCATGGTCACGCAGTCAATATCGACATGGCGCTATCCGCTACGATCGCTGCTAAACGAGGATATATCACGGCTGAAGAGCGCGATCGCATCCTGGGACTGATGAGCCGCTTAGGGCTGGCGCTTGATCACCCCATGCTGAATGGTGATTTACTCTGGCAGGCAACCCAATCTATTACTGCAACACGAGATGGTTTGCTGCGGGCTGCAATGCCTTGTCCAATTGGGGTTTGTCACTTTGTAAATGACCTGACTCGTCAAGAGCTAGACGCAGCTTTACATCAGCACAAGCAGCTCTGTGCAGACTATCCGCGTGCTGGTGCAGGAGTAGATGCCTATGTGAGTGACACGGTTGCCAGTCAGACCGTCGAAAAACCCACCTTAGTTGGAGGTAAAGCATGACTTTCAGCGTAACTCCTGACTCAATTCGCTCTATGGCTGCAAGCACCCCGAATGCACCCCGCCCTGTTACACCCTTGGGTATTGCAGTTGAACATTTGGAAGCAGCGGTAGCCCTGTTAGCTCAAATGCCGGATGTATCGGATGATCTGGCAATGCATCTACAAAAGGCATTGGTGTTGATGGCGGGATTAGATCCCTATCTGGAGCAATCCACCACACCCGAGTCACCAGAACTCACCGAAATCGCTGAAAGAACACACCGTGAAGCGTGGCAAAGCCGATTTGATCAGGGTGAAACGGTACGTCCACTAGAGCAGGAAATGCTCTCTGGACATGTCGAAGGACAGACGCTCAAACTGTTTGTTCACATGACAGGTGCTCGTCGCATTCTGGATATTGGCATGTTTACGGGGTATTCAGCGCTAGCAATGGCAGAGACTTTGCCTGCGGATGGGTATTTAGTTGCCTGTGAGGTTGACCCCTATACGGCTGAGTTTGCCCAATCCCTATTTCAGCGATCGCCCCACGGCAGCAAAATCCAGATTGAGCTAGGAGCTGCTCTAGAGACACTCGAAAAACTGACGAAGCACGAACCTCCGTTCGACTTCGTGTTTATCGATGCGGATAAACAGGAATACATTCAGTACTACCAAAAGCTGTTGGATAGCAATTTGCTAGCTGAGAATGGCTACATCTGCGTCGATAACACCCTGTTTCAAGGGCAGGTTTACTCACCAGAAGCAGAACGGTCAACAAATGGTCAGGCGATCGCTCAATTCAATCAGTTTGTTGCCGCAGACTCCCGTACAGAACAGGTCTTATTGCCGCTGCGAGACGGACTAACCCTAATTCGCCGAGTGTGAATCTGGGTAGGGCGAACAACCGTTCGCCCCTGTAGCTCTATCGTCTGCCAACACAAATTAGCCAAATTAATCGAATGGAAACTCTTTTACAAGAAACGGTAGCAGACATTCCTTCAGTGTCCTCTAGAGAGCGATCGCCACACCGACCAAAACTCCTCTTTGCGGTATTTCAAAATCTCGGAACGCTGGCACTGCTGGCGGTTGCCTTTCCTTTTAACCTCACGGTAGTGTCTCTAGCACTGCTGTGGAATTGGTTACGTCAACCTTTTCGCCCATTCAATACACTCGCAGCGCAGCCCAAAAACATCTTAATTGCGGGTGCCAGGATGACGAAAACGCTGCAATTAGCGCGTTCCTTCCATGGGGCTGGGCATCGGGTCATTTTGATTGATACTGAAAAGTTTTGGCTGAATGGCAATCGGTTTTCTAACACGGTTGCAAAGTTCTATACGGTTCCTGATCCAAACCAGGATTTGGAAGGTTACACAAAGACGTTGCAGGCGATCGCCAAAGCTGAAAATATTGATCTGTTTATTCCCGTTGCAATTTTTGCCGTCATTTACCCCGAGGGAATGGAGCAGCATCCGCTATCTGGCTACTGCGAGGTGTTTCACTTTGAACGGGACATCGTCCGAATGCTGGATGATAAGTTTGCCTTTGCTGAGAAAGCGCGATCGCTCTCACTCACCGCCCCCAAATCCTTTAAAATTACTGCTCCAGAACAGGTTCTAAACTTCGACTTTTCTCAGGAAAAACATCAGTACATTCTCAAAAGCATTCCCTATGACGCAATCCGGCGTTTAGACCTGACCAAACTTCCTTGTAACACGCCTGAAGCAACGGCCGCCTTCGTCAACAGTTTGCCAATCAGCGAAAAGAAACCCTGGATTATGCAGGAGTTTATTCCTGGGCAAGAATACTGCACGCATAGCACCGTGCGCGATGGCAAATCAACGCTCTACTGCTGCTGTAAATCCTCTGCGTTTCAAGTGAATTACGAGAATGTAGACAAACCCGAAATTAGTGAGTGGATTAATCGCTTTCTGGAAAGCATTGGCGGCACAGGTCAAGCCTCATTTGACATTATTCAGGCAGCAGATGGAACCGTATATCCAATTGAGTGCAATCCGCGAACTCACTCTGCCATCACCATGTTTTACAACCATCCTGGCGTAGCGGATGCCTATCTTAATCAGTCTGCTGCTGAACCGTTGCAGCCGCTTCCAGACAGTAAACCAACCCACTGGCTCTATCATGAACTTTGGCGACTGAACGAAATTCGTTCTTTCAAACAATTACAAACCTGGTTCAAAAACGTTTGGCGCGGCAAAGAAGCAATTTTTGAAGTAAGTGATCCGCTGCCATTTCTCATGGTGCATCACTGGCAAATTCCATTACTGCTGCTTGGCAACCTGAGAAGGCTCAAAAGCTGGACAAGAATAGACTTTAACATTGGTGAGCTAATTGAGTGAGGCAGTGGCGATACCCCTGTGAGGGCGCGTTACGATGCGCCCTTACGCAAATCTGCAACATCTGCAAATCAAATCGGTATTAGTTTTAAGAAAAACTAGATAGAATCAGATAGCCTTTATTCCTTTGAAGGATTCTTCAAACATTCTCGTGAAAGGGGCTATCTCCAATGCTCAACTCTCTGGCGATTGTTGTCCCTGTTTATAACTGTGAAAGGTTTATTCAAAAAACACTAGAAAGTATCGAATCTAGTCTTGATTTCTTTCGTCAAAATTATAATAATGCTGCCGCCGTTAGTGCCGAAATTGTAGTTGTGAATGACGCTTCTTCGGATAATACGGAAGAAGCTGTCAACGATTTTATTCAGCAGAAATCTAGCTATAAATCTATTTATAAAGTCACCCGTCATTCTAAAAGCTTAGGAGCAGGTCCAGCCAGAAATACAGGTGTGAGAATTTCGACTGGAGAAATTTTGTTTTTCTGCGATGGGGATGATCTGTTTCTTAAAGAACATATCTATGTTTGCTACAAGGCATTGAGTCAGGAAATTCCAATTCAACCTGAAGTTATGCCTACCAATCAGGTTGCTGTGGTTAAGACAAAAGCCAAGATTCAAGAACAGCTTCATCCGCATTGGAGAGCCGCAATCGACAATAGTTTGTTAATTAATCTTTGCCTGCGACGAGACTGTCACGAGTTTGTGGAAGGTTTTCCTGAAGCAGCAGTTTACAAGCAGATTCGAGGGCGAGAAGATACGGCTTATCTAGATTGGATTGGCAAGTTTTTCAAGGTCTTTAGAGCTGATCTAGAAACGGTTGAGTATGTCCGTTATCCTGGCAATAGCTTCGATCGCCAACTTAAGAAGTTTCAAACGCCACCAGAAGACTATCAGCTTGACTGGACACCAGAGGAAAATAAATTACATGCGATCGCCACCCAGCTAGAATCCGAAAAAACGCTTTACCTATTCAAAAAGCTCTATCAATTAGACCAGCGCTTCATCCCAACTGAATTCATTAATTGGCAACCCATAGTTGCTGAATATTTAGCACAAGAAAAGTGGGTCGAAGCGATCGCCTTTTATCAGCAAAGTAGTGAAATAAAAGAGGCGATCGCCGCAGAACACAAGAATGCACTTGCCAGAGCCTACAACAATTTGGGTACCGCTCTTCACCAACAAAAAGAATTAGATCAGGCGATTGAATGTTTTCAGCAGGCGATCGCCCTTCAGCCTGATTTTTCTAAAGCTAATCTAGCGCGAATTTGTTTTAATGCTGGAATGGTTTTGCTTGACCAGGAGCAGCTTCAGCAGGCGCTAGCGCTATTCCAACAGGCTTGTGAGGCAGACCCTCATTTGACCCAGGCACAATATCAGCTTTCGAGAACCCGCTATCAGCTTCAGGTACAGTCTAGAGGCTACCAATTTACCCAGGATTGGTTCAGCAATAACATTCTGGTTTGGGAGCAGCACCTACTGCCGCTCGCCGGACGAAATCTGCAAGTTTTGGAAATTGGCAGTTGGGAAGGTCGCTCAACCTGTTGGCTACTTGACCACATTTTGACTCACGGGTCAGCTCAAGTTACCTGTATTGATACGTTTCAGGGAAGTGCCGAACATAGTCGCTTTGATGCCGATTATGTGCAGTCTCTTGAGTCTAGATTTGACGCTAACATTGCTAAAACTGGCGTACCGCAAAAGGTACAAAAGCAAATTGGGCAGTCTCAAGAAAAGCTGCGATCGCTTCCTCTCAACACCTACGACCTGCTTTACATCGACGGTTCCCATATCGCCAGTGATGTTTTGGAGGATGCCCTGCTAGGCTGGAGATTGGTGAAAGCAAGAGGGTTGATCGTGTTTGACGATTATGGCTTTTCCTTTGACCAAAACACCCAGCACAACCCTAAAGCCGGGATCGATGCCTTCCTCACGATTTTTCGTGACAAGATCAAAATAACCCACAAGTCCTACCAAGTTTTTGTCGAAAAGCTGACTGATTCAGCCTAACTCCCCAGCCTAATCCCATGAGCGACTGTTCTATTCGTCCTGCCCTAATTACTAATGTGCTGCCCGACTCGATCGCAGCAGAAATCGGCTTTGAGGCAGGCGATCGCCTCGTCTCGATTAACGGGCAACCCTTGCGCGACCTAATTGACTATCAGTTTTTTTGCGCGGACGAGGTTCTAGAACTGGAAGTCTTAGACGCAAAAGGACAGAGCCATCAGGTCGAAATCGAAAAAGAGTATGACGACGACCTGGGACTGGAGTTTGAAACTGCGCTGTTTGACGGACTGATTCAGTGCAACAACCGTTGTCCCTTTTGCTTCATTGACCAGCAGCCACCTGGAATGCGGCAAACCCTTTACCTTAAAGATGACGACTATCGCCTCAGTTTTCTTTACGGCAGCTACCTGACCCTGACCAACCTGACCCAGCGAGAATGGAGCCGCATTGCTCAAATGCGGCTTTCTCCGCTTTACGTCTCGGTTCACGCCACCGAGCCAGAGATCCGCATTCGTCTACTAAAGAACCCTCGCGCTGGACAAATTCTTGATCATCTACGCTGGTTTCAGCAGCATGAGCTGCAAATTCACGCTCAGGTTGTCGTGTGTCCGGGGATCAATGATGGTGAACATTTGGAGCGATCGCTACTTGACCTGGTGAAGTTTCATCAGGGAGACATTCCTGCTGTTGCCTCCGTTGCGGTTGTCCCCGTGGGTTTAACTCGCTTCCGCCCTGTCGAAGATGAACTGGTGCCCGTCACGCCTGCCAAGGCACGAGAAGTAATCGCCCAGGTGCAGGCATTGCAGTCCAAATTTCAGCATCAGCTAGGCTCTACCTTTGCTTGGCTTGCAGACGAATGGTTCCTCATCGGTGGGCAAGACCTGCCGCCTGAGTCGCATTACGAAGATTACCCGCAAATTGGCAATGGGGTAGGCTCAATTCGCCAATTTCTCAAAGAGTTTCAGTCTGCCGCAAAACAATTGCCTGTTAGCGTTTCACCCGCCCGTCGCTTTACCTGGGTGGTTGGCAATGCAGTTGAGCAAGCTTTTCAGCCCATTCTTCAACGGTTAAATCAGGTAAAAGGGCTAGAAGTTGAAATGGTGGCGCTAAACAGCCAATATTGGGGGCAGGAAATTACGGTTACGGGGCTATTGACCGGGCAAGACTTACTTCGTGCCTTGTCGGGCAAAGATTTGGGGCAAGGAATTTTGCTGCCATCTCTGATGCTCAAGCACGACGACTCTCGCTTTCTAGATGATATGAGGCTGGAAGACCTTTCCCAGCAGTTGAATGCCCCTATTCTCACGGTTAATGGGATTGATCAGCTAATTGAAACCTGCACCAGTTAGAAACGAACCAATCGTTAGGCGTGGAGCGATCGCTTGGGAATGAGAGGCGATCGCTAGCCCTGTTCTGCTAACCAAGCCTGCAAATCGTCCAAACTCGCAAAATCTAGCAGCGCCTCACTCAACTCTTGCAACACTGGCAAGGACAAATTCATCACAGAAGAATTCACAGTTTGAGGAAGTTCTCCTAATCGCTTTGTCAACAGTTGAGACATAGCATGAGCCATTGCTTCGCGACCTTCTTCCTTGATCTCCCGATAAACCCGTGTTTCCTTGAGCGTGATGTCTAGCATCGACTCTATCTCCTTGCGGCTCAACTGCTCAAATCGATACGCCATGATGGTTATCACCATTTCAATTATCGCATGACTACCTGGTGAGGCTGATTCAGCAGGGGTGCGGCTCAATAAACACACTGTAATCTTTTGCGAATTGAGGACAGCAACTTGGATTTTGATTACTCATTTCGGCTCATCCTGTTTGTTCGGTAATTGCTCTGAGTCAAAATGCTGTCCTGCATCAAACACAATGCAAAAGCTAACTGTCGGTATCAAACGCTGTAAGGTTCTCAACTGAGCTTCTGCAGCGCTGCGACGGCGAAAACGAGCAACAATCAGGGTATGAGAATTGGGAAAGGAGCGGATAATGCACCAGGGATGCAAGGAATCTCGATAGGATGGCATGGGAAATGGGGGCGATCGCGCTATTGCGTCGCAGTAAGGGAAAATAGGCACGGCAAAGCTTCAGCATGACTGGACTGCTCAAAAGCAAGCAGAGCAAACAGTCACCTGACTGGCTTGAAACATCTGTAAATAGCTTTATTAATGAGAAACTAAGAGGCGGAGCCACAGGCATTTATATGCCTGCTTCGCCTACCACCTGTTGACTCTCTCATGCAACTATAAACTGCTTATAGTCAGGAGTCAACAGCTTATATAAGCAGTTTATAAAGCTGTTGCAATGTCCCAAGAACAACCTATAGAAAAGGAGTCTCCACTTAAGAGGCGACGTGATGAACTGGGCTTAACTCAGAGAGAGGTTGCTGGAGCTATTGACGTATCTGTTCAAACCATTAGCAATTGGGAGACAGGTCGATTCAAGGAGGTTAGGCTTACCCTGCCCCAAGTGAAAGCTCTTTGTCGGGTTCTAAGATGGACTGTTGAGGACTTGCCGGACGATTTCAAACCATTAGATTGACAATGACTAATTAGCTTTGTTCATTCTGCGATAGCTTACTGCTCTACTATTTCAGGCATGTGACGGAGGAAGTAAAAGCGATCGCTTCCATCATCTCCTTTTCTTCGCCCTAGATAACCTGTCAAGGGAGAAGATATTTCTACTAAAATTTCGTAAACTTCCTCTCGCTTAAGAAGTTGAGGAGGTTTTGAAACAACATACACTGCGTGAAGCTGAGCGATATCAGCATCTTCATCCAGCGAGTTTTCTAGAAAGTTTTTGACGAGGTGAATAATGTATGCTCTCAGCTTAGCTGCTTGAATATTCTGATGAATATATCTTTCAACCTCATCATCTGCTTGTCCATCCACAAGATAATCCTTCAACTTAAACAGGTCGATTGGATACTTGTGATGAAGTTTGACGAGTTTTTCAAGGGTTGTAGGATGAATGATTGCCATACCGTGTACTTTGGCTGCTTTTTTAAGTTGGTCTGTAGGATCACCTGGTCCAATAATTAATTTTGCGGCTTTGCTGAAGGTGTCCTTGTCTTCAAGATGAATTGTTCCAAGATTTAGAAGTTGAACTGCCGTGTCGTTAGGAATTTTTTTACCTGATTTACATTCGCCAACTAAGGGATAAGGCTCAGAACAGAATAGATCCAGTCCTCCTGCGCCACCCCTGTGAGAATAGTCAATCTTGAAGCCTAGAAATTCTAAGCTTTGGCGAACAACAATTTCAAAATCTGTCCCGGCTTGGTAGTTGCTTGTGCCTTCAGTTTCTTTGCTGCGATCGCCCAAAACAGCAATTTTATCCATCCACTCCGGTTCCTTGGATTCAAGTTTGCTGTGACTTGTCCAACCCAAGAGTTGTTTGAGGTCATGATTTAATTGACCTACATTTGGGTTTTCAATCACAACTTCTTCAACTTGAAGCTGTAAAGATTCCAAATTTGTGTAGGGGTAAGCTTCTCCTGACATCAGAAGAGTTTTACGTCGGTCAAAACTTACTTTGGAAACAACAGGTTCGTCGTGTTCACTAGGTGCCGTTATTTTGTCTTCTGCTTGAGTCCAGAAGAAAGAACCTGATTGAAGCAAGGAGTTGATCACACAAGGTTCAGAAAAGCGGCAAACCCGAAGAAATAGCAGTTTAAGAACTTTGTGTTGCTCAAAAAGATACTCCAGTGCACTTAAGTTCCAAATCGTAGATTGAGCAATTCTAGGTAGAAGATGCTTATTATTGGGATGAATTTGCCAGTGATATTCACACTGTCCCCAAGTTGGCATCTGAATGGGAGCAGCAGCATTTTTTTGCAGTGATCTGTTGGCAAAGCTCAGATATTCCGGCTTGTAATATTGCTCAAGCGTTAGACTCGATGGAAGTTGTTGGCTTGGATAGAGCCAAAACACTTGACCCTCTGATACTGATTGCTTAAATGGAACAGCAATCAGTTTGCCCAAGTTCAGCATCTCAAGATCAAGTGCAGGAAGCTGAATCCCTTTGAATATTTGAATGCTCATGCCGAAACTGGTGCGCTTAAAATCTCTTGAATTAGTGGGTTGTTTGTTACCAAGTCAAGTTCCTGCACTAGGGAGACTAGCTCCTCCTTTTCAAACCCGTAGTCTGCCGACTGCTCGTAAATCCGCTCTAAAGCAGCTAAAGGTTTGATATGCTCCTTTTGAAGCACCACAACTTCTCCACCTTGTTGTTCTACGAGCTGTTGCTTAAGCTGCTGCCCAATCCTCCAGCTTTGCGGTACTGAGGTAGAGCGGATTAGACAACCACGCGTAATCTTGTACTTTCTGTAATCAGTCAACCGCTTCATTACCGCATTGAAGGTTTTAGCATTTTTTGTTTCACAGATTCTAACCCCAATAGTGACTTCTTTCTTTTGTGTCACATCATAGCCAGATGTGATCAAGTGCAAATCATGGTTTGAAGAAGAGCCAACGGTTTGAATTTGATTGATCACTACATTTGCTGTTCCTGATTGAGGAAGCATTTTCATTGCACAAGTAATGATCGCTGCAATCTTCTCGTCCTCCTTGCCTGGAAGAGAAATTTTATTCAGCAACTCGTTGTATGTTTCTAAAACTTGCTTCTTTTGCTTCTCTTTTGGATCTAGCTCAACTGGTTTTGGATTTAGAGCAACTTGTTCTGGATCTGAATCAACCAGTTTTATCGCTTCAAAAGCTTCAGCACATGTCTTTAATAATGTACGCACTCCAGCTCCCGCTTTTGCAATTTCTCTAATTCTTGCTTCCTCAAAGGGGTACAAGCGTGGATAATTACGGGGGTTAAGTTCTTTGCATTCGTAAAACCAATTCATCCTCATCTGAACTAACTCCATCATCTGTTCTGCGGTTGGGGGTTTGGCTTCTAAAATTCTTTGACCTACCCGGTCAGGAATTCCACCACGCAATTCTGCAACTATTTTCCATATGGTGCTTAAAAAGCAAGACAGAAGAACGATGTTAGTGCAATCGAAGTAAATTCTGTCAATACATTTAGCAATAACTTCAGCAGCACTATCGCCAGTTTCAACATCAGGTTCTGACGATTCAGCTTGATCAAACCAGATAATAACGGGTAACGAAGCAACTTCGGCAAGTTTGCAGATCTGCTTGATGACCCAAATATTTCTTGTTTGCTGTTGTTCTGGCGAATACTCCGGCAAACCAAATCTCTTAACATCAGGAGAATCTTCTCCCTTAATCCACGACAGCGCTACCTGTGCAGAAAGAGCACTTCCAAGCAGCGATAGGAGAACTGCTTTAGTAAAGTAGTGGTCTAACCCAGAACGGCTTTCTAAAATTGCCTCAGCTAAAGCTCCAAAGAAATCAACTAAGTTAGAGCTGCTGATTGTTTTTTGAATGTGCTTCTTCAGTTCATTAGGTTGACTACATTTCTCAATGTACTCTTCATACGCCTCCTCATAATCTGTACCTTTTAAGCTTGAGATTAACGTAGCAGCAAACCGCTGCCACTGAGTTACTTTATGAGAATCCTGATGAGTGAAACTCTCAACTAGATGAAAGCGCACGTGAGCATCAATTATTTTTGGATTTGCACAGGGAGAGATATAGGAGAATAGTGCACCGCCTTCCCGCTCAATTTTCTTCCATACCCGGCGGATCGCATGACTTTTTCCAGTGCCTTTCTCCCCCTTTACGACAATACCAACTTTGCTCAAATACCTTTGACGAACCTCAGCAATTGCCTGATCAATTTTCTGCTCAATATGCTGATTAATACCTGATAAATCGCTGATAACTTCCCCCCAAACCTCTTCGGCCGCAATGACCAAATCTTTCCTAAAAGGGTTTGGTCCCTGTTGACGAGCTTCCTCAAACAGGGCATACGGATCTTGCACGGCAATCATTCGCTTTTGACTCCACTTCTGAATACTGAATTGATTGAACTAGCTTGCTGATTAAAACTCAGGATTCTTTGCTGGCAAAGAACAGCAGTCCCCTAATCTCATTGGTGATGGAATCTCGTTTTTGATCTTCAGTTGCTTCACGAGCTTCACCACCCTGCAAATAAAATTTTTGCTCTGCCTGCATTTCCATCATCCAGTCGCTAAATTCCACACGTCCGACACGATCGCCTAGCTCACGTCGCATGTGCCAGATTGGAACCAGACCGCTGTAGTTGTAACCTTTATCCAATTTCTCAAATAGTTTTAGCGCTTCAGGCTTAAATTCTTCGTAAGAAGCAATTTCGGAATGGGCAACTTTACCATTGGTTGCAGCGCCATTCACACTTACATCCGATTGTTGGATCCACTTTAACAAAGCTTTTGCCATCCAGGAACCCACAATTGTCCCTTCTATAGCAAGATCAGAACTTTGCAAACCTTGACCCAGTAATTCAATTCCTTTGTTTGTAATAGAAACCTTTTTCTTGGCAACTTCAATCGCTTCTTCTCGCTCCAAACGAGCATAAAGCTCATCACAGTCGGGACTCTTCTTTCCGCCTACTTTCAACCGATCGCTAACCTTTCCCTGATTAACGTCCTTACCCCCTAGAAACCATAAGGCTAGAAGTAAACGAACTGAACGGGGAGCGATCGCAGAGTCTAAAGAATGAGAATTCGTCTTTGTTTGTGTCGCTGGTGACATTATAGTTTTCCTGAATGAGTGCAGTTAAGTGCCATCCCTCAGTAGAATTCCCTGTTTTTTAATTGAATCACAGCAATTCATTGGAAAATCATAAAATGCCGATAAGGCTATGTGAAGCTAAGGTATAAGATCCTCTATATAAGATGGTCTAGAGATTACGTTTTTTGCCCTTGAAGCTAACAGATTCGATCGCTCAACTAGCATATCCGTTAGATTAGATCAAAACTTTTTGCTGCAGAGGAATCTGAATGACAAACTCAGTTCCCTGCCCTGGAGTGGAGTAGCATTCCAATTTGCCACCGTGTTTCTCTGTAACAATTTGATAGCTAATAGACATACCCATGCCCGTGCCTTTGCCAAAAGGTTTGGTGGTAAAGAAGGGGTCAAAAATACGCTGCCGAACGGCCTCGGGCATCCCTGATCCGTTGTCGGCGATCGCCACTTCTACCCATTCCTCACTTAAAACAGATGTACGGATTGTAATTTGGCTTGGCTGGCTCTTCACTTCCTCATGAGTACGTTGAATACTTTCTTCTAATGCATCTAGAGCGTTCACCAAAACATTCATAAACACCTGGTTGAGCTGTCCAGCAAAACATTCCACCAGAGGAAGTGATCCGTAGTTTTTTATTAATTCAATCCTTGAATGTTCAGACTTAGCTTTAAAGCGATGCTGCAAAATCAGTAAGGTGCTGTCAATGCCTTCGTGAATATCAACTGCCTTAAATTCGGATTCATCCATTCGGGAAAAGTTTCGCAGAGACAACACGATTTGTCGAATGCGCCCGGTTCCCAATTTCATAGAATTCAGTATCTTTGGCAAATCTTGTTGCAAAAACTCCAGGTCGATCTCTTCAACAGTCCTTTGAATTTCAGTGGCAGAGTTGGGATAGTACTGCTGATATAGCTGCACAAGTCTCAATAAATCCTCAGTGTATTCCTGCACCGGGTCGAGATTGCCATGAATGAAATTGACTGGATTGTTGATCTCATGGGCTACTCCAGCAACCAGTTGTCCCAGACTCGACATCTTTTCGCTTTGAATCATTTGAATCTGGGTATGCTGCAATTTTATCAGCGTATTTCTGAGTTCAGCCGTGCGCTCTTCCACCCGATCTTCCAATTCCGCCTTGCTTTGCTCCAGTGCGGCAAACGATTGATACAGCTGGTTTGCCATGTGGTTAAAGGAATTGGACAATGCATCGAGTTCGCGAATTCTGCTTTTTTCTACCGTCTGTTCTAGATTGCCGTCTGCTACTGACTCACTAGCGTGGCTGAGGTGAAGAATCGGTTGCACAATCCAACGTGAGGTCAACACGCTCATAATTAAAGCAAGCACTAATGCACCCAAACAAAGGGCGATCGTAATGTGCGTGTTGGCATCAATTTGAGCCATAAATGTGTTTTCCGGCACACTGATGACCAATAGCCAATCCAAACCATACTCATCACGCCAGGGCACAACACTGACAAAGTGCTGTTGCCCCTGAATCTCAAGCCGAAAGTCAGTATGTTGGGTGATTGACTGTAACCCACTAGAAGTTTGGAAGTGTTGAACAACAGTTTGGATAATTGGATTGGAACTATCAATCGCCCGCAGTCGATGAATTTTTCGGTTGACCAGGGTAAAAGGTCTTTCTGTGCCAGAGCTAGCAATCAGTGTGCCATCTCGCTCCATCAGGAAGACTTGCCCAGATTGGCTAACTTCTAATCTATTTAGAAAATCGTTGAGTTTGAGTAGATGAATATCAGAGGCAATCATTCCTAAAAGGCGATTTTGCGAATCGTAGATGGGGCGACTGGCAGAGGCCGCAATGTAGGGCCCGTTGGGCAAATTTGCAGCATAAATCTTCCAGATGGGTTTACCAGCAGCAATCGGTTCGGTGTACCAAGCTTCGCTAAAACTGTTCCAAGTCCAGCGATAATTCACTCGGGTTCGGCGTCCCTGGCGGTCAGTGGCGTAGTTGATGGTGTTATTCGACTGTCTAGCCACCCAATCATCAATGGTGATAGTTCTGCCATCGTACCGAGCCGTTCCAATTCCTTCCCCTGTGGTTAGACCTATGCCAATGTAAGACAGGTCATACGCCTGCATTTGATCCCAGAAATACTCGCCAACGGCTTCCTGCTCGCGCACATCCAGAATTCCTCTCTTAATGGCATCTGCGTTAATCTGATTCAGCGTTTGCGGGATAGAAAGGTAAGACTGTAAGTGTTCATCCACTACATTGCTGGTGCGATCGATCACCTGTTCTGCCAGATTGTTCACAGCCCTTTGCCCATTTTTGAGAGACAGGTAGCCGACCAAGCTAACCGTTCCGAAAATTTGCAGAACAAAGGGAACAACTAGAACGATCTGCAAAGGTAGTGCTTTACTGCTGCGGAGTTGAGGCATCTTCATGGGAGGAAGGGGAAGTCAGCAGCTTTAGGATTCCCGTGATCCCTCATCGAAAATCGTGTCCTAAAGGATGCGTGTAGCGCTATATCCAGGAGTGATTTAATTGAAGGAGCATAGCAGTTGCTTGAGGCGAATCAATCATGCTATCCCTTTCTGGCTATCTTGTTGGCTCAAAGATTTATGAAAGCGCGAATTCGCTAGTGTATCGAGGGGTGCGGGAGCTAGATTTGCAGCCGCTGGTGTTCAAAGCGCTAAAGCCTGACTATCCCACCCCCGATGAGTTGACGCGGTATCAACAGGAGCATGAGATTACCCGATCGCTCAGTCTGGAAGGGGTAATCCAGGTCTATGGCATTGAAACTTATCAAAATACCCTGGTGATGTTTCTAGAAGATTTTGCTGGAGAATCTTTAGCCTACTGGCTGACTCAGCGGGCGCTTACTCTTACAGAAGCGCTTACTCTAGGAATTCAGATCACTGAGATTTTGGGGCAAGTACACCAACAGCAGGTCATTCACAAAGACATTAACCCTTCTAACATTGTCTGGAATCCGACGACTGGGCAGCTTAAGCTGATTGATTTTGGCATTGCCAGTCGAATTACCCGAGAAACCCCTACGCTCCGTAACCCGGATATCTTAGAAGGTACTCTTGCCTATATGTCTCCAGAGCAGACTGGGCGGATGAATCGATCGATTGATTACCGCACTGACTTTTACTCTCTCGGCATGACGCTATATGAACTGCTGACTCAGCAACTTCCCTTTACTGCCGATGATGCACTGGAATTAGTTCACTGTCACTTAGCCAAAAATCCTGTTTCGCCGAGCGATCGCCTCTCCACGATTCCCCAACCCGTCTCTGCGATCGTGATGAAACTGCTAGCAAAAACCGCAGAAGACCGCTATCAAAGCTGTCGGGGCATTCAATCTGATCTTGAAACCTGTCTGACTCAGTTGCAAACTACACAAGAAGTTGCAGCCTTCCCTTTGGCGCGATACGACAGTTCAGAAACCTTTCAGATTCCTCAAAAACTGTATGGTAGAAATCAAGAAGTTGAGGCATTGTTAGCGGCATTTGAGCGGGTGGTAGGAGCAGGGAATAGGAAGGGGGAGGAAATAGAGGATAAGGAATGGGGGAATCTAGCCTCGAACATTGTCTCTCCTCAAAGCGAACTCATGCTCATCTCCGGTTACTCCGGTATTGGTAAAACATCGTTAGTGCAGGAAATCTACAAGCCGATTACCCAGCAGCGGGGATATGTTATTACCGGAAAGTTTGATCAATATCAGCGTAATATTCCCTATTCTGCATTCGTCAATGCGTTTTCTGGGTGGGTAGAGCAGTTGTTGACCGAGCCGGAAACTCAATTGAATGATTGGCGATCGCAACTCTTGTCCGCACTAGAACCCAACACTCAAGTGATGGTGGACGTGATTCCTGAACTGGCACTGGTTTTAGGGCCACAACCCCCTGTACCAGAACTGCCGCCCACAGAAACCCGAAATCGCTTCAATCGGGTATTGCAGCAGTTTATTCAGGTCTTGGCACAGCCTCATCACCCGCTCGTTATCTTTCTAGACGATCTGCAGTGGGTTGATGCGGCATCGCTGCAATTGATCCAGGTGTTGACGACGACAAAGGTTCCTTTTCTATTCTTGATTGGAGCCTATCGAGACAATGAAGTGAGTGCTACTCATCCTTTAACTCAAGCGATCGCAGAGATGCAAAGCGCAGGAATCCCCATTCAGGCGATCGCCCTCTCACCTCTACAAAAACTGGATATCCAACACTTATTGGTGGATACCCTAAATCGTTCTATGGAGGAGGTTGCACCCCTGGCAGATCTGGTGCTGACCAAAACCAATGGCAATCCCTTCTTCGTTAATGAGTTTTTGCGGGCGCTGTATGTCGAACAGTTGCTCATCTTTGATTATCAGAATAACCAGTGGAAATGGGCGATCGCCGAGATTCAACAACGCAATATCACCGACAACGTAGTGGAACTGCTTGTCACTAAAATTCAACGTTTACAGCAAAATAGCCAGGCTGGATTGCGATATGCGGCCTGTATTGGTAATCAATTTGATCTGCAAACATTGACATTTGTTTTACAGTCAGCGGGTGTTCTGCAAGAAGCTGATGCCGTGCGGGCAATTGCGCTGCTCAAAGCAGCGGTCAACATGGGTTTGATCATTCCGCTTAATGATAGCTATAAGCGAATTGAGTTGGGCATTCCCAAATTAGGGGATGCGTTACGAATGGAGTACAAGTTTGCCCACGACCGGATTCAGCAAGCAGCCTATTCCCTGAACTCAGTGGCAGAACGACCTGCGATTCACTGGCAGATCGGACAGAAAATTTTGCAACATACCCCACCAGAACAACGAGAACAGCACATTTTTGATATTGTGAACCATCTGAATATAGGCGTAGAGCTTGCTCCATCGGTAGAACGGCAAGAACTAGTGCGGTTGAACCTGATTGCAGCCCAGAAAGCCAAAGCCTCTGCTGCCTTTAGCGCAACTATGCAGTATCTCAAAACTGCCCTAGCCCTGTTACCCCAAGATTCCTGGCACACCGAGTATTACCTGACGCTAGCACTCTATACTCTGGCGGCTGAGGCGGCTTATCTGAATGGCGATCTGGAGCAGACCGAGCAATTTGCGGCCACTGTGCTGAAACACGCCCAAAGTCTACCCGATAAGGTCAAGATCTACGAAGTGCAGATTCAAGCCTATGGCTCTCAAATGCAGTTTTTAGCTGCACTGCAAATCGGACTCAAGACCTTAGAGGAGTTAGGGGTGATTTTGCCAGTATCACCCACTGCCGCAGAGATTGAGTCTGCATTTGGTGAAACGGCTGCAATGCTGGCTGATCGGCAAATTCAGACCCTCATTGATTTGCCGCCTATGACCGATGCGATCGCCATTCAGAGTCTCCGAATTTTGACTCATCTGCTTGCCCCTTCCTATCAGGCTGCGCCGCCGCTCTTTCCTCTGCTCATCCTCAAGATGGTGAATTTGTCTGTTGAGTATGGCAACCATGAACTGTCGGCATTTGCCTATGCAGCTTATGCCAACATCTTAAACTGTGTAGTTTTAGATCTAGATCAAAGCTATCAGTTTGTTGAATTGGGGCTTCACCTGTTGGCGCAATTTCCCAATTCTCTGCTTCGATGTAAGACCTTATTCATGGCAAACTGCTCGGTTCGATTTTGCAAAGTTCATCTTAGAGAAACCATTCAGCCGTTACAAGAGGCTTATCAGTTAGGGATTGAGTCAGGCGACATTGAATTTGCGGGTTACAGCATTTTGCATCACTGCGATCACTGTTTCTTTGTGGGAATGCCATTAGCAGAGGTACAACACAAGATCACAGATTATGTTGAAGCACTAACGCAGCTCAAAGAATCAACGAATACCAATGCACTTCAGGTTTACCAGCAAACGATTGCAAACTTGACACAATCTACCCTCAATCCAACCCTGTTGGTAGGTGAAGCCTATAATGAGTCCCAAGAATTACCGCTATTGCAGCAGGCAAACCACCATAAGGGATTGTTCTATCTATACTTCAATAAACTGTTACTGAGCTGCTATTTTCAGGATGCAGACAGGGCTGTAGAAAATGCTAATCAGGCAAACCGCTATCCTGAGGGTGGACGCTCTAACGCAGTCTTTCCAATTTTTTACTTCTATGATTCTCTGGCGCGGTTGATGCAATACCCCACTGCCAGCCCGGAAGTGCAGTCAGCTATTCTGCAACGGATAACCAAGAATCAGGAGAAAATGCAGCTTTGGGCATACCACGCGCCGACAAATAATCTGCACCGATGGCATTTGATCGAAGCAGAGCGATATCAAGTGTTAGGAGAAGATGCAGAAGCGATCGCTAACTATGATCGTGCAGTGGATCTTGCGAAAGAACACGGTTATATCCACGAGCAAGCATTAGCCTATGAACGGACAGCTCTGTTTTATCTGGAGCGAGGCAAGGAAATCTTGGCTAGAGCTTATCTGCAAGAAGCGCAGTATTGCTACCTAAGGTGGGGAGCAATGGCTAAAGTAGACGCGCTAGAAGCACGCTATCCCAATCTATTTCAACACCGGAGCGCATCGACAGGCGTTAATCTAAATGTTTCCTTGACTACGACAAACAGCAGCCATGCTGAAACGCTGGATTTAGCAACTGTGGTCAAAGCGTCTCGGGTGCTTTCTGGAGAACTCAATCTGGAAAAACTGCTAGAGCAACTCATGACTCTGGTGCTGCAAAATGCTGGAGCGCAAGCCGCAACACTCTTGCTGCAAACCAATCAGCACTTCCGCATTGAGGCAACTGGAACCGTTGATCCAATCGAGGTCATTGTCCACTCATCCATTCCCCTAGAAGACACGGATCAACTACCGATTTCACTGATTCAGTATGTGCTCCGAAAACAGAAAACCATCATTCTGGAAGATGCGACTCGAGAAATGCGCTTTGCTAGCGATCGCTACATCCAGTCTCAAAAGCCCAAATCCGTTTTGTGTACGCCCATCCAAGGACACGGCAAGCTGACCGGAATTCTATATCTAGAAAATAATCTCACCACCGATGCGTTTACCCTGGATCGGGCAGTTATCTTGCAGGTTTTGACGGCACAGGCGGCGATCGCCCTGGAAAATGCCCGACTGTATGAACAGTTAGAAATCTATTCTCAAACGCTAGAAGCAAATAATTACGCCTTGCAGCAAGAAGTGAGCGATCGCCGTCGGGCTGAAGAACAACTCCGACACAGCTTGAGTGAACGGGAAGTGCTGCTTAAAGAAATTCACCATCGCGTCAAAAACAACTTACAAATTATTTCTGGACTGCTGCAGCTCCAGGCTCAAAGCGTGACGGATACCGCAGCGACTAACATTCTGCGCGAAAGCCAGCATCGGATTGAGTCAATGTCACTGATCCATAAGAAGCTATATGCTTCATCTGATTTTGGTGAAATTGATTTATCAGACTATATTCCCAGTCTGGCGAGTAACCTAATTACCTCATACCAACTCGGTCCTGGGCACGTCAACCTGCACATGGACATTGCAAGGGTTTTGCTCAACATTGATCAGGCAATTCCCTGTGGGTTAATTGTGAATGAATTGATCTCGAATGCTCTAAAGTATGCATTTCCGGGCGATCGCACTGGCGAAATTCAGATTTATCTGCCGTCACCTTCACACCAGCAGATTGAGTTAACCATTCGAGACAATGGCGTCGGTTTACCAGAAACTGTGGACTGGAAATATAGCCAATCTTTGGGACTTTCGCTCGTCCATGACCTGGTCGTTGAACAGCTAGAGGGCAGTCTGACCGTTGAACGAGACCACGGAACAACCTTTAGAATTAAGTTTCCGCAAGCAGCGCTTTTGAATCCCAATTGATTGCAGAAATAATTGCAGAAAATTGAAGTAGGATATCACTGCCAGTCTTGAAGGTCAGATTCTCTATGATCGAGAGAAACTTGCCGTCTGTCTCCAGTAGGATATTCTAATGGAAGCCAAAATTTTAGTGGTTGAAGATGAGGTTATCGTTGCCCGCACGATTGCTAGTCAGCTAATGCAGCTCGGTTACACCGTCGTTGGCACAGCCTCCTCTGGTGCGGCAGCGATCGACAAAGTGAACCGTACTGAACCCGACTTGGTGCTGATGGATGTGATGTTAAAGGGGGAGATGGATGGTATCACTGCGGCTAGCCAAATTTGCAGCCAACACGATATCCCCATTGTGTTTTTAACTGCTTATGCCGATGAAAACACGTTACAGCGAGCAAAAAACACTCTCCCCTTGGGCTACATTGTTAAGCCCTTCAACTCAGGAGAACTGCGCGTTGCGGTTGAGTTAGCGCTGTTTAAGCATCAGGTCGAAAAGGAACTGCGAACCAATCAGTCTTACCTGGCAACGCTACTACACTCCATGAACGATGCAGTCATCGCAACAGATGAACAAGGGTTAATCACCTTCATGAACCCGGCGGCAGAGGGCTTGACGGGTTGGCGAGAAGCTGAGGCCTCTGGCAAGGACATAACGGAGGTGTTGCGTCTTGTAGATGAAGTGACCGATCTGCCGGTTGAGCATCCTGTAAC
Source organism: Leptolyngbya sp. FACHB-541 (assembly GCF_014695875.1). Classification (NCBI taxonomy): domain Bacteria; kingdom Bacillati; phylum Cyanobacteriota; class Cyanophyceae; order Leptolyngbyales; family Leptolyngbyaceae; genus Leptolyngbya; species Leptolyngbya sp. FACHB-541. The sequence continues at coordinate 41,105 of NZ_JACJPC010000065.1, read as the reverse complement.
GCAAGTTCTACAAACTCAGGAAGTCGCTTTCCTAAAAGAATTCACGGCTCTGATAAACCGGAATGGCGATCGCATCCCCATTGGTGATAGTGCCTCTCCTCTATATCGTCAGCTAGAGGGAATTGGTGGAGTCGTTGTGGTGTTTTGGGACATGAGTGCTTACCGTCAAAGTGAGTTATTGCAAAAAGCATTAGAAACAGAACAAGAGTTGAATCAACTCAAATCTCAATTTATTTCAACCGTCTCGCATGAGTTTCGCAACCCCCTAGCTGTGATTCGGACAGCGTCCGAATTGCTAGAGCTACGAGGGGGAGAGATGTTTGACGACAGAATGAGAGGCTACATACAGCGAATTAGAGACTCCGTCCAACAGATGAATCAACTGATGGAAGATGTGTTAATCATGGGGCGAGTTGAAGCAGAGCGTTTACCCTTCAATCCTGCTCCAATCGATCTAGAGCCGTTATGCCAGGATCTACTGGAAGAATACTCCCTCAATCTCTCTGATTCCCATGAGATCATATTCACACACTCAGATGATGCGCCAGAAACCTGGATGGATAAAACGCTCCTCCGTCTGATCCTCTCCAATCTACTGAATAATGCCATTAAGTACTCACCTACAGGTGGAAGAGTTCATCTTGACTACACCTATGTGCTAGAACAACAAACGATTGTGTTTAAGGTGCAAGACCAGGGCATTGGTATTCCCCAGTCAGAACAAGCCCAACTATTTGAATCCTTCTTTCGAGCGTCTAACGCTCAACTGCTTCAAGGAACAGGCTTGGGGTTAGCGATCGCCAAACGGTGTGTGGAACTGCATCAAGGACAAATTGAGGTCACTAGTGAGCTTGATGTTGGAACAACTTTTACTGTCATCCTACCTTACACAGCCAAGGTTTAGAGTACCGTCATGAATGAGCAAATGATGCAGTAGGAGCTTCAAGGAGAATCAATGGATACATTATTAGTTGTCGGTTTCTTCGTTCTCGCGGCTGTTTCCATCTTCCTGGAGATACGGAAGCAACTGAAACTGCAACAGCAACCTGTATTGTCTTCCCCCGCACGAGTTGCCGCGAAATATTCTAGTGCGAGAGAATTTGGGGATGCACGGGGAGGCTATTCCTCTGCTCCACGATATGTTGTTTTTGAGTTGAAATCAGGGGAAACCATAACCTTGAAAGTAGGAAGTTTGTACGACGCGATCGCTGAAGGTGAGAAAGGGATTCTGACTTATCAAGGAGATCAATGTCTAAATTTTCAGTGGTAGCAATTCGCATTGACGCAACTCATTCCAGCTCATCGGAATTGTACTGCAAACACTCTGGATGACCATCAGATAGGCGAAGTAGGAACTGTACGTTGGGTTACGCATTCGCTTCACCCAACGTTGGCTTGGGTTTTGTTGGGTTACGCTACGCTCCACCCAGCCTACGCCTTATCCCAATTGAGGCTATTGAATGACGCTTCATTGACTTGAGCTTCATGCTAGAAACCTCTCTTGGTTAGAATTTTTGGAATGATCTGTTGTTTGGGCGATCGGACTAACCGTTAGAATGCACGGTAGAACTGAGAGTTGCCTGAGTTAGCCCTGAGAGTTTTCAGAAAAGAGCGTCAACAGGAAGTTCCTTTTCCTTAAAGTTGGAATCTTTGGGATTGCTGCTTAAAATCCTACTTAAACCGCGATTTCTATTTGACCGTCAGGCAAATGTTAGAGCGATCGCGGTTGTCCATCGTTGATATGAGTTAGAAAATTATGGAAACCGCAGATTTGATTGTGATTGGCAGTGGACAGGGTGGAGTTCCCCTTGCGGCTGACTTTGCTAAGGAAGGACGCAAAGTTGTCTTATTTGAGCGGGATGCATTAGGTGGAAGCTGCATTAACTATGGCTGCACCCCCTCTAAAGCATTCTTAGCAGCAGCTCATAACGCCGGTCGCGCCCGTTTAGCCAAAAAGCTAGGCGTTCATGCTCAGGTTGAGGTTGATTTTCCGGCTGTAATGGAGCGAGTTCGAGGAATTCGTCATCAGTTTAATCAGGGGACAAAACGACGGCTGGAAAGTGCGGGGGTTCAAGTTGTTTGTGCTGAAGCCTCGTTTGCTGATTATCACACCGTTACAGCAGGAGATGTCACCGTTGAGGCACCTCTTATCGTGATTAACACCGGCACATCGTCGTTGATTCCCAATATTCCGGGTCTAGCGGACACTCCTTTTCTCACCAATCGCAACTTCTTTGACTTACAGGAATTGCCGCCTCGCCTGCTAGTGGTTGGCGGGGGCTACATTGGTCTGGAGCTAGGGCAAGGGTTGGCGCGTCTGGGCAGTGAGACGCATCTGATTGTGAGGGGCGATCGCCTCCTGGCTCAAGAGGAAGCCGAGGTCAGCGACACGCTAGCAGAAGCATTCCGGCAGGACGGTATCTCACTTCATTTCAATGTCAACACTGAAAAGGTAACTCATGCGGATGGCGTATTTACATTAACGCTGGATAATGGTGAAACACTGCAAGGAGAAGCCTTGCTCGTCGTAATTGGACGCAAGCCCAACACCAGTACTTTGAATGCAGCGGCGGCCGATCTGGAGTTAGACTCACAAGGCTTTGTCAAAATTGACGATCAGTTTCAAACCTCCAGCCCTGGGGTTTATGCGATCGGAGATGCGGCAAGACAGCCTGCTTTCACGCACGTTTCCTGGGAAGACTACCGCCGCTTAAAGGCAATTTTGTGTGGAGAACGGCGCACCCGCAGCGATCGCGTTTTGGGGTATGCAGTCTACACTGAGCCCCAGGTTGGGCGCGTCGGCATGACGTTAGAACAGGCTCAGCACCAGGGCATTAATGCGCGCTGTGTCACCTTGCCGATGGCTCACATTGCGCGAGCAATTGAGTGGGGACATGACCTCGGCTTTTATCAAATGGTCGTTGATCGGGATACCGACCAAATTTTGGGTGCAACGCTGGTGGGATATGAGGCGGCTGAACTCGTCCACGTCTTCCTGTCTTTGATGGAGGCTAAAGCTACCTGGCGACTGTTAGAGCAGTCTGTTCACATTCATCCCACCTACGGTGAAGCGTTGCCCAGCCTAGCCAGATTGCTGATTGGAGACGATATGCCTTCGTGTCCCAATATGTAATTGGACTTTTATTCCTTTAAACTCATGTCATTCAAGAGGTTTGACGATGAAATTTAGGTGTTGCTGAATGCGAGTATGATTCACGGATCTCAATTCCCTCTGTAGGGGCATGGCATTGCCATGCCCCTACGAAATTCATACTGCTTACCCTGGTCAAAGTCAGCGCTAAGTTTGGAGTTGCTAAGTTTGAAAGTTAGTAGTGTTAAGCAGGCTTAAATAGCTTGGGTTGTGCGTGGCTCAACCCAAGCAGGTGTAAATGTTGGATACACGTTGGATAAATGTTGGATAAATGTTGGTTTCCCGTTGACAACCCAACCTACATCATAAAGGCTTGGTAGGATAAGGTCACATACGCCATGACTATCCATTTGAAGGACCCTGAGTTTGTATAGAGGTGAGGATGTTTTATTTAATTTCAAGCTGATTTTGGGAGAAGGTGATCGCATTTTGACATCAGGCACACCCGTCAAGTTTGAGTGAGTGGAAAGCAAGGTGGGACAAACTGCACGCAATGTACAGACAGATGATTGATGAGGCTCAAACAGCACTTGAAGCCGCCATTCTTTATTATCAGGGTGAGCCGATTGGCACAGTAGCCGCTCGCGATCCCGAAGCGGAGGCACTGAATTATGATCAGTGCTTTGTGCGTGATTTTGTCTCGTCTGCCCTGTTTTTCCTCGTGCAAGGCAAGCCAGACATCGTTCGTAACTTTTTAGTAGCAGTGTTGGGGCTTCAGAGCCGCGAACGACGACTAGATTGCTTTCAGCCTGGACAAGGACTGCACCCCGCCAGCTTTAAAGTAGAAGTGCAGGCAGGGAAAGAATATCTAGTGGCTGACTTTGGGGAGCAGGCGATCGCCAGAGTTGCCCCAATTGATTCCTGCTTTTGGTGGTTAGTTCTCCTGCGGGCTTATGTCAAAGCAACAGGTGATTTAGCCCTGGCTCACCGTGCCGACTTTCAGCAGGGCATTCAAATGATATTGCAGCTTTGTCTGGAAGCTCGATTTGACCTATTCCCTACGCTACTGGTACCCGACGGATCATTCATGATTGACCGGCGTATGGGGGTGTATGGGCATCCGTTAGAAATTCAGGCACTCTTTTATGCGGCTTTGCGGACAGCCCGTGAACTGCTGTTACCAGACGGTACAGGCAAGACTTATCTAGAGGCAGCTGAGGCTCGACTCAGTCATCTCACCTATCATGTACGGAAATATTACTGGATTGACCTTCAGCGCTTGAATGAGATTTACCGCTATAAAGGTGAAGAATTTGGTGATATGGCCGTGAATCGATTCAATGTTTACCCAGATACCATTCCTTCCTGGCTGATTGAATGGCTCTCTGGCACCAGCGGCTATTTGGCAGGGAATCTTGGCCCAGGGCAAATTGACTTTCGCTTCTTTGGACTGGGTAATTTAATGTCTGTGATTGTTTCACTTGCCACTGGGCAACAATCTCAGGCAATCGTGAATTTGATTGAACAACGCTGGCAAGATTTGATTGGATACATGCCGCTAAAAATTTGCTTTCCAGCAGTAGAAGGTCAGGATTGGAAAATCATAACGGGCTGCGATCCTAAGAACATTCCCTGGTCATATCATAATGGCGGCAGTTGGCCCGTTTTACTCTGGTTTCTAACTGCCGCAATGTTAAAGATGGGCAGAGACGATCTAGCTTATAAAGCATTAGAAATTGCTGAGAAACGCCTATTGCCTGATCAATGGCCCGAATACTATGACGGCAGAACGGGGAAACTGATTGGCAAGGAAGCCAGGAAATATCAGACCTGGACGATCGCTGCTTTCCTGGCTTCTAAAGCGTTGCTAGAAAATCCTAGTCACCTTGCTCTGATTAGTTTTGACGAAGATCTAGAAGTAGATGCTTGCCTAATTTAAAGGTTCGCCTGTGAAAGAGACTCATTTTCCCAACGAGGTGATTTGATAAACTTCATAGCAAATTGCCCGATGAGACATCCGAATTTCTAGCCCCATGAGGAATATGCCTACTAGCAAAACGCCTGTGCCAATCAGAAATAATATCAATGCGATGGTTCCAATTGCTCCTGCTTTCAGTACGACAGATAGGGCGATCACAAACATAGTGAAGATAAAAATGGTGGTTGCACTGTAAGCTAACAACGCTGACCGTTGAATCAATCGATGACGGTGAATCAGGATAGGAAGCTGGCGATCGATCGCTTGAAGTCGTTCTAAGGTGAACGTGTTCCCGATTTTCTCAGAGCGCACTAACTCAAACCGTTCGTGGGATAGCGCACGGATGCCCTGACCAACGCTGGCGTATCGTGCCAAAGCTCCATTTTGAAACAACATACAGGCTGTAATTAATACGACTGGAGCAATAATTAGTTGAATGGTTTGAGCAATATCCACCGCAGTCATCAGCACTGTTCACTTTTTGTTTAAAAACTTGAAGAATTTGCCAAATCGAGCTTGGGGTCAAAGACCCCAAAGAACACCATTATCGTAATTCTATAGCTTAGACCTGACCAAAAGTTGGGAGGCAACCTATCTTTAAGAGTAGGTCAAAACTGATGACTTTAATGATCAGAAACAGTCTCACCTATAAGTGACATTTAGCGATTAACTTTGTAAGCTGCTCAGGGGAGAATTACGATCAGCAAGCAAGATGATTGCAACCCTGCTAGAAACGACGAAAGTATCATGAATGTCATTTTTTTAGGTTAACTTTGATGTAATTTAAGTTTGAGTGTGATAGGGTCGTTCTATTCCTGAAGTAAAAAGCTGTCCATCAACGTCTGTAGAGCGTTTGAAGTATTCGTAATAGGCGTAAGCCATTCAATATTTCACAAATGAACCTTTAACTTCTCTAACTTACGTTGCATTTAAGCAAGTCATAGGATTCAAATTCTTTGAGCTTTGCTTAATGCTTCATGAAAGCATTTCAAAAAGTTTTAACTCATCCGTTCATTCGTGGTTGAATTAACAGCATCACTTGGAGTAAGTATGAAACTGGAAGGCAAAGTTGCACTGGTTACGGGTAGCAGCCAAGGAATTGGACAGGCGATCGCCATTCGTCTCGCTCAAGAGGGAGCAAGCGTCGTGATTAACTATCGCTCCCATCCTGAAGGGGCAGAGGAAACCCTTTCAAAGGTAAAAGCAGTGGGTGGTGAATGTCATATGGTTGATGGCTTCACCGTTCAAGCCGATACGGGTATGGTTACTGATGTGCAGCGCATGATCGCAGATAGCATCGCTCACTTTGGCAAGTTAGATATCTTAGTCAACAATGCCGGGATTGAGAAGAACGCAGACTTTTGGAATGTGACCGAGGCAGATTACGATGCCGTAATGAATGTGAATTTGAAGGGCGTATTCTTTGCCACGCAATCTTTCGCCAAACATGTGATGGAGGCAAAGCAACCGGGCAAAGTGATCAACATTAGCTCGGTTCACGAAGAATTGCCCTTTCCTCACTTTGCGGCTTATTGCGCCAGCAAGGGCGGCTTAAAAATGCTCACTCGCAACCTTGCGGTTGAGCTGGCTCCCTTTGGGATCACGATTAACAATGTGGCTCCTGGAGCGATCGAGACACCCATCAACACCAAACTATTAAAAGATCCAGAAAAATTAGGCGCACTGCTGAGTAACATTCCGTTAGGACGATTGGGCAAGCCAGGAGATGTTGCCTCGATCGTCACGTTTCTAGCATCAGCAGAATCGGATTATGTGACGGGCACCACTTTCTTTGTGGACGGTGGGTTGTTATGGAACTATCAGGAGCAGTAGTCATGACTCCAGAAGAAGTTCGATTGCAAGAAGATCGGGAACGAACTGCCTACTGGAAACGCTGGGGACCTTACCTTAGTGAGCGGCAGTGGGGAACGGTGCGGGAAGATTACAGTCCTTATGGCTCAGCTTGGGATTACTTTTCCCATGAACAGTCAAGGTCGCGCACTTACCGCTGGGGTGAAGACGGCATTGCAGGCATCTCAGACAGTCGGCAGCGGTTATGTTTTGCGATCGCCCTTTGGAATGGTAATGATCCCATCCTAAAAGAGCGGCTATTTGGCTTGACGGGCAGTGAAGGAAATCACGGTGAGGATGTCAAAGAGTATTACTTTTACCTTGACAACACGCCCACCCATTCCTACATGAAGTGCCTGTATAAGTATCCACAGCAGGCATTTCCCTATGCTCAGCTGGTGGAAGGAAACCGCAATAGAAGCAAAAATGAGCCAGAATTTGAGCTGCTGGATACTGGGATTTTTGCTGAAAATCGATACTTTGATGTGTTTGTAGAATATGCTAAAGCCTCACCTGAAGATATTTTGATTCAGGTGGCGATCGCCAATCGCGGCTCAGAAGCACACACCTTACATCTCCTACCCACGCTTTGGTTTCGCAACACCTGGGACTGGGATTCGGAGAGTAAAAAGCCGTTCATTAAAGTGGTGGACGAGAAAGAGTTTAGCGCGGTTGAAGCGGCTCATCCAACCTTGGGAACTCGTTGGCTTTACTGTGAAAGTGGCTCAGACTTGCTTTTTACGGATAATGAAACGAACTACGATCGGCTGTTTGGGGTGCCCAACAAATCCCCTTATGTAAAAGACGGCATCAATGATTATGTGGTTCAGGAAAAACAGGATGCCGTGAATGGCGATCGCATTGGCACCAAGTTTGCGGCTCACTATCAGCTATCGATTGCACCGGGAGAAACAAAGACAATTCGTCTACGCCTGAGTGATGTCGCGACGGTTGCTGAGCCGTTTGGGGCAGAATTCACTCATCTTTTCGATACGCGCAAACAGGAAGCCGATGAGTTTTATCAGCGGATTAATCCATTCCCCATGTCAGAGGATGAACGCAATATCCAGCGACAGGCGTTTGCAGGCTTACTGTGGAGCAAACAGTACTATCACTATGTGGTGCAAGACTGGCTCAATGGCGATTCTGGGCAGCCACAACCCCCACCTGAACGCAAAGCAGGACGAAACCGCGAGTGGAGCCACTTGTTCAGTGAAGACATTCTCTCGATGCCTGACAAATGGGAATATCCCTGGTTTGCCGCTTGGGATTTGGCGTTTCACCTGATTCCGCTGGTGGTGATTGATCCCGATTTTGCCAAGATGCAACTCGATCGCCTGACTCGTGAATGGTACATGCAGCCCAACGGTCAGTTACCCGCCTACGAATGGGCATTTAGTGACGTGAATCCGCCTGTGCAAGCGTGGGCAGCGTTGCGGGTGTATCAGATTGAGCAGAAGTTTTATGGACGCAAAGATCGCCAGTTTCTCCAGCGAGTCTTTCACAAACTGCTGCTCAACTTTACCTGGTGGGTTAATCGTAAAGACGTAGCAGGCAAAAATGTCTTTCAGGGTGGTTTCTTGGGACTGGATAACATTGGAGTATTCGATCGCAGCAAAGAACTGCCTACGGGCGGCTATCTCAATCAAGCAGACGGCACCAGTTGGATGGGAATGTATTGCTTGAATATGCTGGCGATCGCCCTGGAACTGGCAAAGGAAGATAATTCTTACGAAGACATTGCCAGCAAATTCTTTGAACACTTTCTCTATATTGCTGACGCGATTGATGGTATTGGAGATGCCAATATTGCCTTGTGGAATGACGAAGACGGGTTCTACTACGACGCGCTGCAATTGCCGCACGGACAGCAGTTGCCGCTCAAGGTGCGATCGATGGTGGGGTTAATTCCCCTCTATGCCGTGACCGTTCTAGAGTTAGAAACATTAGAGCAATTTCCAGGTTTCAAAAAGCGGATGCAGTGGTTCATTCAGAATCGCCCAGATCTGAAAGACAATGTTGCCTGCATGGAAACTCCTGGTACGGGAGCCAGACGATTATTGTCGATTGTGTACGGCGCAAAACTACGGCGAATCTTGCAGCGAATGTTAGATGAAAGTGAGTTTTTCAGTCCTCACGGCATTCGGGCGATTTCCAAATATCATCAGGAACATCCCTATGTGCTGGAATGTTCTGGTGAGAGCTACTACGTCCACTATGAACCAGCTGAATCAACAACTGGTTTGTTTGGCGGCAACTCCAACTGGCGCGGCCCAATCTGGTTTCCAGTCAATTATCTGATTATTGAAGCGCTCTGGCAGTTTCACAGCTACTTTGGTGATGCGTTTAAGGTGGAATGTCCGACAGGTTCGGGACAGGAAATGACGCTGCGGGAAGTGGCGATCGCCCTTTCTCACCGTTTAGTTGCCCTGTTTGAGCAAAATGAGTCGGGTCACCGTCCGCTCTATGGTGGCTTGGAGACTTTTCAATCCGATCCGCATTGGCGCAATTACATTCTGTTTCACGAATATTTTCACGGTGACAACGGTTCAGGGTTAGGAGCCAGTCACCAAACTGGATGGACAGGATTAGTGGCTGCCATGATCCTGCAGAATGCCGAACACCGGGCACAAGGAGGTTAAAGTGAACACACTTAAACAGCATTGGCCCGAATACTTAATGGAAGCGGCACTGCTAGGGCTGTTTATGATTTCTGCGGGAGTGTTTACAGTCATCTTTGAGCATCCCAACTCACCGATTCATCAAGCGATCGCCAATGCTGATTTGCGTCGATTTCTGATCGGTGTGGCGATGGGAACGACGGCAATCGCCCTGGTTTATTCTCCCTGGGGTAAACAATCTGGCGCACACATGAACCCCGCCATCACACTCACCTTTTACCGACTGGGCAAAGTAAAACGACAGGATACAGCTTTCTACGTTCTATTTCAATGCTTGGGTGGATTGCTGGGAGTTTACCTAGTCGCCTTAGCCTTCAGAAATGGATTTACGCAACCGCCCATCAACTACATCGTCACCATACCCGGAGCAATGGGCTGGATTGCCGCCCTGTTAGGTGAATTTGTGATTGCCTTCATTATGATGCTCACAGTCTTACTCACCAGCAACCACAAAAAACTCAGTCGTTATACAGGCATCTTTGCAGGTTGTCTGGTAATGCTCTACGTCTTTCTAGAAGCCCCACTCTCCGGGTTTGGGATGAATCCTGCCCGCAGTTTTGCCTCTGCTTTTCCTGCCCAGGTTTGGACGGCATTTCCGCTCTATATCTTTGCTCCATTGATTGGCATGTTTTCTGCTAGTGAATTATATCTGTCTGTGTTTGGGCAACGTGCCGTCAAGTGCGCCAAACTCAATCACCATACCCACAAACGCTGTATTTTTCGCTGCAACTACAACCAGGAGGGTGAGGTCGATTTAAGCGATCGCCTCTCACTCCCCAAACCGTAGGTTGGGTGAACCAAAGCATAACCCAACATCCACAGAATCCACACATTAGCGAAATTCTACACGTTGAGTCTTGTTCCTTAACCCAACCTACATCTTTTAATTCCTCATCTCTAAAAGTAGCTTCTATGATCCCCAACACTCACTACGACCTCATCATTATCGGTACAGGTGCAGGAGGCGGCACACTCGTCCATCAGCTTGCCCCTACCGGAAAGAAGATTTTGATTTTGGAGCGTGGGAGCTTCTTACCGCGCGAAAAAGCTAACTGGAGTGCCAAAGAGGTTTATCAAAAAGAGCGATACCACACTGATGAAAAGTGGTACAACCTTGAGGGCAAATCTTTTCGTCCAGGTGTAGGGTATTGGGTTGGCGGTAACACCAAGGTTTACGGCGCGGCACTCCTGCGAATGCGAGAACGAGACTTTGATACAGTCACTCACCATGAGGGGTTTTCCTCTGCCTGGCCCTTAAAATATCAGGACTTCGAGTCCTATTACACGGAAGCAGAAAAGCTCTACAACGTACATGGGTTGCAGGGTGAAGACCCGATTGAACCACCCATGAGTGAGGGCTATCCCCATCCCCCCGTGAGCCATGAGCCTAGGATGCAAGATATCAACGATGGTTTTCGGCATCAGGGCTTGCATCCCTTTCATTTGCCATTAGGAATCAAGCTGGATGAAACAAATCCAGACTTTAGTCCCTGCATTCGCTGCAATACCTGTGATGGCTTTCCCTGCCTAGTTCACGCTAAAGCCGATGCTGATGTGAATGCAGTGCGCCCGGCTCAACAGTACAGCAATGTCACTCTAGTAACCCAAGCCAAAGTGGTGCAACTGCACACCAGTGCGTCGGGACGAGAAGTGACTGGTGTGGAAGCAGAAATTGAGGGAAAATCACAGCTTTTCACCAGTGATATAGTCGTAGTTTCCTGTGGCGCAATTAACTCTGCGCTTTTACTGTTGCGTTCTGCCAATGATCAGCATCCCAATGGTTTGGCAAATCGCTCAGATCAGGTAGGACGCAACTTTATGAAGCATTTGGCAACGGCAATTCTGGCGCTTAGTTCCAAGCCAAACCCAGCCGTCTATCAAAAGACGATCGCCATTAACGACTTCTACTGGGGCGAACCAGATTTTCCTTATCCAATGGGGCAAGTCCAAAATACGGGCAATGTGCTGGGAGACATGATTCCGGCTGAAACACCTGCTGTATTAACACCGCTTGTTAAACTGGTTCCAGGCTTCGGGCTTGAACAAATTGCCAGCCATTCAACGGGTTGGTGGCTACAGTCCGAAGATTTACCTGATTCAGACAATCGGGTTCGGGTAATGGGTGACAAGGTCTGTTTAGAGTACAAACCCAACAATACAAAAGCGCACGATCGCTTGGTGCAGCGCTGGATCAAAGTATTGGAAACCAATGATCACTCGATGCAGCCTTTTATCATTCCAATGGGCATTTATCCACGTAACAGCATTCCCTTACAGGCAGTGGGACATCAGTGCGGTACCTGTCGTCTGGGCGAAGATCCAACCACCTCAGTGCTTGACCTTAACTGTCGCACCCATGATGTAGACAATCTCTATGTGGTAGATGGCAGTTTCTTTCCCTCAAATTCTGGCGTGAATCCCACATTGACAATTATCGCGAATGCGCTGCGAGTCGCAGATCACTTAAAAGATCGGGTGAAATAAAAGCCTAAACAATTATGTTCCTTCAAAAATCAGAATAATGCCAGGATTCGGTAAGGTACTCAAGCGAACTTTTCTCTCTTTTGGGGTGGTGGGGGCGATCGCCCTAACTGCTCCTAATCGCGCCATTTCCCAAAATCAGCCACGTCAAACTTCATCAGCCCCAATTATCCTCACTCAAGCGACTGTCGCAGAGTCAACGGTTCAAGCGGTAGCCAGTGTAGGAATGACAGTATCAGACATGGAGAGCATCCTGGAGTTTTACACCGAAGTCTTACCCTTCCGCAAAATTTCAGATGTGGAAGTATGGGGCAGTGAGTATGAACAACTGCAAGGTATATTTGGGGTGCGAATGCGAGTGGTGCAGTTACAGCTAGGCGATGAGGTAATTGAACTGACGGACTATCTCACCCCTGAGGGGCGACCGATTCCAGCCGACTCACGCAGCAACGACCATTGGTTTCAACACATTGCAATCGTCGTGAGCGATATGGATGAAGCATATCAACATCTGCGACAACACAACATTCAGCACGTTTCTACCGCCCCACAACAGCTACCCGATTACATTCCAGCCGCCGCAGGGATTGAGGCGTTTTATTTTCGCGATCCAGAAGGACACAATTTAGAAATTATTTACTATCCAGAGGGCAAGGGCGATCCTCGCTGGCAAGAATCTAGTAATGAGTTGTTTTTAGGAATTGACCATACGGCGATCGCCATCTCCAACACATCAGCCAGTCTCGCATTCTACCGTGATCTGCTAGGACTAACAGTTGCAGGCGAAAGTGAGAACTACGGCATGGAACAAGCCCATCTCAATCAAGTATTTGGGGCACATTTGCAAATCACTGGACTGCGGGCACCTTTGGGCATGGGCGTTGAATTTTTGGAATATCTCACGCCTTCTGATGGGCGATCGCTACCGAATGATGCTCAGGCAAATGACCTGATAGGCTGGCAAACTACATTGGTAGTTGAAGATGTAGATGCAACGGCACAGCGAGTGCGATCGGGTGGCTATGATTTCGTCTCATCAGGTGTAATTCGGTTGCCGGATGATCAGCTAGGATTTCGCGAAGGCTTTCTAGTGCGCGATCCTGATGGTCACTTGATCCGAATTGTGGAGCAATAAGACTTTTACACATGAATATTGAATTTGGGCGAGAAATTTGCGGTACGCTGCCAACAGCCGAATCGCGAGAATGGCTAGTCACCAACGGTATTGGCGGATATGCCTCTGGTACAGTCGCAGGACTGTTGACCCGTCGCTATCATGGCTTACTCATGGCAGCACTAAATCCACCATTAGGACGTACCTTACTCGTCACCAAATTGGATGAGACTGTTTACTACAACGAACAGTCTTATTCGCTTTTTACAAATCGTTGGGTAGGCGGTGCGGTCAGTCCGGTGGGATATTATCACATCGAGCGTTTTTTTCTAGATGGAACGACTCCCGTTTGGCAGTTTGGCTTTAGCGATGTCCAACTCGAAAAGCGAATCTGGATGCAGCCCGGAAGCAATACCACCTATGTGCAATACACGCTGAACCGCGCCACGCAACCGCTGCAACTCACGCTTCAGGCATTTGTTAACTACCGCGATTATCACGGCAGTACTCAAGGCGATAGCTGGCAAATGAGCGTTGAGGCGATCGCCCAAGGCATCCAAATTACTGCCTTTCCGGGTGCAGCTCCAATTTATTTACTGAGCAATTCTGCCAGCGTCACTCCGGCTCATGAGTGGTATTACAACTTTGATTTAGCGGCAGAACGCGATCGCGGATTAAGCGATCGAGAAGACCATCTCCATTCTGCAACCTTTGCTGTCACTCTCGATCCAGGGGCATCTATCACAATCGTTGCCAGCACTGAGTCCGAACCCAGTTTAGAGGGTGAGAGCGCTGTTAAATTAAGAACAGCTCATGAGCAAAAGTTAATTCAACTGTTTGAAATTAGCCGTCCGATTCACGCGGAGAAAACTCCGGACTGGATTCATCGACTGGTGTTAGCTGCCGATCAGTTTATTGTTGATCGTGAAGCGTATGCAGAACACTCTCGCTCTTCATCTAACGATCCTGTGGGCAAAACTATTATTGCTGGCTATCACTGGTTTGGAGACTGGGGACGCGACACGATGATTAGTCTACCGGGACTGGCACTGTCTACGGGTCGCCCGGAAATCGCCCGATCGATTCTTTTTACCTTTGCCCAATATGTCGATCAGGGAATGTTGCCCAATCGCTTTCCTGATGCCGGAGAAACCCCCGAATACAACGCGGTTGACGCGACGCTCTGGTACTTTGAAGCCATTCGCCAATACTATGGTGCAACGGAAGACGATGACTTGTTGCGCGACCTGTTTCCTGTGTTGGCAGACGTAATCGACTGGCACTGTCGCGGCACTCGTTACAACATTCACCTGGATGCGGCAGATGGCTTGCTCTATGCCGGAACAGCAGGCGTGCAGTTGACCTGGATGGATGCCAAAGTTGGCGATCAGGTGATTACCCCTCGGATTGGCAAACCGATTGAGATCAACGCGCTCTGGTATAACGCTCTTCGTACTATGGCAAAGTTTGCGCGACAGATTGGTAAACCCCATCAGGAGTATGAGGCGATCGCCGATCGCACCCTAGCCAAGTTCTCTCGCTTCTGGAATAACGCAACGGGCTATTGTTACGACGTAATTGACACGTCCGATGGAGATGATGACTCCCTACGACCGAATCAAATCTTTGCCGTGTCGTTACCTCAAAGCCCGCTCACGCCATTTCAGCAGCAGCGAGTGGTGGATGTCTGTGGGCAAAAGCTGCTCACTTCTCATGGGTTGCGATCGCTCTCGCCTGACCACCCTGATTATGCAGGACGCTACGTTGGGAATGGAGCCGAACGCGATCACATTTACCATCAGGGAACCGTTTGGGGTTGGCTACTCGGTGCCTTTGCCCTGGCACATCTGCGAGTCTACAACAATCCTACACAGGCGCAAAAGCTCCTAGAACCGATGGCAAATCACCACACCACACACGGACTAGGAAACCTCAGCGAAATTTTTGATGGTGATGCTCCCATGACTGCAAAAGGCTGCATTGCCCAAGCCTGGACAGTTGCAGAAATTCTGCGTGCCTGGTTAGCGATTGAGGATTAGAAAATAACTTTATTTTTGATCAATTTGATTGCTGAAACGACCAGCAGAAATAACCCACAGCACAGTGCCGCAACCAGGTTTTCTCCTATTCTTGACGAGAAGATAATGATAAATCCTTGATCTTTAATTAACGCTGAAAAACTTGAAACACAAAATGGCATCAAATAGAGCCTGAACGTTTGCCAATGATCCCATTTACCATGACTCGGCTTTCCAGATGAGACGCTTAACAATAGAGCCGTTCCAATCACAGCGCTGATGCCAATTGCGTTAATCCAGATCTTAGGTGAGGGATCAAAGTAGAAATAAACAATGGCAACATACCAAATCAAGTAGCACCACAGAATAGCTTTATTTGACTTGATCTTATAGAAATACTGAATTAGCCCTTTCATATCTCATTCAGCACTCTTCTAGCTTCCCTAATCTGGAAAATGAGTGTTCAAAGATGTAGCGTGACAGTCGTTTCTATCAAAATCGGTTGGTATCCCGCATCACCAGGTGACACTACAGAAATGAAAACGAGTGGCTTATCTCCATCGTTGAATACACCATGTACGCAGCCCACTGGAGCAACAACAACATCTCCAGCGGCGATCGCCTTCATCGTGCCCATCTTGTCCAGATAATATTTGCCGCTTCCCTCTAAAATAGTCCAGGTATCCTGCCCGTTAGGATGAAGGTGTGGAGAAATTTCCTGTCCTGGTTTAACGTACCAGGCAACCACAACCGCATTCTGAGATTCTGTGATCACTGAGCGGATCGGTTCCCCGTCTGCTGGTTGAAGAAACTGAGAACTGTTGAATATTCTAGTGATACTCATCCTTGCGCTCTACCTTGCTAAGAATGGGGCAGATCCACCAACATAGTGCTGGTTTTCCCAGATATTTCTACAATACGGAATCCGTTTCGTAAAGAAGCAATATTTGGTGTACGGGCGAAGCATTCGGCAAAAGAATTGTGCTTTAGGGGTAGGGACTGTGACCGAATGCTCCGCCCCTACCGATGCCGCTACTCTACAGACAGATTTGGTATAGGACGATTATTTCACTGAATACCCTAAAACATTGTTTCATTAGTAACCTTTGGACAATCGAGATGGCTCAAACCCGTGTTCCAGCTAAGCGTTCTGCCCAAGTTTCGTTTTGATCTAAGGATAAAACAACCCTTTGGTAAAACTCATCTTTGAGATCGAGGACGAGGTAGTGGCGATCACCCGTCACATACCAAAACTCTCTGCCGCGATCGCTGTAATAGGTGCCTGCCGCAAATAAACCAGGAATCGCAGTTCCAGGCATTCTATACTGCAACCGAGAAGAAGGTTTCTCAGTGGAAACTTGCTCGATGTGAGCAAGAGGAATCTCAAAGGCGTAGTTAAACTGTAGCGCTAACAGTTTTTCTAGAAAGGTTAGGTTTATTTTGAGGCGATCGCCCTCTAATTGTAAATTCATTTAAGCCTCCAACATTTGTAGGCGATACAGGCTGGCATAGAGTCCGCCTTGTTCCAGCAATTCTTCATGGCTGCCCGATTCCACCAGTCGCCCTTGCTTCAGAACTAAGATGCGATCGACCTTGCGAATCGTTGAGAGGCGGTGAGCAATAATGATTGCAGTTCGCCCAATCAACAGTTTATCTAAAGCCTGCTGAATCATCGCTTCTGTCCCTACATCCAGGTTAGCTGTCGCTTCGTCTAACACCAGGATGGGAGGATTACGGATTGCCGCCCGCGCAAATGCTAAAAGCTGCTTTTGTCCGCCCGACAGGTTTGTACCCCGCTCCCGCAGCAACGTATCGTACCCCTCAGGTAGTTGCTCGATGAAGCTGGCGACGTTAGTCTGCTCCGCTGCGGCTTTGATTTGCTCGATCGAGTAGGTTTCTCCCAAAGCAATGTTGCCCTTAACATCACCCGCAAATAGAAAACCATCCTGCAAAATCACAGCCATGCGGCGACGCAACTCTCCCTGAGGCATGTCTCGCACATCAACATTGTCGAGTAAAATTTGTCCTCGATTGATTTCATAGAGACGGCAAAGCAGGCGAATGATTGAGCTTTTTCCTGCTCCTGTTGGTCCGACCAGCGCTACTTTTTCACCAGGACGAATGGCGAAGTCTAAGTCTCGCAAGACATATTCATCTGGCTTGTAGCCAAACCAAACGTGGTTAAAGCAGATTTCACCAGGAACGGTCGAAGAAGGAGGAAGGATCAGGGATGAGGGACGAAGGGAAAGGTCTTCGGGAGCGATTTTGGTGCGAGGGGATGAGTCAGTGGAAAGGGTAGGAGTTTCGGGATCGCGAATTTCGATCGGTTCGTTGAGGATGTCGCTAACTCGCTCTAGGGCAGTGAAGCCTGCCTGGATAGCGGTAAACCGTTCGGCAAACTGACGCAGCGGGTTAAATAGGCGTTGGGCAAACAAGATGAAGGTTGCTAGAGCGCCCAGAGATAGGTTGTCTTGCAGGACGAGTAAGCCGCCCAGCCAGAGCACTCCCCCGATCGCCACCAGCGCAATCCACTCTAGTGTGGCTGAGACGGCAGAGTCATAGAAAATGGTTTTGTCAACTTCGGTAATGTAGCGTTGGTTGACAGTGCGAAATAGTTCGGAGTTAAACTGCTCTCGCCGAAACAGCTGAACCACTCCAATGCCGACAATGTTTTCTTGCAGGGTGGAGTTGAGAGCAGACAGTTCCTCTCGCGCTTTGTAGTTGGCAACGCGAAACTGATGCTGAAAGAAAATCGTCAAACCTGTCACCGGGATCAGCATCAACACCAGCATCAGGGCAAGCTGCCACTGCAAGGTAAACATGATGACGGTGATCACCAGCATCGAGAACAGATCGCTGACGATGCCGACCGCCCCCGTTGAGAACACATCTCCTAGCGCATCTACGTCACTAGTGAGGCGTGTAATCAGGCGTCCTACAGGAGTGCGGTCGAAAAATCGGGCCGCAAGGGAGGTGACGTGATAAAACAAGTCATCTCGAATCGCTGCTGTGATCCGCTGTCCCACCTTCTGGATCAGGTAGCCTTGCACGCCGTCTAACGTTAGCCGAACGGCGATCGTCAGCATGAGCAAAACGACCAGAATGTTAAGCCCCTGAGAGAGCGATCGCCCTTCTAGAAACCAGCTCACAGGTTCTTCGCGCAGCAGAGAAATCGCCTGCCCCACCAGAATGGGCTGAACGGCTTCTGCTAAAGAAAGTGGTACGAGGAAGGTGAGGGCGATCGCCAACAGCCGCTTATTCCGCAACGCATAGGGAACTAGCCGCCGCAATAGCCGCCAGTCTGTTTCTTGAATTCGTCTGCCCCGAGCCTCTGTCGTTGTGCTGGTCATGCCAACCCCTGAACGTCAACCGCGTCGCCCAAAGCCACGCATCCCAACTGTAACGCAGGAGACTTTTTATTTGATACTAGCTCTTGCTGACTCAGCCAAAATCTAAGCCCTTACAGGGACACGCGCTTCTTTTCAGACTGACTAAACGGGAGCCAGCGTGGCAGCTCTAATCTGCTCGATTCGCTCCTGTAAGCCATCCTGATTGAGCCGATAGCTGAGAGGATGGGCAACCAGACGGGCTGTACTGTCGAATAGGCGATCGATTTCAGTCAGGTTATTCTCCTTCAGCGTTCGCCCAGTTGCTACCAAATCAACGATCGCTTCTGACATTCCAGTAATTGGACCTAGCTCGACCGAGCCATAAAGCGGCACAATTTCTACGGGCAAGTCCAGGCTTTGAAAATATTCGTAGGCACAACGGACAAACTTGGACGCGACCCGACTGTGCGGCGGTAGATCCAACGCTGAACGATAGGAACTGGCAGCATTCACCGCAACCGACATCCGGCACAGCCCAAATCTTAAATCTGCCAGGTGAGCCACTTGAGGCTGCTTTTCACGCAAAATGTCATAGCCGACAATTCCCAACTGCGCCTGACCATATTCCACATAGACGGGCACATCATAGTTTCGCACCAGCAGCGCTTTAGCTGTGTGGCTAGCATCCCAGACCTCTAGCTGGCGATTGGAGGAATCTAGCAGAATGCTAAAATCCAGTCCCACTTCTTTCAACAACCGAACGCTGTCTCCCAACAGCCCACCTTTGGGCATTGCAATAGTCAACATAGAACCAAAATAGGAATGAGGGTTTGGGCAAAAGCCATCTTGATAGAGCGTATCATCAAGCAAATCCCCTCTACCATTTTTGGCGATCGCTTTTATCCGTAGACTTGCATCAAGTTAGTTTGTCGCTAAGTAATCATTTAAGTAACTATCTAATTTCTCAGTGCACTCTGGCAAATTTCTACGTCCTAACCCAATCCGAAAGTTTTGCTTCCCATAATCAAAATAGGGACTGGGTAAAAGTAGAACTCCTTGCTGATTAACTAAATCGACGCAAAACTCTTCCACATCCCCTGCTTGCTTCAGGCTTGGAAAGGCGTCGATCCTCCCTTGGGTGCTGCCCAATTGAAAAAATCGGCATGGCTCGCAAAGAAGCGATCGCATGTTTCAATTCCAATTGTTTGATAAGTTTGTGCGATCGCCTGCCGTAGTTCTGGGCTTCTTTGCGTTTCTGTATAGCCTTTTCTGGTTAAGTTGACAGTATCCTATTGATTAGTTTTGTAGGTTTAGCAACATAAACCAAAAATAGGTGATGAAACAAAATCCGCTGGTTTTCACTCGATCGGTATTGTTATGGGCAAGCCTTGGCATCATTTGCGGCTTATTTGCCTCTATATATTGGATTGTTTTATCGGGAATGATTCAATTTCTTGCCCCAATCAATGGGCTGTCTCTGTTGTTTGTAATGCCACTAGCGGGCTTGCTGATTGGCTTGGTGATTGCTCGATTAAGAAACCCAGGTGAAATTGGACTCATTATTGACAACATTCACCTGAACAAAGGACGACTGGCAACCCGCGAAAATCCTTCTATGATTTTATCCTCACTGATCAGCATTGCCAGCGGCGGAAGCGCAGGGCCAGAATCACCGATGGTGCAAGTGACAGGTTCAGTTGGGACATGGCTCGCCGATCGCTTTCAGCTTAAGGGAGAGGCACTTAGAAGCCTCAGTATTGCGGGTATGGCATCTGGCTTCACGGTCTTATTTGGTGCGCCACTGGGTGGAACGTTTTTTGCCTTAGAAATCCTGCATCATCATCATGTTGTCGAGTATTACGAAGCAATTTTGCCTGCGATCGTTGCCAGTTGTGCCAGCTATACAATCTTTGCAGCCATTACTCAGCTTGGCATCGGTCCAATCTGGCACTTTCCTCAATACAACATTGACAACATCGACGATTTTGCTCAAGCAATGCTGTATGGAATTGTGGGAGCAGTCGTAGGCTGGTTCTTTATCATTGTGTTTCGCAAATGTGAGTACTTATTTGAGAGGCTGCGTGGACCTATCTACTTACGCACTACTCTGGCAGGGTTAGGGCTTGGCATCCTAGCAATGGGGTTTCCGTTAACTCGCTATTTTGGTGAATACCAACTCGAAGAAATTGTCAAAGGAACCTTTAACCACGACATTTCTTTTACAATTAGCAGCAGCCAAAATACTGGCGATTTGCATTACAGTCACCGGAGGCTGGCGGGGCGGAATTATTATTCCCCTATTTTTCACGGGAGCTTGTTTAGGAAAGGCGATCGCTGTTGTTTATCCTGAATCTAACGCCGCTCTAGCCATGATTTGTCTCATGGCATCTCTCAAGTAACAGTCACTCGCACTCCAATCAGTACAACGCTACTGCTCTCAAAGTTGACAGGCTTCAGCACGCTCACGCCAATTCTCTTTGCTAGCATGGTTGGTTTTTTCCTGGCTCCTCGCATTCCTTTTATCGCATCTCAGCTCAAAGCAAATGAGCCTATCAAAGAAGCCGATTAAGGGTTCTGTCGATACTGTCAACCTAACTGCTAAACAGTTCTATCAGTCACATAGTCATTCACAAAAAGAGATCACATGGACAATAGTTTTCAATTCACGCAGCACCGTAGGATTGAGGTGAGTACTTAGCCGCGCAAATTGGTTAGAAGTTTGTCTCACACTGAAGGGTTTCGCCAAAAGATAACACCAGCAATGAGCAAGAGAACTATCGACACTGCGTCAAAGTAAATGATCCGTTGAAGTCCCTGCGTTAATTCTGGTGTAGTGATACATAGTCCAATGAAAGCAAGTTTGCTGACTACAGCAGCAGTAATAACCATCATTCGCAAATGATGGAGAAATGCTCCGTAAACTAAGGCAGCACCGAGTACCCCCAGCATGACCTGACGATGCCTGACTAGCAGCAAGATGGCATCATCTTCAAAAGTAACATTGTACAAAGATGTGATTCCAGTTGGATTTAATGCAGTGATGACTGGAGAAGCTGTAATCACACCAATGATTACTAAGATTGCGATCGCTGCATTTCGACCTGGTTTAGACATTCAAGTTTCTACTGAAAGCAGTTCCATAGAGGATACGATGCCTTTGATGTAAATCTCGGCTACCCTCCATAAGTTGTCCATTTTACTGGTTGAAGCGTAATACCTGCTGAATCGTGTTAAGTCGTCGTCTTTGATCCTGCTCTAGCCACGCGATGTCGTTGTCAAATCCAGGCGCTTCGAGTTCTCCAGTCACAGGGTCATAATAGGAGTAAATCCGAGCACACAATAGTGCCTCCTCTAGCTGACTGCCTCGCTGACATTGCTTGAAGTTTTCTATAAAGTCAGCTCCGGCTTCAGGTGCTTGGTTCCATAGATCGACTGCTTGTACCAAGATTTCAGGCTCTAACGTTATGCCTTCTCGTTGAGCATCTTGAAGAATGTGAGGAATAACTTCGTTCTGGATGTGGTGAATTGCGGCTTGGTCGGCTGCCTCTGGTGATGCTGCTTCCATCTGCCAAGCAAAGGTGCCTTGGTTGATTACTCCATTGCCTGAATCAATATGGCTGCTCCAACTTTCAGTTTGCTCACCCTCTATTGTTCGAGTTCCTTCAGCAACACCTATGGCGATCGCTCCAACACTATCAGCATGGGCAAACAGTTCATGAGCTTCTGCTCTGAGGTCAGGAATTGGAACCGAGGAAATGGAATGGCTACTGTCGCTTTGAACGTGGGGTGTCACGTCTTGAGAAGTCAGCTTGTAAGCAACTGCCAGTATGACCAGAGTCGCTGCACCAACTAGTGCTCTAATCCTTTTAAAGCGCGCTGTTGTGGCAGTTCGACGATAGCGGCGCGATCGCGGGTGACACCTCCGCGATGAATCTACAATGCGCTCGGTGCGCTTTCTCGCTTTGCACATACGCTCTCGACCCCAGTATTGCTCTGGGACTTGAGTCTGGTGCAGCGGGTTGGCTGTGTATACTTGTTGTTGCAAAATATAGTTACTACGCGTCAGCAATTTTTTCTTGTCTCGCAGAGCGAAACTACAAATTAATCATTGCTTTCCAGGTCTGAAAGCCGACAATTCCATCTGCTGGAAGGTTTGCCTGCTTTTGAAACTGCTCAACAGCTGCATCTGTTTCACTACCAAAGATGCCGTCAATAGCTCCATTATAAAGTCCAGTCTGTTTCAGGAAGCGCTGGACATCAGCAACAGGCTGTCCTGTTTCACCACGCCGCAGCACAGGTGCTGCATCTGTTGCAGCGTAGTTGCTCAAGGGATGACCCGCTTGCATGAGCAACTGTGGCTCAACCTGTGGGACTTCTGCTCGGACAGATAAACTAGCTACAATCAATAGACTACAAGCAGAAAGACCGATCAAAGCTGAATTTAGCATGTCGTTCTCCTTCTTCAAGGTTGCTCTTTTGAGTGTGAAGAGACAGCATTTAAACCTCTACTACCGCCACTCATAAAACTTCACACGCCCTTAGGTCACATGACTTTAGGACTACGGTGTATCTTACTACACATTTATCAAAAGAAATTCTACCTATTGGGGGGTTTCTGATTTGCGCCTGTAGCAGGACGGTTTTAAGGTTCAGGGGCAATTCTTATGATTATTTCTCAGCACTTTAGCAACAGAAACGTAAGCTTTTGAGGTATTTGATGTAAAAAAGCTACACGGCAGAGCAAGCGGCTCAAGATGCAACAGCAGTGGGGGTTGTGTCGCAAATAATTCGTGAAGACAAACGGCTCCTGCATGAATCAAGAGGTATATACCAATTCATAGTTGAGTAAGCCAGCAATCAGGTTCAAGTGCAAGCCAAACTGTTTTCTGCGGTTGCGACAACGTCCTGCAAAGATGCGAAAAGTCTTGAAGCCACAGTTTCACGAGTCCCTACAGCAACGATTTCACCGCCGCGATCGCCCTTCCAACCTAATCACACTCCTTCCCGTTCATGTCAGAATTCAGACAAGAGAAATGTGATTAGAATTTTTAGAATATTGGAAAGTTAATCTACTGTGTTCAAACTTACCCGAGTAGTCTTTTGAACTACTCCACGAATCTCTAAGATTACTGAAGCAAGCTTAGAACCTACTCGACTAGTGTTTGAACCTACTCCGCGAGTGTTTTGAATTATTTGACTAGTATTTGAGAGTGCTCGACTAGTATTTGAGACTGTTCAATGAGTATTTTGAACTACTCGACTAGTACTTAAGACTGTTCAACGAGTGTTTGAACTTACTCCGTGAATGCTTTGGGTTACTCAAGTAGTACTTAAGAGTGCTCGGCGAATGTCTAAGAGTGCTCAGCAAATGTTTTGAACTACTCGATTAGTACTCGATCGCCCTTTACCCATTCCACGCTTGAACATGCGGCTGTTGGTCATGCTTTGGTAGAGCGCGATCGCCCCTCACGAGAAGCGATCGCCCCTCTCCCTCTACTCGTCCTCCTCAGCCTGAAACAAATCGGTTGCTTTACTACCGAGTAATCCAAAAATTGCGCCGATACCCATATTCCAGGTGGTGTTGCAGTTTTCAAACACGCGGGTTTGCTGGGGTGACAAATTATCTTTGGTAGATAACCAGATGGAAGCTCCGCCAGAAAGGAGGGTGAAGCAGACGACTGTAAAGAAGACTTGCTGAAATTCAGGCGTAATTTTGAAGGTGTTCATGATGGTTGAAGTGAGTTTCTGAAGTTGACTCTTTTAGCATCTTTGGAAAACCTTTCGTCATGGTTAAAGCAGGTGTCTGGCTTCTTGTTAGATTTGTCAGATTTGTCAGAATTAAGGGAAAAGATTTTGGTTGACCTATGGCAAGGCGATCGCTTCAAGCATCTGAACAAGGAATTCAAACGCTCAAAAAAGCGCTGAAGCGCAAGAAGTGGTCACAGACTTACATTGCTGGAGCAGTAGGTTGCTCTCGCCAAACAATTTGGAGTCTGTTGCAAGGTAATCCAACAGACTGTGACGTGTTTATAGAGGTTTGTAGTCAGTTGGGGTTAAGTTGGGTTGAGATTGCAGAACCAGATTCACCAGAACTGGAGCCAGATAAATATCCTAGTATCGATAATCTCGTTCAGACAATCCGCGCTAGAGTAAAACCCTTTATTCAAGAGAAGTGCGGCACGATGCGGGTATTGGACATGACCCAACCGATCGTCCTGGGCGAAATCTACACCAGCATCAACATTCTGGAAAGAATTACAGGGCGCAGAGGTTTGAATCTAGCCGAACTGATGCAGGATGCTGACCCAGAAAACTTTGAGCGGTTTTGCTTAGGCGATCTTCGACAGCGACGAGTGCCAGGATTGGAAGCGGTTACACAGTTCCCAAAGTTAATGATTTTAGGCAAGCCGGGAGCCGGGAAAACCACGTTTCTGAAGCACCTGGCAATTCAGTGCATCGGTGGTGAATTTCAGCCAGAACGAATTCCAGTTTTCATCACGCTGAAGGATTTTGCCGAAGCTCAGAATCATCCTGATTTATTGGAGTATCTTGCCCAGACGTGGAGACATCTGGCTAATTCACAGGATGGAGTAGACAGTAAGCTTCCCCTAGAAGAGGTTTTACAGCAGGTTTTGCAGGCTGGTAAAACATTGATTCTATTAGACGGATTAGACGAGGTAAAAGACGCGGATCACAGCCGAACGCTGCGTCAAATCCGAGATTTTTCTCAACAGTTTTCCAAAAACCAATTTGTTATTACCTGCCGCATTGCTGCACGAGAATACACCTTTGAGCAATTTACCGAAGTTGAAATTGCTGACTTCAACGATAAGCAAATTGCTGACTTCTCAAATAAATGGTTTTGCAGCAAAAAGGACGAGATAAAAGCAGAGAAATTTTTGCAAAAGCTGAAGCAAGAGGCTCCCATCCGAGAGCTAGCAACTAGTCCATTGTTGCTAACCCTGCTGTGTCTAGTGTTTGAGGATTCTGGCAGCTTTCCTACTAATCGTGCCGAGCTTTATCAGAATGGGGTAGATGTACTGCTAAAGAAATGGGACACAAAGCGCAATATTGAACGTGATCAGGTTTATAAACGGCTCTCGCTGAAACGTAAGGAAGATTTGCTCAGCCAGATTGCTTATACCACTTTTCAAGTTGGCAACTACTTTTTTAAGCAACGGGAACTGGAGAAATACATCAGCTGCTACATTCAAAACTTGTCTGATGCTAGCACTGACCCAGAAGCACTGGAACTGGATAGCGTTGCCGTGTTGAAATCTATTGAAGCGCAGCATGGGCTGTTTGTAGAACGGGCACGAGAAATTTACTCCTTCTCTCACCTAACCTTTCATGAGTACTTTACTGCCCGCAAAATTGCGTTGTCTTCGCCAAACGAAGGCATATCTCTTCAATCATCACCGGTTGAACATGAAACCCCTCTACAGCAGTTGATAAATCACATGACTGAAAAACGCTGGCGGGAAGTAATTCTATTAACTGCTGGTATGTTGGACAATGCCAATACTCTGCTGCAATCGATAAAAGCTCAGATTGATAATCTACTTAAGGGAGACAGAAAGCTTCAACAGTTTCTTGTCTGGCTAAATCAAAAATCACAGTCAATTAACACTACCCACAAACCTGCTGCCATTCGTGCTTTCTACTTTGTTCTCGCCTTTAATCTGGATTTAGCTCTTGATCATGACATTGACCGCGCTCTTGCTCTTGATTTGGCTCTTGATTTGGTCCTTGACCGCGCTCTTGCTCTCGACTATGCCCTCGATAACGCTCGTGATCTTGAATCTGACTATGCCCTTGACCTTGATCGTGATCTCACCTCTGCTCTCGACCATGCCCTCGCTCTCGACCGTGCCCTTAACCGTGCCCTTGTTTTAGATTCTGGTTTCGAATTACAAAGCAAGCTACAAGAGTTGCAAAGCCAATTACCTGACAATTCTTTTAACAATACAGAGAACTTTTGGCCATGGTGGCAAAAAAATAGTCAATCGTGGATCAAGCAACTTAGAGCTGTCACGATTACATATTGCAATATTGGTCATGATTGGCAGTTCAGCCGAAAACAAACAGAACGTTTGCAACAGTATTATGATGCAAACAAGCTGCTAGTAAGTTGCCTAAAGAGCGAGTGCTACATCAGTCGAGCGGTGCGTCAGGAAATTGAGGAGACGTTGCTGTTGCCGATCGCACTCATTCAACAGAGAAACAGCACTGAGAGGACAGTTGAACAGCCCAATCTGTAATCCAGAAACCCGTAGGGGCGTAGCGTTCGGCAGGTAGACCCTGGAATAGACTAAGGAATTTTGCCCGAATGCTACGCCCTTTTAGAGGATATTTATAGAACAGGTAGAACAGCAAGATGTTAATCGAGTTGAAGTTTTAGCTCGATCGGCTCAAATTTGTGGAGTTGATTTGAGTTTTTGGAGAATAGCGAATATCTCTAGGGCGTAGCATTCGGGCGGAAGTTTTCTGTTTATTTTCGAGGTTGTCTGCCGAATGCCGCGCCCCTGCGGGTTGCCGGTTATAGGTTATTTGAGCATCCTCTCACTATTCTTCTGCTTCTGCTGGCATGGGTGGATGTTGAGCCAGGACTTGTTTGAGATATTGACCTGTGTAAGAGCGATCGCACTCTGCCACAGTTTCGGGAGTCCCTACAGCAACGATTTCACCGCCGCGATCGCCCCCTTCTGGACCTAGATCAATTACCCAATCGGAGCAGCGAATTACATCTAAGTTGTGTTCGATTACCAGGACAGAGTTGCCTTTGTCTACCAGGCGTTGCAACACGTCTAGCAGTTTGTGGACATCGTAGAAAGAGAGTCCGGTGGTCGGTTCGTCAATTAGGTAAAGGGTTTTTCCAGTGGCGCGGCGAGAGAGTTCGGTTGCCAGTTTGAGGCGCTGTGCCTCACCGCCTGAGAGGGTGGGAGCAGTTTGCCCAAGGCGAACGTAGCCCAGACCGACATCCACCATTGTTTGCAGACGGGCAGCCGCTTTGGGGATGTTTTGGAAAAAGTCGAGGGCTTCGTCGGCAGTCATATTCAACGCATCGGAGATGGACTTGCCCTTGTACTTCACCTGAAGTGTTTCCCGGTTATAGCGTGCGCCTTTGCAGACTTCACATTGGACATACACATCAGGCAAGAAGTTCATCTCGATCACGTTGACACCCTGTCCGCCGCAGGCTTCGCAGCGTCCACCTTTAACGTTGAAGGAGAATTGCCCTGGTTTGTAGCCTCTGGCTTTTGCCTCAATCGTTTCAGCATACAGGTCGCGAATTACATCAAACACACCAGTGTAGGTGGCAGGGTTAGAACGAGGAGTGCGACCAATGGGGGATTGGTCGATCACGATCGCCTTATCCAAAGAACTTAACCCCGTTAGTTCTTTCATCTCTTTGGGCTGGGGAATTTTGCGCCCAAAGTGATGTTGAATCGCAGGATAGAGCAACTCATTTATCAGTGTTGATTTGCCGGAACCAGATACACCCGTGACGCAAACTAGCTTGCCTAACGGAATTTCAACACTGACAGTCTTCAGGTTGTTACGGTGAGCATTTCTGATTTTGAGCGATCGCCCATTTCCCTTCCGTCGTTCGGCTGGTGTTTGGATGAGGCTGCGTCCCGACAGATAAGCACCCGTGAGGGAATCTGGCGCTTTCAGCAAATCTTCTAGCGATCCCTCAGAGACAATGCTGCCACCATGCACACCTGCACCGGGGCCAATGTCTACCAGGTAATCGGCAGCACGAATCGTTTCCTCGTCGTGTTCGACCACAATCAGCGTGTTGCCCAGGTCGCGCAGGCGAGTGAGGGTGCGGAGTAGGCGACCGTTATCGCGCTGGTGCAGTCCAATGCTGGGTTCGTCGAGGACGTAGAGAACTCCTGTTAGACCGGAGCCGATTTGAGTTGCCAGTCGAATTCGCTGCGCTTCTCCGCCAGAGAGGGTCATGGCGGTGCGGTCGAGGGTAAGGTAATCAAGTCCGACATCCAGCAAGAACTGCAGACGGGCTTTGATTTCGCGCAGCACCAGGTCACCGATCTGGGCTTGGCGATCGCTTAACTCCAGTCCATTAATTCGACTCAGGGAGTCGCGGATGGCAACGCTGGTTAGGTCTTTGATGCGGCACTGTCCCAATCGCACCGCTAGCGCTTCGGGTTTGAGGCGCTCGCCCTTACAGACTTCGCAGGGTTGCTCAACCAGATATTGCTCTAGCTTTTGCTTGTAAACCTCTGAAGTGGATTCGCGATACTGCCGTTCCAGCATTGGCAACACACCTTCATAGCGGCGCTGATAGCCTTTGCCTTCCTGATAGCGGGAATCGGACTCAATATGAATCTTCTCCTCAGAACCGTGCAAGATTACGTGCTGCTGGTCGGGTGTAAGCTGATTCCAAGGGGATTGAATCTCGAAGCCAAAGGCTTTGCCAACGCTAAAGAGTAGCGAAAAGTAATAGGTATTGTCTTTGTCAGACCAGGGGGCGATCGCCGCATATACGGGCAAAGCGGGATCGGGCACCACCAGTTCGGCAGAAAAGGTGCGAAGCGTGCCTAAGCCATGACAGTTGGGGCAAGCTCCGTAGGGCGAGTTAAAGGAGAATAGGCGGGGCGACAGTTCCTCCATCACCGCTCCATGTTCTGGGCAGGCAAAGTTTTCGGAAAAGACTAGCTCAGCGGGCTGATCGTCCTCGTCTGAGTCGTCAGTTTCCAGTTGAGGTGCGGGTTGGTCACCGTATTTGCCACCTAGCTCAGCGGCGATCGCCAACTGTCCCGGTGCGATTGGGATCACGTTCGAGCCATCGCCTGACTTGGCTGTAGATTTATCCGAGCGATCGCCCTTTGATTCCTTCAGTAAGTCAATAATGGCGATGCCTCCGGAGCGGCGCAGACAGGTGCCCAGCGAATCGACTAGGCGTTCCTGAATGTTGTCTCGCTTGACCAGGCGATCGACCACAATTTCGATGTTGTGAAACTGGTTTTTGTCCAGCTCGATTGAGTCGCTCAGTTCTCGCACTTCACCATCCACTCGAACTCGCACAAATCCTTCTGAAGCGAGGCTTGAAAGCAGTTTTTTGTGCGTTCCCTTTTTACCGCGTACGACAGGCGCAAGAATTTGGAATCGAGTCCGGTCAGGCAATGCCAGAACGCGATCGCTCATCTGATCAATCGTTTGCGGCACAATGGAGCGATCGCAATGGGGACAGTGCGGTTCCCCGGCTCGCCCATACAGCAGCCGCAGATAGTCGTAGATTTCCGTCACCGTGCCCACGGTCGAGCGGGGGTTGTGGGAGGTAGACTTCTGGTCGATCGAGATTGCTGGACTTAAACCCTCGATCGCATCGACATCAGGCTTATCGACCTGTCCTAGAAACTGTCTGGCGTAAGCGCTAAGTGATTCGACATAGCGACGCTGCCCTTCAGCAAAAATTGTGTCAAAGGCTAAGGAGGACTTGCCTGAACCCGAAACACCCGTGAAGACGATGAGGCGATCGCGGGGCAGTTCCAGGTCAATATTTTTCAGGTTGTGCTGTCGCGCTCCCCGAATCCGAATCGTGTTTTGCGGGTTATGCAAATTGACTGGAGGGTTAGGGCGATCGCCATCCACAGGATGTCCATTCTGTTCTTTAATCTGGGACTTTGAAGCCTTGGCACGAGTAGGCATAGAGGCAAACTTCTTGCGCTTCCACCGAAAATATGGAAATAGTTCTTAATAATCTTACCGCTAACTCTTGGGGAGTCGCAGGAAAGACCCACGCAAGGCATAGGATTATTAGCCTCCTATATTACCTCGACTTGCCACATTAGTACATGCGTTTTAGATGCCAGTAGATCTTTGGGCGCAGAAGCAGGCAAAGCACAAAAAGCAGAAGCTTAAGCCGATAAAACCGCTTCTGCTCTCTGCCCTTTGCCTTTCACCTCTTGCCTTCGGCAGAAGGCAAATTATTCAACCCACTGCTCTAAACTGTTCGTTTTGCCTAAACATAGGAAAAATAGCGACCGTTTGCGCTGAGGTTGCTAACTCCTTGAATCACACCAATTATTTCATCTCGTTCGCCGCCAGGTTTGTTGAAGTAAATTATTGTGCTTCCGGGCAAGGAACCAGAAGAAGATGAGGGACGCAAGAAGTAGTTGGCGGCTGTCCCCTTCAATTGGATTTTGTCTCCGGCAGTATTGAAGTCTTTAATCAGCGCATAGTCTGCAGATCCGGTGCTGTTGCTTCTGTCGTCGTAAAAGACCTTCTGGGTAGTGCCTAAAACGAAACGGTCGATGTCTGCACCACCTGTGAGACTGTCAATTTCACCAGCGCCAGGTCGCGTCGCAAATTCATCGGCTCCCACCAGGATATCTCTGCCGGAGTTACCAAGTAATTGATCGCCGCCGCTGCCACCGTAGAGGCGGTCGTTGCCGCTGCCACCGTCTAGCCTGTCCCTACCAGTGCTGCCGTAAAGGTAGTCGTTGCCGTTGCCGCCAACCAGTGCGTCTTCGTCGGCATAGCCATAAAGACGGTCGTTACCCTCCTCGCCATAGAGCAGGTCTTCATCAGCTCCACCAAATAGCTGGTCTTGACCGCTATCGCCTTCTAAGAAGTTTTCGCCTTCTTCACCATAAAGACGGTCGTCGTTCTCACCACCGCTGAGGTAATCTTTGCCATCACTGCCATAGAGGGTGTCGTTGCCGTCCCCACCGTAAAGGTCGTCGTCACCGTCATTCCCAACCAGGCGATCGCTATCATCCTCGCCATAGAGCCGGTCGTTGCCAGTGCCGCCGCTCAGGTAATCCCTGTCTCTGCCGCCATAGAGCAGATCATCTCCTCTGTCACCATAGAGGCGATCGTTGCCGTTGTCTCCTTCTAGATAGTCGTTGCCGTTTTCGCCATAGAGTCTATCTTCGTCGTCACCACCATCGAGCCGGTCTGCTCCACTATAGCCAAACAAAATGTCTTCATCGTCACCGCCATAAATTCGATCGTTGCCGCTATTTCCGTCTAGACGATCGTCACCATCGTAGCCGTAAATCAAGTCATTCGATAAGGTGCCGATATAGTCATTATCTCTGGAGTTTCCGTAGTAGGTTGCCATAGGTTTACGCTTTTGTTTTTTGAGTCTCTGTTGACCAGATTAGGCTGGGTGCAAGTGTTGACACCTCATCCAGACGACTAGCCCAACCAGGTGATTTTGAACTAGCTACAAAGACGAAGAAGAGGGTTAGTAAGTTTCTCTCTAACCCAATAAAAATAGGAAGTTAAAAGACCTCTATGGGGACGATCGCTACCCTCACAAATTATTTCAAAAATGGCTTTCTTTGGCGCAAAAAAGCTTTAATTAAAGTAGCTTTATTTTGCGAAGGAACTTCTTAGAAGAAGCTGCGTCACCGATCGATCAATCCATCTCTAAAAGTACAAACTTCACCCAGTTGGGTGACCCAGTTGTAGGAAGCGATCCGGTTGCCAAAAAAACAGGCTAGTGTCAAAAGGAATATCAGATCATACTTGACTTGGTTTTGCTCCTGCTTAAGGTATAAGGCGTTATGAAACTCCCCATTGCTGCGCTGGTTTTACTTACAGCTACTAGCTTTGCCGCACCCGCTAAAGCTGTCTCTGTTTTGCCTCTTGCCTCACCTGATGCAGAAACTCAACAGAGTGAAATTGAAATTCAAACTGCGATCGCTTCGCAAGATTGCTTGACCTGCGACTCAGCCCAGTCAACAGAAGCAAACACGAAACAGTCCCGCCCCGGTCAGGACGCCCAACGACAACGCCGTCAAGAAATTCGTCAACAGCAAGAACAGCAGCGGCAGCGGCCGGTTGAAGCCCGCCGACAGCAGCAGCAACGACGGCAAGCGCAAGAACAAGATCGACAACGGCAGGAAGAAGCCCGCCAACAGCAAGAACAAGAGTGGCAGGAGGAAGAGTGGGAAGAAGAAGCCGAGCGGGAATGGCAGGAGGAGCGCGATCGCGACCGCCAAGAAGAAGCCCGTGAAGAGTGGCGCGATAATCGCGATCGCGACTCTGACCGGGATGACTACTTTGATCGTGATGATTATTACGATAACGATGATTATTACGATAACGATGACCACGATGATGACTATGACTATGGTTATGACGACTGGCAGAGCGATCGCTACGAACGCCGTAACCAGTACGATTGGTACCAGGATGCTGACGATGATTGGGATGCGAGAGAGCGAGAAGAACGGGAACGGCAGGACGAAGCTGCTTACAGAAACCGGGAACATCAAGCTGCTGTTTGGCGAGATTGGGAAGAACAGCAGAATGTGCTGCGCTGGCACTGGGATACTTGGCAGCGCACCTATCGACCTACCCTAGTTGAGGCAACTATCCTTGAGCTCACGTCTCTCGACAACAACTGGACGACCGTTTGGATTGAAGGGATTAATACCGCTCAAGAAGTCTCCTTCACTGGCAACGGAGTGCAAACGGTTTATCTGTCACCAGGAGCCTATAGGGTTCGATTTAGCCCTATTCTCAACGACGATTCCTGGCAGTCGGGCTACCTTGTGGTTGGCAGAACAAACCGCTTGAGAATCACGTTTGACCAGAATAATGAGTCCGTTCAGGTCTTTGACGATCCCACCGCATGGACACCGGGCGATCGCCTTCCTGGCTATCCAGATGGCCGCTAGTGATAATACAGAACAGATGGGAAGGGGCATTCGCGACGCGGGTGCCCCTTCCCATCTGTAACCCTTTTTTGACCCATCCGTAGATGAGGAACATCACAGCGTCCAAACCAGTCTTCTAGCGCACACGATAAACTGGAATTGTGTATCAGATTTGTCAGTTTGGTCAGTCCGTGTTTCCCTAGCGATGTGGGTCAGACTGCATTGCACCTGTGATGAGGAGTTTTATTGATGTCTAAGTTTGTCCTCCCGTCCTTAAAGTGGACGGGCTTTCTGGCTTTGTTAGCGACCTTAGGAGTTGCACCTGTGTTAGCCCAAAGCGCTAACTTCGACTCCCTGACGCTGTCCCCCGGTTTCTCATCTGCCGATGGAACCGTGCAGGGATATACCCAAGGTTCGTTTTCCCTTTCGTCAATTGCTAACCGCGATCGCTCCGAAAACCTTTGTGTTGGGTTTGCTGACACCACGCCCGACCATATTTTGGTGCTTCAGCAAGACTTTTCTCAACTCACGCTTCAAGTTAATAGTGGCGGCGGCGATACCACCTTACTGGTACAAGGTCCAAGCGATAGCACTGTTCGTTGCGGCGATGATACTGGGCGCACCAACACCGATGCCAGCATTCAAGATTCTAGCTGGCAAGCTGGAACGTACAAGGTTTGGGTCGGTGCCTTTGAGTCGGGAAGTCGACATGAATACACGCTAACTGTGCGTGAATAATGCCTAAACCGGTAACCAACCTGTTTGTTTGCGTTAGTTTCAGCGATGAAATAAGTCCGCTTGGAGAACGTCCCTCTCTTCGACCCGATGTGACGCTACGATAGAGAGTGGTTTGTCTTACCTAACGGGGTAACTACTCGTGCTAACCACTCTGATTGCTGATTTCCGCATCATTTTTGAGCGTGACCCTGCGGCTCGTAACTGGCTAGAGGTGCTGTTTTGCTACCCCGGTTTACAAGCCTTAATTCTGCACCGCTTTGCTCACAGACTTTACAAGCTCAAGCTTCCGTTTGTGCCTCGGCTGATTTCCCACATTGCCCGATTCCTCACCGGAATTGAGATTCACCCTGGTGCTGCGATCGGCTGTGGCGTTTTCATCGACCACGGTATGGGCGTTGTGATTGGCGAAACAGCAATCATTGGCAACTATGCGCTGATCTATCAGGGAGTCACCCTCGGTGGTACAGGCAAAGAGAGCGGCAAGCGTCACCCTACCCTGGGTGAGAATGTTGTTGTCGGTGCTGGAGCAAAAGTATTAGGCAATCTGGAAATTGGCAACAATGTGCGAATCGGTGCTGGCTCTGTAGTGCTGCGGGATGTGCCCTCAGACTGCACCGTGGTAGGTGTACCCGGTCGCATTGTCTATCGTTCGGGTGAGCGGGTCGAGCCGTTGGAACATGGACGCTTGCCTGACTCCGAAGCGCAAGTGATTCGAGCACTGGTCGATCGCCTGGAATCCTTGGAGCAACAGTTGCAAAGCCTCCAGCAAAACTCACTTCCAGCAGGTCACTCACGTGAACTAGTTTTAGCGCTAGATACAGTTGACTTAAATAGAAATAGAAACAGCTTGAATGGAAGCCTGCCCCAAAATGGTATGTCCAAAAATGGTAGTCAGCCCGAAGCGCAAGCTAGCTGCCGGATTCGAGACAAAGTCATTGAAGAATTTCTAGACGGCGCAGGGATCTAGAGTTGGTAAATAGATAGTCCCAAATCCTTCGTGGAATAGCGGTATCTGTAGGGGCAAAGCATTCGGTAGAGAGATTGTGGTTGGATTGCAGAGTTTGCGACCTAATGCTTTGCCCCTACACAGCAGCCTACGGATTCACTGATTGGCTTGACCATTCCTGGTTCTGATCGCGCAAATACAGGTAGCGATTCTGGGGATCGCCTCGCAACTCCAGATGGTCTACCTGTTCAGGATTTAACAGAAGCAGGCAAAAGTTAGGCAAGGGAAACGCCGGATCAGAGGGCGGTGGTGAGAAAGCATCGTCCTCTGACCGGGGTTTCCCAGGATGCGCCCAGGCAAATTGCAGACGGGCAACATCAGAGAGTTCTTGCCAGAGTGTCTGCCGGGCTTTTGTGAGTGTGTCGTCGTTAAAGTCTTGTCCTACCAAAGTTAATTCACCCGCTAGCCGAAACTGTTCGCGGGTACTGGGAAAGTACCAGCAGATTTCTCCCCAGGTCTGGTGCTGAATTTGGTCTGCCTTTTCGCTACGAGAATCGGTGACAAATTTAAGCTGATTGCTGTCGTTCAAAAAACCGCGAAACACTAGAGTGCGATTGGCAGGACGACCATCCGCCCGAACGGTCGCCAGTTGAAGGTAACGGGCATAAACCAGGGAGCGGTTGCGGTGCAGAGCACGGGAAAGAGGCGATCGCCACGGAGCTAAAGGCATAGGAAGGGGCTAAGGGTTGGGGGCTATGGCATTGTTCCGAGCCTTTTTAGGAGTGGGCATCTTGCCCGTCCGGATCAAGCAGGCAAGGAAACTTTGCATTCAAATTTTCGCCTATTTCAGCCAAAGTGTTTATTTGGATAGATCTTGATAGATCTTTCTGGGTTTTAGCGTATATAGTGTTCATTTTAAGGGTAAGACACTACATCTACGGGGTACATCGCCTCAGCCCTACCTGTAACACTAACGAGATTTGACCTATGGTTCAAGACATCGAACGTACCCGTCAAAGTAGCCAGTTTCCTGAAGCCGCTCCGGCTGCGAATCCGGTATTTTATCGGACATACAGCCGTCGGGGAGAAAAAGCAGAAAACCTGCGCGAAACCTGGGATGAAGTGTGCGATCGCACCATCAACGGCATCATTCGGCTGGGCAAGCTCACCTCTACAGAAGCCGAGCTCCTGGGACGAATGCAGCGACAGCTTAAAAGCTTGCCCTCTGGTCGCTGGCTGTGGGTTGGTGGCACAAAGTGGGTAGAAAGATCTGAAAACTTTTCGGGAGCCTATAACTGCACCAGCACTAACGTCGTAGATTGGCGGGCATTTGGGCTGATGATGGATTTGGCGATGATGGGATGCGGTACAGGAGCCGTGCTAGAGCCAAAGTATATCAACCAATTGCCCGCAATCCGTAATCGGTTAGTGGTGACGATGCAAGGAGCGATCGGAGCTACTCCAGTCCAGCAGCGACGAGATGAAACAACGGTCGAAATCTCTGGGAACCAAGTTCAAATTTGCGTTGGCGATAGCCGCCAGGGTTGGGTCAAGTCTTACCAATCGCTGCTAGAGCTTTCCACCGATGAGCAGTTTTCGGGTGTCGTACAGGTGGCGATCGACCTCAGCGATGTTCGTCCTGCTGGGGAAAGGCTAAAGGGATTTGGTGGTGTTGCAAACCCCATTCGTTTACCAGGACTGTATGAGCGCTGTGCTGCAATTCTAAATAAAGCGCTAGGACGACAGCTTAGCTCGATCGAATGCTGCTTGCTGATCGATGAAGCCGCTGCCTGTGTGGTAGCGGGTAACATTCGCAGATCGGCTGGAATGCGTCAGTTTGACAGCGAAGATCAGTCTGCCGCAACCGCAAAAGAAAATCTCTGGATACAGGACGAAGCAGGCAACTGGCGAATTGACCCTGAACGCGACGTGCTACGCATGGCAAATCACACGCGGGTGTTTCATCGCAAACCCACTTTAGAGGAATGCACGGAAGCCGTTCGTAAACAGTACTATTCCGGCGAGGGTGCGATTCAGTGGGCTGGGGAAGCCGAGAGACGAGCTGAAGGTGAAGGCCGCTATGGTCTGAATCCCTGCGGCGAGATTCTGGGGCAGAACTTTCACTGCAATCTGGCTGAAGTCCACCTCAATCAACTTGATCCCGAAAATTTTGCCGAACAGGAGGAAGCGTTTACTGCTGGGGCACTATCGGTAGCGGCATTACTTCAGCATCGGTTTATGGAGCCGCGCTATCAGGAGTCGCGTGCTGATGACCCGATTGTCGGAGTTTCCTTTACTGGGCTGTTTGACTTCTTTGTGCGGGCGTTTGGTGTGGAGTGGCTGCGCTGGTGGGAAGCGGGTCGTCCCGACACCATGAAAGGACTGGAGTTTAAGCAGCGAGAGCAGGAATATCTGAGCCGCTGGAAAGAGATTGTGCATCGGGTTGTGTGGGAATATTGCGATCGCCACCAAATCAAGCGTCCCAACCGCTGCACCACCGTTCAGCCTGCGGGAACCAAATCATTGCTCACAGGTGCGAGTCCCGGATGGCATCCCCCCAAAGCACAGCGTTTCATTCGGCGGATTACCTTCCGCAAAAACGATCCGGTTGCGCTAGCTTGCCTAGAGTATGGCTATAGGATTGTGCCGTCTCAGTCCGATAAGGATGAAAACGGTCAGCTTTTGGATGATCCGTTTGATCCCCGCTGCACGGAATGGCTGGTGGAAATTCCAGTTGAGGTGCCCTGGGCAAATCTGCCGGGAGCCGATGAAATTGAGATTGAGAAATTCTCAGCGCTGGCTCAGTTTGACTTCTACATGCAGGTGCAGCAGCACTACACGGCTCACAACACCAGTGCCACGATTGAGCTGCGGGAAGACGAAATTGAGCTATTGGCAGAACGGATTTATAGGGCGATCGCCCATGACGAGGGCTACATCAGTGCGGCACTGCTGGCTCGATTTGACGCGCCGTTCCCACGCTTGCCGTTTGAGAAAATCGATCGCCCTACCTACGTCCAGCTTCAGCGTGAGGTGCAGTCACGTCAAAGAACCGATGATTTCTATGCGGCTCTCACACGCTACGACTCCGGTGAACTCAGCGTCGAAGGGCCCGCAGGCTGCGACAGCGACAAATGCATGATGCCAGAGCAGAAAGGTTGAATCTCCGAATTTCGCGTTACGATCGGGTCAGTATTACCGTTATAAAGTCGGGGAAGTCCCCCTTGGAGCGCTCCTTGGCTTTATAAGCGTTTGTTTACTTAGCATGATCAAAAGTTCTAGCGAGAAGTCCTGCCATGTTTATTGATGAACTTACCCCCTTGTTCAGAGAATTGACAGCCCAACCTTTAGCGTTTGCGGGCGGTTTCTTTTCAGGGCTGTTTCGGCTAAACCTGGCTGAAGATCCGGTTAAAACCTGGCTTGATCAGCAATCGGGTACCTCGTCTTACTCCACGACTAATAGCAGCAATGGCAGTAGCAACGGCGGGCCACAGTCGATATCTATTGACTAGCGCAATTGACTAACGTACTGCTTGGTTTTACAGGTTGGTTTGAACAGTCGCGAATATCCCTGTAGGGCGTGGCATTCGGGCAGAAACTCTGGTTCATTCTAGGGTTTATCTGCCGAATGCTGCGCCCCTACCGTTAATGGGTGGTCGAGTTTGTTCAATTAACCGCAATTTGGGTAGGGGTGGGTGGCGTTGGCGAATGCGGCTACGATTCATGGATCTCAATCTCCTCTGTAGGGGCATGGCATTGCCATGCCCCTACGAAATTCATGCATCGAATCAGCAATACCGAGGTGAGTTCTGCCATTGAACCTCGGCTCTGACAGGGTTTTGTCTGCGAAATCGCCCCGTACCGAGTTGTGGTTATCTGTAGAGTTCGACGTTGGTCAGCCAAGCTCGAACTGACCCACCCTATGTGTCGGTCTCACTTGTGTCTCTCAGGAACATCTATGCAACACCGTTTCCCCTTATTCTGAAGTTAAGTGCATCAGTCCGATTCTTCGAGGATCAGCTTCAGATTTCTGGGAGATTGGCAGTGTATTAAACAGAAATGGCTTTGTTCGTTATGTTGGCGAAAGTTCAATAATTTGAAGTTCTTTAACAAATCCGCTTTAATCAGAGCCAGAGTGGGTTTGTGTGGTGTGAGGTTTGACTGAATGAAAAATCTAGTGCTGTCGCTTTTGCCCGTCTTTGCGAGACAGGCGAAGGCAGGTTTTGTGCGTAAAACTAAACGGACTGCTCAGGTGCAGGAGCAATTTTTGCGATCGCTCCTACGGGCACATCAAAATACAGAGGTTGGGCGCAAGTACAGACTGAGGGACATTAAAACGGTTGACCAGTTTCGTCAACGGATGCCGATTTTGCCCTACAGCGCCTATGAGCCTTACATTGAGCGGATTGCCCAGGGTGAGCAAAATATTTTGACCCCCGATCCGGTCGTTTACCTCAATTTGACTAGCGGTTCTACAGGGAAACAGAAGATGATCCCGGTGACGCGGCGATCGCAACGAGTTTCTCAGCGGATCAACCAGGTCAGCATCGGCTTTGCGGTCGAGGAAGCCAAGAAATATGGCGTATCGATTGGCAAAATGCTGTTGACCAGCTCAGTTCAAGGGATTGGGCAGACCACAGGCGGCATTGACTACGGCCCGGTCAGCGCGAGTACTGTGCGTCAAAGCAACCCACTCTATCGTCAACTGTTTGCTCAGCCCTACGATGCGCTGCAAATCGTAGACAGTTTGGCGCGCCACTATATGTGTCTGCTGTTTTCGCTGCAAGACCCGCAGCTTAGCGTGATTGCGGCAACATTTCCAATTCTGGCGCTGCGGCTATGTGACTATCTGGAATCCTACGCTGAAGATTTAATTCGAGATTTGGAGACAGGGGCGATCGCCCCGTGGCTCAACCTCGAACCTGAATTACGAGCCAAGTTAGAACAGCTCTTTTCAGCTACTCCAGAACGAGCCGCTGAGCTGCGACAAATCCTTAAAACCGAAGGTCGCCTGACTCCAGAATTGGTCTGGCCAAATCTCTCGTTTATCATCACGGCACGGGGCGGCACATCAAACTTCTACTTTGAGCGGTT
Organism: Leptolyngbya sp. FACHB-541; assembly: GCF_014695875.1. NCBI lineage: Bacteria > Bacillati > Cyanobacteriota > Cyanophyceae > Leptolyngbyales > Leptolyngbyaceae > Leptolyngbya > Leptolyngbya sp. FACHB-541. The sequence continues at coordinate 1,145 of NZ_JACJPC010000065.1, read as the reverse complement.
CCCCAGTTACTTTGGTGATACTCCTGTCTTTGGCGGCATCTATGCCTCCTCAGAAAGCGCGTTTGGCACCTATTACGAATTCAACAACGACAATGCAATTTTGGCGATCGAAAATGCCTTCTACGAATTCATTCCTGAGGACCAGTGGCATGTAGACCAGCCCAAAACACTCTTAGCCGAAGAAGTCAAGCCACATGAGCGCTACCGCGTTTTGGTGACCAACTACAACGGGCTATATCGGTACGACATCGGCGATGTGGTTGAGGTTTTAGGCTTCCACGAAAAAGCGCCTCTGATCGCCTTTCGGCATCGGTTGGGCGGGCTACTTTCCTCAACAACCGAAAAAACGACAGAATTTCATGCCATTCAGGTCATGCAGCGGCTTCAGCAAGATTTCAAACTGTCGCTTGAAGACTTTTGCATCACGCTATCAGAGGATGAAATTCCAGCTCATTACCTGGTGAACATCGAACTCACGCCGAATTATATCCTCAGCAACCCGCAAGCGTTTCTAGAGCGATTTGATTTCAGATTGAAGGAGATTCACCTTTCCTACGCCAACAAGCGTCCTGACCAGGTCCCTGCTCCCCGACTGCGAATTTTAGCGCCGGGCAGCTTTGCCACACTGCGACAACGCCTGATGCAGCGGGGGATTACAGACTCGCAACTGAAACTGCCTCATATTACTGAAGACCGCCAGTTTCTTGCTGGACTCACTGTTGAGCAAGAGGTGCGATTGCCAGAAGAAACGGAGTTAGAACTGGCACAAATTGCGGTCAAGTGAGGGGAAGGGCAAAACTTTAAGAGAAAGAGATGAAAACTGGTTTTCATCTCTTTCCCTTTCTCAAGAAGTATTGACCCTAACCCAACTCACACGGAATCTGTCTCGTGAAAAAGCACTATTGGGTGTACGGGCGAAGCATTCAGCAAAAGAATTGTGCTTCAGTTGCAAGGATTCTGACCGAATGCTTCGCCCCTACCGATACTGCTACTCCACAGACGGGTTTAGTATCAAGTTTCAACTTGGATAAAAGAGTTGTCGGGAAATAAGAGTAAGGAAGCGACTGCTAGTTTTGGAGTGACTCTGGTCTAAGCAACCATCAGGTAAAAGTTCCATAACCCTGCGGCTGTCAGCATCAAGCGGT